>JAXDRC010000061.1:0-10322 GCA_034091205.1 Parabacteroides sp. | reverse complement strand
TTGTGGCATCAAGAGTTGTTCTTTGAAGCAATGTAATGAGGAACGCTGCATATAGAACGGTTGCTAAATCATTACCCCGTTCTCAATTGTTCTTTCTAATCAGCTTATTTCAAGCAAATTATATTTTCAACGATTTTTTTTGTTAAAACGTAGTTTAAAAAAGTAACAGTAAATAATAATTAAAATATTAACACTTTAGTCTTACCTGTATTTTATATATTTAATAATTTTGCCGGTCGTTATTTTGTGTTAACTTAAGTAATCTATTAAATAAAAAACTGTATTATGAAATTAAAGTATATTTTATTTTTCTTGTTGGTATGCACTACGTTTTCTTGTTCAAAACCGGAGAAAGTAGAATGGATAAGTACAACCTTTGAAAATCCTTGGAATAAAGAACCTGTTTTAACTTCAGATGTTTCTTCAGACAAAGTTGATGCCGATGTTGTGATTGATCCTGTAAAAACCAAACAGACAATTGCCGGTTTTGGAACTTGTTTTAATGAATTGGGATGGACTTCTTTATGTAAACTGGATTCTTCTACCCGTGAATCTATTCTTAAAGAAATGTTTTATCCGGGTGAAGGTGCCAATTTTACTATATGTAGAATGCCTGTAGCAGCAAACGATTTCGCTTTGGATTGGTATTCATATAATGAAGTTGACATAGATTTCGAGATGAAAAACTTCTCAATTGATAATGACCGTAAGACTTTGATTCCTTTCATTAAAGCAGCAAAACGCTATAATAGTGATATAAAAATTTGGGCATCTCCTTGGTCACCTCCAACTTGGATGAAATATAACAAGCATTATGCTAGCAGTTCTACAATGAAAATGGCTAGATTATTCAAAGAAAGAACTCAGGAAGGTGAAAGCACTTATATGTTTAAAGTTGTAGATAACGGACTTCCTGAAGACCGTGAAGGTTTCGAAGGCACTGATATGTTTATCCAGGAAGAAGAATATTTCAAGGCTTATGCTTTGTATTTTTCTAAATTTATTGATGCTTACAAAGCTGAAGGAATTGATATTTTCGGTGTAATGCCTCAGAATGAATTCAATTCAGCACAGATATTCCCTAGCTGCTGTTGGACTGCGAAAGGTTTGGCTGAGTTTGTAGGAAAATATTTGGGTCCGGCAATGAGTGAAAAAGGTGTTGAGGTGATGTTTGGAACCATGGAACGTCCAAATGTTGCTTTAGTTGATACGATACTTAATGACTCTGAATGTTCCAAATATGTAAAAGCTGTCGGTTTCCAATGGGCAGGAAAAGATGCTTTGCCTGGTGTATATGCAAAATATCCTGATTTGAAGCTTATTCAGAGCGAACAGGAATGTGGCGACGGAAAGAATAACTGGGAAGGTGCAACACACTCTTGGGACTTGATGAAGCATTATCTTAAAAATGGTGTCAGTATATATGAATACTGGAATACGTCTTTGATGCAAGGAGGTATAAGCCGTTGGGGATGGGCTCAGAATTCTCTTGTAGTTGTTAGTGAGGATGGAAAGAGTTTCAAATATACTCCTGAGTATTATATAATGAAACACGTAAGTCATTATGTTCTTCCTGGAGCTAAACGCATTGAAACTTCAGGTTCATACGATGATGTGCTTGCTTTCGTCAATCAGGATGGAAGTGTAATTGTGATTGCAGGTAATAACGGCAGTGCTGATAAGAAGCTTTCAATCAAAGTAAATGATAAGATATTTACTCCAACATTAAAATCTAAATCAATAAATACTTTTGTGTTGTAAAAAGGTGTTTGAATCCTGATTGATAAACAAGGCATAAAAAGAAAAGAGGATGTGCTTGAAATCCGGATGTGAAAATCCGGTATTGGCACATCCTCTTTTATATATACGGACCCGGCAATTTGTGGGGCCGAACCTAAATTCATTTGGGGCCGAACCTACGCAGCATTGGGTTCGGTCGTATTTTTAGCAATTTATTTACGGATCAAAGATAAATTTCTCCGAAGAAGTCCGGACAATGAAAATCCGGAGATGGCAAATCTATAGGATTCCAACTTAAGAAGTGAGGATCTTTTGTGTCGTCAGCGCATTTATAGAAATTAGCCATAAGTTTTACCGGCAGATTATTACTGTCAACACCTATTGTTGCAAAAGGTATGGCAACCACCAATTCCCACGAGAATATTCCTAATTTTTCCTCAAAAGGCTTGTGCTCAATTGTTGTATGTCTGCGGATAGAGGCATATTCTTCTTGTGTGAACGGAACTTTCTCATTACGTGAAAGCCTGTGTGCCGCGTCGCAAACACCGATGCAGTTGAACTCAAGATTTGTATATAGTCTGGAATCTTCCGGTTTGACAAAAAATTCCACACAGCTGTCTCTGTGAACAGGCTGTCCGTCTTTTTCTGCTAAAGCTTTCAAAGAATTTCCTTTAACGAAATATCGCAGGTAGAGGTTTTTGTCTGTCCGTGCAATGTCAAACGCGACTATTGGCTTGTATGGATAATTTTCAGGCCAATTAACGCTGTCGATATATTCTCTTGTTGCCTGTTTTTCCAGCAAAAAGCTTACAGACGACAAATCGAGAACATCCAATGCCGGTAAATAAGGTACTTTAAGCTTCTTCATTTTTGATGATATGTTGATTTTTATGGCTTTATCCGTATGAGTTCAGTAAAATGGACAAGGCTCCGATGATTGAAACAACCATGATTATAAATCCTACAGCCTTATTCATTATTCCAACTCCTCTGATGTTAAAATGTTTCTTTAGTTTTGTGATTATATATGTGATACCGAACCACCAACAAATAGCTCCTATCCCTATCCCCCCAATTCCTGCCATGAGCATCGGTATTGAATGTTCAGGAAGAACAAATCCGAATCTGGCATACAAACCTATATATAGCAGAACAATCAGCATGTTGCTGAATGTCAACAAGAAGGCCGTTATAAGGTCTTGAGTGTAGGATAGTTTCTTTTCTCGTCCTTTGCGCAAACTTTTTATAGGATTACTGCGGTATATATAATATCCGAATAATCCTAAAACAATACTTCCTGCTAATTGTAATGGTTGTTGATTCGCTTCAACAAAGTTAATGACGACTCCCATACCAAGACAAGTCAGAACCGCATATATTATATCAGAAAAAGTAGCTCCTATTCCTGTTATGAAACCGTGCCAACGTCCTTTGTTTAGAGTTCTTTGTATGCAAAGCATTCCAACCGGTCCCATTGGTGCTGAAACCAATATGCCGATTATAATACCTTTTATAAATAATTCCAGCATTTTATAGCCTTTCTATCATAATCGCAAAGATACATTTACAAACCGTATCCGGCAAATATTTTTCTGGCATTTTCCAGTCTTTCCTTGCTTAATTGTTCAGTTCCTTTTAGAGGATATTCAATTCCTAGCTCATCATATTTGAATGTGCCCATTGTGTGATATGGCAGAAGCTCCACTTTTTTCACACATTTGTATTGGCTGACATATTCTGCTAACTTTTGCAAATCATCATCATTGTCCGTCAGTCCTGGAACTATTACATGGCGAATCCACGTATCGATGTTCCTTTCTTCAAGAATATTGAGGAAGCGGAGAGGCATTTCGTGTTTTGCGCCGGTAAGTTTTGGATGCAGTTCTGTATTTATGGTTTTTATGTCGAGCATAACAAGGTCTGAATAGTCCAGAACTTTCATGGCTGCATCGTTGCAGATGATACCGGATGTATCAAGCGCTGTATGCAAACCTTCGTTTTTACATAACCTGAAATATCCGGCAACAAATTCTGCCTGCATCAATGGTTCGCCGCCGGTAACCGTAACTCCTCCTTTGCGGATAAAATTCTTGTATTTCAACACTTCTGTAAGAAGTTCTTCCGGAGTAAGCTCATATTTTACAGCCCGTTTAATATCCCATGTGTCCGGATTGTGGCAATAGGCGCATCGCAACGGGCAACCTTGCATGAAGGTTACGAATCTGATTCCCGGACCGTCCACAGTTCCGAAGCTCTCAAGTGAGTGAATGCGGCCTTTAATATTTTCTGTAAGCATATCTGATGATAAAATAAAAGGAACAAGAAGGCAAGTCGACAAGGCTTTTGGTAGCCTTGTTCCCTTGTCTTCTTGTTCCCTTGTATCTTTATTTATAAAGAATGATTGATTGTACGTGAGATAACATCCAACTGCTGTTCACGAGTCAACTTAACGAAGTTAACGGCATAACCGGAAACTCGGATTGTAAGCTGCGGATAGTTTTCAGGATGTTCCATAGCGTCAAGAAGCAATTCTTTGTCGAATACATTCACGTTCAAGTGCTGACCACCGTCTGGAGTGAAATATCCGTCAAGCAAGTTAACCATGTTGTTAACCTGGATTTCGCGTTCTTTACCCAAAGTTGCAGGAGAAATAGCGAATGTATAAGAAATACCATCGTGTGCATGCTGGAACGGAAGCTTGGCAACTGAAGCAAGAGCTGCAACTGCACCCTTAGTGTCACGTCCGTTCATTGGGTTTGCACCCGGAGCGAACGGTGTGCCGCCAGGACGTCCGTCAGGAGTTGTACCAGTTTTCTTACCATAAACAACATTTGAAGTGATAGTAAGAATTGACTGAGTAGGAACTGCATTACGATATGTTTCGTGCTGACGCAAGTATTCCATGAATTTCTCTGTGATTTCAACAGCAAGACTGTCTGTACGCTCGTCGTTGTTTCCGTAAGGAACATATTCGCCTTCACGCTCGAAGTCAACAGCCAAACCACGTTCGTCGCGGATAACTTTAACTTTACAGTCGCGGATCGCAGCCAATGAGTCAGCAACGATTGAAAGACCAGCGATACCAGTTGCACGGATACGCTCAACATCTCCGTCGTGCAATGCCATCTCGAATGCTTCATAAGCATACTTGTCGTGCATATAGTGAATAATCTTCAACGCATTCACATATACTTTTGCCAACCAGCGCATCATCTGTTCGTATTTCTCCATCACTTCGTTGAAGTCAAGATATTCGCTAGTGATTGGTTCGAACTTAGGAGAAACCTGAACACCGGAGCGTTCGTCGCGACCACCGTTGATAGCGTAAAGCAGACATTTAGCCAAGTTGGCACGAGCACCGAAGAACTGCATCTGCTTACCAATCTTCATCGGAGAAACACAGCAAGCAATACCATAATCATCACCATAGTCAACGCGCATCAAATCGTCGTTTTCATACTGGATTGCAGATGTATCGATTGAAACCTTAGCGCAATAGCGTTTCCAGTTTTCCGGAGCATTGTTGAACCAAAGAACTGTCAAGTTTGGTTCCGGAGCCGGGCCAAGGTTATATAATGTATGCAAATAACGGAAACAAGTCTTTGTAACCAATGAACGTCCGTCCAATCCCTGGCCACCAAGAGATTCAGTTACCCAAACAGGGTCGCCGGAGAACAAGTCGTTATATTCCGGAGTACGCAAGAAGCGGACAATACGCAATTTGATGATCATCTGGTCAACCAATTCCTGAGCTTCAGCTTCAGTCAGCTTGCCTTCTTTGATATCTTTTTCGATATAAATATCAAGGAATGTAGCTGTACGTCCAATTGACATAGCTGCACCATCCTGGTCCTTAACAGCTGCAAGATAAGCAAGATATACGAACTGAACAGCTTCGCGTGCATCAGCAGCAGGGCGAGTTACGTCGAAACCATAACCGGCACACATACGTTCGAATGCCTTCAAAGCATTGATTTGTTCAGAAATCTCTTCGCGACGGCGGATGATTTCTTCAGTGATTTCCTGAATGTCCAAACGCTTCTGGAAACGTTTCTTCTCTTCAATCAAGATAGCTGTACCATAAAGAGCCACACGGCGATAGTCACCGATGATACGTCCACGGCCATAAGCATCAGGCAAACCTGTGATGATAGCCGAACGGCGTGCTGCAATCATCTCGTCAGTATATGCAGAGAACACACCTTCGTTGTGAGTCTTGCGATATTTGGTGAAGATTTCCTTAGTCATAGGATCCAGGTGATAGCCGTATGCTTCCAAGCTGTTTTCAACCATACGAATACCGCCTTTAGGGAAGATTCCGCGTTTCAGCGGAGCGTCAGTCTGCAAACCAACAATAACTTCGTTATCCTTGTCGATATATCCCGGACCGTAAGTGTCAATTCCTTGAGGAAGTTTAGTTTCGGCATCATAAACGCCTTTTTCGCGTTCCACCTTGAACATCTCGGTCAGTTTGTTCCAAACTTTACGAGTTTTTTCTGTCGAGGGAACAAGGAATGATTCGTCTCCGTCATAAGGAGTGTAATTGTTCTGGATAAAGTCTCTTACATTGATTTCTTTTTGCCAGGTTCCACCCTTGAACCCTTTCCAATTTTCGCTTGTAAAATTCATAGGTAATATTTTGTCGTTAAAAAATCAATGCAAATTTACTCTTTTCTTCCGTTTTGTCCATCCCCATTTTTAGGTATTTGTGTGACTTTAATAGTATTATAGGATTTATTAACTAGTTTTATGTGGGTATATGTGGATTTTTGTCGGAAATAATCGCAAAACGCTTTCATTATGTTTTGCCGGGGTTGGTAGGATGCTTTGGGAGTATTGGTAACTTATACATGTTATAGTTACTTTTTTCTTATCTGCATATTAAGTTTAACTCTTTGGCTGAATAATATAGGGAATATTTCTGCCAACAGATTATTATGGATTTTGAATAACAGTTTTATCATGTATCTTGATTAAATATTTATCATGGCTGGAAGTTTTGCTTGTTTGGTCAGGGGCGCAAAATTTATTTAAATATTATTAGTAATTTAAAGCCGTAACTTTTGTGTTCTAAAGTTTCTGAAAATCAGAAAAAACTTCTACCTTTGCAGCGATTTTTGAGATATGACAATATAAAGTCTAACTTACTAATTAAAACAAACTTAAAGTTCTTGAGCTTATTTGCGATTGGGTTTTCTTTCATAAACCTTGATTTCATGAAGGAACAACTTAAAAACTTATAAACTTAAAAACTAAATAACTCACATTAGTATTAACAATTTTAGAATGGAAAATTTGAAGAACATCCAGCCAGTTGAAGATTTCAACTGGGAAGCTTTTGAAAAAGGCGATTCATTGAGCGGCGTAAGCAAAGAAGATTTGGTAAAGACTTACGACGAAACCCTGAACACTGTAAAAGATAAAGAAGTGGTTATGGGTACTGTTACTGCAATGAACAAACGTGAAGTTGTAGTAAACATTGGCTTCAAATCAGATGGTGTTGTTCCTATGTCTGAATTCCGTTACAATCCAGATTTGAAGGTTGGTGACGAAGTTGAAGTTTACATCGAAAATCAGGAAGACAAAAAAGGACAGTTGGTATTGTCTCACAAGAAAGCTCGTGCTTCTCGTTCTTGGGAACGTGTTAACGAAGCTTTGGAAAATGATGAAATCATCAAGGGTTACATCAAGTGCCGCACTAAGGGTGGTATGATCGTTGACGTATTCGGAATCGAAGCATTCTTGCCAGGTTCTCAGATTGACGTTAAGCCAATCCGCGACTACGATGTATTCGTTGGCAAAACTATGGAATTCAAGATCGTTAAGATCAATCAGGAATTCAAGAACGTTGTTGTTTCTCACAAAGCTCTTATCGAAGCTGAATTGGAACAGCAGAAGAAAGATATCATCTCTAAACTTGAAAAAGGTCAGGTACTTGAAGGTACTGTTAAGAATATCACATCTTACGGTGTATTCATCGACTTGGGCGGCGTAGACGGTTTGATCCACATCACAGACTTGTCTTGGGGTCGTGTTTCTCACCCAGAAGAAATCGTTAAATTGGACGAAAAGATCAACGTTGTTATCTTGGACTTCGACGATGAAAAGAAACGTATCGCTTTGGGCTTGAAACAGCTTACTCCTCATCCATGGGATGCTTTGGATGCTAACTTGAAAGTTGGTGACAAAGTTAAAGGTAAAGTTGTTGTTATGGCTGACTACGGTGCATTCATCGAAATCGCTCCGGGCGTAGAAGGTTTGATCCACGTTTCTGAAATGTCTTGGACTCAGCACTTGCGTTCAGCTCAGGACTTCATGAAAGTTGGTGACGAAGTTGAAGCTGTTATCTTGACTTTGGATCGTGAAGAACGTAAGATGTCTTTGGGTATCAAACAGCTTAAGGCTGATCCATGGGAAAACATCGAAGAACGTTTCCCTGTAGGTTCTAAGCACACTGCAAAAGTTCGCAACTTCACTAACTTCGGTGTATTCGTAGAAATCGAAGAAGGTGTTGATGGTTTGATCCACATTTCTGACTTGTCTTGGACTAAGAAAATCAAACACCCATCAGAATTCACTCAGATTGGTGCTGAAATCGAAGTTCAGGTATTGGAAATCGACAAAGAAAACCGTCGTTTGAGCTTAGGTCACAAACAGTTGGAAGAAAACCCATGGGATGTATTCGAAACAATCTTCACTGTAGGTTCAATCCACGAAGGTACAGTTATCGAAGTGTTGGATAAAGGTGCTGTAATCGCATTGCCTTATGGCGTTGAAGGTTTCGCAACTCCAAAGCACTTGGTTAAAGAAGACGGTTCACAGGCTCAGGTAGACGAAAAATTGCAGTTCAAGGTAATCGAATTCAACAAAGAAGCTAAGAGAATCATCTTGTCTCACAGCCGTGTATTCGAAGACGAACAGAAGTCTGCTAAGAAAGAAGCTGCTGCTGAAAAGAAAGCTAAACACAGCAAGAAAGAAGAAAGCAACGTAGTTTCTACTCAGGTTGAAAAAACAACTTTGGGTGACATCGAAGAACTTGCTGCTTTGAAAGAAAAATTGGCTGGTAAATAATTTGTAAGCTAATTGAATCAATATATGGAAAGCCGGTTTCTCAGGAAATCGGCTTTCTTTTTTATATATCATAAATCAATGAAAAAGTTAGTAATTTTCGACTTAGACGGAACTTTGCTGAATACGATTGACGATTTGGCAACCAGTACGAATTATGCTTTACAGAAGAACGGTTTCCCAACTCATGAATTGCCCGAGTATAAGTTTTTCGTGGGAAACGGTATAAACAAATTATTCGAACGGGCTTTGCCTGAAGGAGAAAAGACAGAAGAAAACATAATGAAAGTCCGTAAGGAATTCCTTATACATTATAATATACATAACGCTGATTTAAGCAAGCCTTACCCGGGAATTGAGTCTTTGCTTGAAGCATTACAGTCAAAAGGAATAAAAATAGCTGTAGCTTCAAACAAATACCACGAAGCAACAAAGAAGCTGATTTCAGAGTTTTTCCCTAAGATTGATTTTGTGGCTGTGTTTGGCCAGCGTGAAGGTGTTCCTGCAAAACCTTCTCCGGATGTTGTCCTGGAAATATTGTCACAGACGGGATGCGAAAAAGAAGATACATTATATATAGGAGATTCAAATGTAGATATGCAGACAGCAATAAATGCCGGTGTTGATGCCTGCGGTGTGAGCTGGGGATTCCGTCCGTTGTCGGAGATTGAGGAATATTCGCCACGTTTCATAGCTGATAAGGCTGAAGAAATACTTGCTTATGCATGTATGTGAAATTTGGACAATCAGAAATAAAAAACGGAGAAACAAATAAATCAAATTGTTTCTCCGTTTTTTTATTCCTATGCTGTTTTCTTACTCTTCAATGCCCAACAAAGAATTAATTTCTTTGCGTTTTTCAAGGTCTTCGAAGTAAGTTTCAACTACTTTGTAAAGGTCAAAACCTTGTGTAGAGCCAGCTGCCAAACCAAGTTTGTTGGCCATATCCTTAACTGCGCTGTGAATTAACTGCTTGTCCAATAAATGGAGCTCTTCCTTATGAATAAAAGCTTTCTTTTCCATAATGTATTATTTTAAAAAGATTAATTCTACGTGTCACAAATATTGGAAAAAACAATTTAAAAAGCAAACTTTTGCGGCAAATATTGCAGGAATAAAATGAAAATACTTTTTGTGATATGATTAACTTCCTAAGAATGCAGATGTTAATTTACAATTCTTTTACCGGAGCAGTTATAGAACTTGAAACTTGCCTGGACAATATTTTTCAGATCACTGTGCCTGCAATCGAAGATGCCTTACATTATTATATAGGACATACATAAACATGAATATTGATTCATAGATGTCAGAAAACACAATATGATATAATTTTTTGCGCAAAATTTGGACAAGCTCTAAAATAAACTTTAGGTTCTTCGTCAATTTAGGTGGAGATTCTTTTAGTTCGTAACAAAATAAAAGTATGATATAATGTTGTATATCAGTTTATTATTTCTTTAAAAAATTGCAAGTGTGGAATTTTATTAGTATCTTAATATGGTGAAAAACAA
>JAXDRC010000060.1:0-11603 GCA_034091205.1 Parabacteroides sp. | reverse complement strand
CTGTAGCCTTGTCAACTTGTCAACTTAAAAAGTAGTCAAGGAGTTAAGTAGTCAAGAAGTCAAGTAGAAAAGCTTGTTTTCTGTAGCCTTGTCAACTTGTCAACTTAAAAAGTAGTCAAGGAGTTAAGTAGTCAAGAAGTCAAGTAGAAAAGCTTGTTTTCTGTAGCCTTGTCAACTTGTCAACTCAAAAATAAGTAGTCAAGGAGTTAAGGAGTCAAGTAGTCAAGTAGAAAAAACTTGTTTCCTGTAGCCTTGTCAACTCGTCAACTTGTCAACTTAAAAACTAAAAAACTTAAAAACTAAAAAACTCAAAACATATGCCATCTTCACTATACCTAATCCCCGTCACCCTCGGCGACACCGAACATCGTCGTGTTTTGCCGGAATACAACCGTGAAGTGATTTTGCAGATAAAACATTTCATAGTTGAGAATGTGCGTACAGCACGCCGTTTCCTGAAGAAAACAGAACCGTCAATAGTTATTGACGATTTGACATTTTATGAATTAAACAAGCATACTTCGCCGGAACAGGTTGCCGGTTATCTCGCGCCTTTGGCGAAAGGAGAGTCTGTCGGTGTTATTTCCGAGGCAGGTTGTCCGGCTGTTGCCGATCCGGGAGCCGATGTTGTGGCAATAGCTCAGAGAAAGAATTATCCAGTAGTTCCGCTTGTCGGCCCTTCTTCGATATTGATGTCCGTTATGGGTTCCGGATTCAACGGTCAGAGTTTTGCTTTTCATGGTTATCTGCCTATTGATGCATCGGAAAGAACAAATATGATTAAGAAACTGGAAGGACGAATTTATTCGGAGAACCAGACTCAGCTATTTATCGAAACTCCATACCGCAATATGAAATTGGCAGAGGAACTTATCAGGACTTGCCGCCCGTCAACAAAGCTTTGTATAGCGTCGAATATCACTTGCGATGATGAATATATCAAGACTAAGCCGGTGAAAGAATGGGCAGGCAAACTTCCGGATTTGAATAAGAAGCCGACGATATTTTTGATTTACAAGTAAGGTTGTAAAAGAAAAAAACACAGAGGCACAAAGTCACAGAGGAGAATTATTGAGTATCTTAAAAATTAAAACTCTGTATCTCTGTGACTCTGTGTTTAAAAAACATTAATAAACGACTAAAATGATTCACCCAGATTGTCAAATACACGAAACCGCAGTAGTCGACGAAGGTTGTAAAATAGGAAATGGAACGCGGATATGGCATTTCTCCCATATTATGAGTGGCTGCATAATCGGCGAACGCTGTAATATCGGTCAGAATGTAGTTATTTCGCCTGAAGTGGTTTTGGGAAATAATGTAAAGATTCAGAATAATGTTTCTGTTTATACCGGAGTTACGTGTGAGGATGATGTTTTTCTCGGACCAAGTTGTGTGTTTACAAATGTGATTAATCCTCGCAGCGCGATAGTCCGTAAGAATCAGTATATGAAAACTGTTGTGCGGAAAGGTGCGAGCATCGGAGCAAATGCAACAATTGTTTGCGGTCATGAAATAGGTAAATATGCTATGATTGGAGCAGGAGCTGTAGTTACAAAGGATGTTGCAGACTATGCTTTGGTCGTAGGTAATCCATCAAAACAAATCGGATGGGTGAGTGAATACGGACATCGTCTGGAGTTTGACGCTGATGGTGTTGCGGTTTGTCCGGAGAGCGGGCAGAAGTATAGGTTGAGGGAAGGGAATGTGGTTGACAAGGTGACGAGTTGACAAGTTGACGAGTTGACAAGGGAACGAGTTGACGAGTTGACGAGTTGACAAGGGGACGAGTTGACAAGTTGACAAGGGGTATGAGTTTACACCCTATCTGTAGCCTTGTCAACTTGTCTCTGAAGCCTTGTCCCCTTGTCTCTGAAACCTTGTTCCCTTGTCCCCTTGTCAACTTACCCTATTAACCACATTTCCTTCCAAAAATCCTTTCACATTATTTACTGCAATATCCATAAGTCTTGCTCTAGCTTCATGAGTTGCCCAGGCAATGTGCGGAGTTATATAGCAATTACGTGCCGATAGCAGAGGATTGTCAGCTTTTGGAGGTTCGGAAGAAAGAACATCCACACCGGCTGCTGCAATTCTGTTATTGTTCAAAGCGTCAGCCAAAGCAGTTTCGTCGATTAGCGGACCTCTGCCGGTGTTAATAACTATTGCCGAAGATTTCATTAGAGATAAAGTTTCAGCATTTACAAAGTGCCTTGTGCTTTGAGTAAGCGGACAATGTAATGAAAGAATATCACTCTCTCTGAAAAGAGTTTCCTTGTCAACTGGAGTTATTCCTTCTGGAAGAGCAGATGCCTGTTTTGATGTAAGAGCAATAATCTTCATTCCAAAAGCCAAAGCCACTTTTGCTACTGACATGCCAATGTTTCCAAGACCTACCAATCCTAATGTTTTACCGGCAAGTTCGAATAAAGGAGTATTCCAGTAAGTGAAGTCTTTGCTGTTGCTCCAGGCTCCGGCAGAAATCTCTTGTGTGTAATGTTCAACTCTGTTTGATATGGCAAGGATATGAGCGAAAACCATTTGTGTCACGGAATCAGTGCTGTATGCAGGAATATTTGTGACAACAATACCTTTTTCCTTCGCAAAATCTGTGTCGATAATATTATATCCGGTTGCTAACACTCCGATGTAGCGAAGTTTTGGCAACTGTTCAATAGTTTCACGACTGAAAGGAACTTTGTTGGTAAGAACCATTTCTGCGTTTTTGCAGCGTTCTACTATAAGCTCTTTTGGAGTTCTGTCGTAGAATTCGCAATCAGTAATTTCCTTTAATTTTTCCCAGGATAAATCACCGGGGTTTAGGCTGTGTGAATCGAGTATTAGTAGCATTTTGAGTTTATGAGTTTTTAAGTTTTTTAGTTTTTAAGTTTATTGGTTGACAAGGGAGAAGTTGACAAGTTAACGAGTTGACAAGGCTACAGAAAATAAGGAAATTGAAAGTTGAAAGTTGAAAATAGAAACTAATACTATTGGCATCTAACTCCCTTTCACTCCTTTAACTCCATATAACTCCTTTACTTCTTAACTACTTGACTACTTAACTCCTTTACTTCTTTACTCCTTGACTCCTCACCTCCTACTCATGATGATAAGGCTCATTATTAAGAATCGTCATTGCACGATAAATCTGCTCTATAAAGATAAGACGTATCATCTGGTGCGAGAATGTCATTTTGCTTAGAGATATTTTCTCTTTTGCTGCATTATAGACAGCTTCGCTGAATCCGTATGGACCGCCGACAACGAAAACAAGTCTTTTGGGAACGGAGTGCATTTTCTTCTCTATATATGCTGAGAATTGCATGGACGTGAAATCTTTGCCTTTTTCGTCCAGAAGAACAAGATAATCTCCCGGTTGCATGGATTTCAGGATAAGTTCGCCTTCCTTTTCCTTTTGCTGAGATTCGGAAAGGTTCTTAACATTCTTGATATCCGGAATAACTTCCATTTCAAAAGGAATGTAGTGTGAAAGGCGGTTCTTGTATTCGTTGATAGCTTCCACAAAATATCCGGCATCTGTTTTGCCTATAACAACTAATGCAATTTTCATCTGCTTACATTTAATAAGTTTCAGTCAGCTAAGTTACAAGAAAAATACATACCTTTGTATTATTATATTCAGCTTAAGTTTCGCATGATTTATAAGTTATGGAGTTACAGGAGTTAAAAAAGGAGTTATAGGAGTTAATGCCAATACTATTTGTGTCTGAAATCTATCGGCTTTTAACTTCCGGGCTATGCGAAGCATAGTTATAACTCCATATTACTACATATAACTTCTAAAAGTTGAGCTTGCGAAACTTGAATTATATTCAGTAAAAAGAAGAATGGTATGAAACGGTTCATGTTATCAGTAGCACTTTCGTGCCTTTACCTGGCAAATATCAATGCCGCGGACATAAAGGCAATCTCAGGTGCTTTCAGTAAAGGAAACGCAGCAGCTTTGTCTTCTCTTATGGATAAAGAAGTGGATATGGCATTGCAAGGTGGAACATCAAAAGTACGTTCAGGAAGTGATGCCGTGAAAGACCTGGAAAGTTTTTTCAAATCCGGCAATATTTCCGGTTTCCAGGTTATACATCATGCAGACAAGAAAGACCGCGGATTTATCGTTGGTAAAATTAATGTCAATGGTAAGGAATATCGTGTGAATATTACTTATCGTGCGGAAAATGATAAGGCGATAATTCAGTCGATAAGGATTGAATGATGCTAGGGGACGAGGGGACGAGTTGACAAGGGGACAAGTTGACAAGTTGACAAGTTGACAAGGGAACAAGTTGACAAGTTAACAAGGGAACAAGTTGACAAGTTGACAAGGTGGATTGATAAAGTAGTCAAGAAGTCAAGTAGAAAAGTCTTGTTTTCTGTAGCCTTGTCAACTTGTCAACTAATAAAATAAGTAGTCAAGAAGTCAAGTAGGATAAAACTTACTTTCTGTAGCCTTGTCAACTCGTCAACTCGTCAACTAATAAACTCAAAAACTCAAAAACTCAAAAACTCAAAAACTTAAAACTCACAACATATGAATTTACAGGAAACAAAAGAACAGTTGATATCTGAACTAATCAGATTGGCATTTGCAGAAGATATTGGTGATGGCGACCACACAACATTGTGCTGTATTCCGGCTACAGAAATGGGAAAGAGCCGTCTTATCGTTAAGGAAGATGGTGTACTTGCCGGTGTGGAAATGGCAAAACGTATTTTCGACGCATTTGATCCTGAATTGAAAATGACAGTATTTATCCAGGATGGTGCTGAGGTTAAGAAAGGAGATATCGCTTTCGAAGTTGAAGGAAAAGTACAGTCATTGTTGCAGACAGAGCGTTTGATGCTTAATGTTATGCAGCGAATGAGCGGTATTGCTACTACAACACGTAAATATGTAAAAGCTTTGGAAGGAACAAAGACTAGAGTTTTGGATACTCGTAAGACAACTCCGGGCTTGCGTATGATTGAGAAAGAAGCTGTTCGTATCGGTGGTGGCGTTAATCACCGTATCGGTTTGTTTGACATGATTCTTCTTAAGGACAACCATGTTGACTTTGCCGGTGGTATTGAGGCTGCAATTACTCGTTGCCATCAGTATCTGAAAGAAAAGAACAAAGATTTGAAGATAGAAATTGAGGTTCGTAATTTCGACGAAATACAGCAGGTTTTGAATATTGGAGGCGTTGACAGAATTATGTTGGATAACTTTACTCCGGAAAACACTCGCAAGGCTGTTGAAATGATTGGCGGAAGATTTGAAATCGAGTCTTCTGGTGGAATTACATTTGCTACGCTCAGAGATTATGCTGAATGTGGTGTTGACTTTATTTCGGTTGGAGCGTTGACTCACTCAGTGAAAGGTTTGGATATGAGTTTCAAGGCTTGCTGATTTTTATACAATATCGGTTGATATAATATTAAACACAGAGAACACAGAGTTATTATTCGGTGTTTTCTGTGTTTTTTTATGGCTGGCATTTCATCTGAAACATAGTAGTGTTTCCGGGAAAACACTACTATGTTTTAATACTTAATATGGGTTATTCCTCACCGGCAAACATCGGGTCCCATGCCGGAAGCTGGATAGGTTTCTGATCCAAAGCTTTCATCACTTTGTCAGTAACGTATTGCTTTTCTACCACTAGACGGAATGTATATTCGTCGAACCATTTGTCTGTAAGGATAAGATGACCGTTGTTTGCGCCGTCGCCCCAACTGTTTTCAACCATCCATTTCTTTGGCTTTCCGTTTTCGTCGAGGTCAACAGCCATAAGAGTCATGGCGTGTGCCGAACCGCTTGAGAAAGTCTGGATTCTTTCTTTCTTATCCATTCCGAAAGTAGTGTTGAACAGTGAGCCATAGTCATAAATGTTCATATCCATAATACCACGCTTTGAATCCAATTGTGTGATATCACATGAATAATACAACATAGTGCTGTCTTTCAGAGATGCAATAGCCATTTCCTTGAGGTCTTCAATAGGAATATTCACATATTTCCAGTTATGACCGTCATATTTGTGTCTGTCATACTGAATCTCGTAACATTTGTAATATTCACGTGAAGGATCGTTCATTACCATCACATAATTGTTGAGCAGATTAGCATCTCCATATTTTTCGAGGAACGACATTGGAGTGTGATGTTCTGTTGCTTCAACATTACCCTTTTCATCTTTTCTTACGAAATCAAATTCTGTTGGAGGAACGCCAAGATTCAACACAAGCATTCTGTAAACAGTAGAAAGCATTTCTTCTTTCTTGCTTTCGAATTCAGAAGCTTTTGCTCCTTTAGCCTTCATCTCTCTGAGTTCCAAAGCAAACTCTTTAAGTTTCAGAGAAATCAGAGATGACATCATACTTGTATGCTCGCTGCTGTAAGTTTCAGGCATTGCTTCTTTTGGAACAAGTCCGTATTTGCTTACTATGTCAGCAACACCGGTGAAAGTACCGCCGTCGCTAAGCGGATGTTTCAGAAGCCACTCTACAGTTTTATCATCCAGAGGTTTGTCTCCGGTATCAATTATTGCCTGAAGGAAAAGGTTTGACTTCTCAAGCTGGTCCCAGAAGAAAGAATAATTCTGAGAAAACTCAAATTTAGGAAGATTATATTTGGCAATAGCTTTTGAGCGCATTACGTTCAATCCGGTAAACAACCAGCATCTGCCTGAAGATTGTTGGTCTGTGATACCTTTTGACTCAACTTTTACTGAGAAATTTGTGTCGATAGCCTTTTGATTGTCGAGGTTGACAGTCAGTTTTCGGATATCGTTGGTACTGATTGCATTGCGTATTGCTTTGTCAGAAGGAGTATTCTGATACGATTGTTTGATTTGTTCAAGCATTTTTTCAGAAATGCCGCCTTTTCCTTCCTGAGCCAAAGCTGATGAGGAAACGCCCAATGCCAAGGCAATTAACCATAGATTCGAATGTTTCATGATGATAAGATTTAATCAGTTTTCGTAGGTTCAAATTATTGGAGTGTAAAGGAGTTATAGGAAGTTAATGCTCTGCTTCGCATCGCATGGAAGTTAAAAGCCGATAGAATTTATATACTAATGGTATTGACCTTTAACTCCTATTACTTCCTTTTAACTCCTATAACTCCATAAGTTATGACACTTACGAAACTATAATTATAAAACTATTTTGAACATATCCTTGAATTACCATACCAGTCCGTCCTGATTGATATGCCATAATTTACCGTTTGTGTCCGGCAAAGTAATTTCATATAACGACGGAGTTGTGTAAATATTCAGATTTTTAAGTTCTTCAGCAGAGCAAATATCTTCTGCTTTCAATGAAGCCGCATTGCCGGCAAAAGAGTTTTCCTTTTCGCGATGTATTCTCTGGCGATAATAAAGTTGTCTTAAAGTCCATTTCGTCTTTTCTTCTGCCTTTGCTGTGAATTCTACATTGTCAGTTCCTGCCTTAACGCCTGCAAACTGAACATATCCCCAATATTCAGGCATGTGAATGTTTATTACACCTGTTGGCGCCCAAACCCAGTTGTATTCACGGATTTTGTCTTCGCCCTTGATAGGAATTTTGACATATTTTCCATCTTTGACTTCTGTGGTCCATTGCACGCGTGAGAAGTTCACTCGAAATTGGTCTCCGGCTTCCGGCATACCTTTTTTGTTCATTACCTGATTTAAAGAACTCCATGGAATGAATACTTCAACCGACCAGGATTTATCTGTATCGTTCGGGTTGTTCACTGTTCCATCCACATGAACAGCAGAAAGCATACCATTGAATTCCCATCCGTTAAGAACTGCAGGACGGTCGCGATAAGGCTGACTCAAATATAAATCCCAAAGCGTGCCTAAAGCATTTACTTCATATTCCAGATAATTGTGAGTATCTCCGGTTGGGTCGAGAAATATTTCAAAGTCATTTTCATGGAAAATCACGCAGTCGTGCTCGGTCTGATAGCTCCATACATGAGGTTCTTCCAGTAGAGCAGCAAAATACATACCTTTTTCGTCGTAAGCCATTTTGGCGTTAGTTTTGAAATGCGGTGTCGGTCTTTTGTCTCCTTCAATATCTGTGAAGTTGCTGGTCCATGGAATTGCATCCCACTCATCAAGTTTGCCGTCAACTTTTATAGCCTTGTCTGCCTGATAGCATACATAAGTAGGCGGGTTGAACGGAGCTGTTTCAGGATAACTGATTTCTGTTGTTTTCTCTGCTGCTTTCTGAGTGCATGAGAATAATGTGGCAGTAAGTGCTGCCAAAGGTAAAATGCTTCTTTTCACGTTTTGTTGTTTATTTGTTATTTAGTTTAGTTATGCTAACTGTTTAATTTAAAGTTGACGAGGCTTTAGAGACAAGTTGACAAGATTTTCTGATATTTATTTAAACTTATTATCTTGTCAACTCGTCCCCTTGTCAACTCGTCATCTCTAACTGATTATTCGTTTTCTTTATACCACGAAGAATACATGTGATAATTCTTGGCAATTTTCTGGTTGATTTCCTTTGCCTGTTCCGGATCCACTTTCTTTACAAATTTGGCAGGAACACCGGCATATATACTTCCCGGTTCAACGATTGTTTTGCTTAGGACAACAGAACCGGCTGCAACAATTGCTCCTTCACCGATAACTGCATGGTCAAGGACTACCGAACCCATTCCAATCAAAGCTCCGTTGCATATTTTAGCTCCGTGGATTGTTACGTTATGACCAATTGAAACATCGTCACCGATTTCTATTGTTGACTTTTCATATAATGTATGCAACACAGAACCGTCCTGGATATTTACGCCATTGCCGATTCTGATTGAGTTTACGTCGCCTCTGAGAATCGCGCCGAACCAGATGCTGCAACCTTCACCTATTTCAACATCTCCGATAATAGTCGCATTGTCTGCGAGAAATGTGTTTTCTCCAATTTTGGGAGTAAAACCTCTTACTGATTTTATTAAAGCCATTTTTAGTTTTTGAGTTTTTTAGTTTTTTAGTTTTTAAGTTGACGAGTTGACGAGTTGACAAGTTGACAAGGCTACAGAAAAAAGTTTTATCTTCTTATCTTCTTGACTTCTTAACTCCTTAACTCCTTAACTCCTTGACTACTTATTTTTGAGTTGACGAGTTGACATGGCTACAGGAAACAAGTTTTTTCTACTTGACTACTTGACTCCTTAACTCCTTGACTTCTTTTCAAGTTGACAAGGCTACAGGAATTATGCTTTCCCCCTTGTCCCCTCGTCAACTTGTCCCCTTGTCTCTAATTTATATTTCTGCCGTCTTTTCCTTCAACCAAGCTTTTTCTTCTTCGTTCAAATACGGGCTGAGCTGTTCGTAAACCTGCTGGTGATATTTGTTTATCCATGCATGTTCGCGTGCCGACAACATTGAAACCACTATCAGACGAGTGTCTATATAGCAGAGTGTCAGAGTTTCGAATCCAAGGAATGTGCCGTATTCTGTTTCACTATCCTTATGGATAAGAACCATATTCTCAGTTCTGATTCCGTATTCGCCGGTTCTGTACATTGCAGGCTCGTCGCTCATCACCATTCCCGGTTCAAGGATTACAGGATTTTCTTCCATTCTGATGCTCTGCGGACCTTCGTGAACATTCAGGCAATGACCAATACCATGGCATGTTCCGTGCAGATAATTGATACCGGCGTCCCAAAGAGCTTTGCGGGCAAATGCATCGATGAGGCAACCACGTATTCCGGCAGGGAATTTACATTTTGCAATGCCTATAGTTCCTTTCAGAGTTCGGGTGAAATCCTTTTTCATTTGCTCCGTAGGTTCTTTGCAAAGAGCAATTGTTCTGGTAATATCTGTTGTACCATCAAGATATTGAGCACCGCTGTCGAGAAGATACAAACTGTCCGGTTTCAGCTCTGTGTCAGTTTCAGGTGTAGGAGAGTAGTGAACTACGGCTCCGTGAGCGCCATAGCTCGAAATAGGAGCAAAGCTGTCCATTACATACAGAGCCTGCTCTGAACGGAATTCTGAAACCTTATGGGCTGCACTCAACTCTGTAACTTTTTCTCCGGCTTCCATCTGTTTTTCCAACCAATAGAAGAATTTGGTCATGGCAACACCATCTTTGACAACAGCACTGCGGAAACCTTTTATCTCAGTTTCGTTTTTGATACTCTTCAAATGGTTTGCAGGAGAAATACCGTCAATTATTATTGCGCTCTTTGGCAGAGCATTATAAATAGCTACATTAGTTCTGCCTCTGTCGATGAATACTCTGCAATTTTCAGGAAGCCTTGCCAGATAATCGAACAATTTACCATAGTCGGCAAGAATCCATCCTTCTTTCTTAAGATTATCAGCAATTTCAGCCGGAACCTTTTTCGGATTGATGAAAAGTACGTTCTCATTATTTGAAATGAAAGCATAGCTGATGGCAACAGGATTGTATGAAACATCAGTACCGCGGATATTGCAAGTCCATGCAACTTCGTCCAAAGCTGAAAGAATTGTGCAGTCAGCTCCGGCCTGATGCAACATGTTATTTATTTCACAAAGCTTATCTTCTGAAGACTTTCCGCTAAGTCCGATTGGCATTTCGAATATCGGTGAATCAGGAATGCCAGGTCTGTCTTTCCAGATTGGGTCAATCAAAGAAAGATTACAGTTAAGATTAATACCTTTCTTTTTTAATGAAGACTCAAGCTCCAGAGCTTCTGCAACACTGTAAGTAAGACCGTTCAATGCAACAGTATCCCCTTCTTTAAGTTCCATTGCAAGAAATTGAGCAATTGACGGAGTGTCTTGCAGTTTCAATTTATATAAATCGATACCTGTACCTTCAAGTTGAGCTTCTGCTTGTAGGAAATATCTGGAATCTGTCCATAATCCGGCCTTATTGTCTGTAACGACAAATGTTCCGGCTGAGCCGGTAAAACCGGAAATCCATTCCCTGTATTTCCAGCAGGCAGCCGGATATTCACTCATGTGAGGGTCCGATGTCGGTATGATATATGCTTTTACATTTACTTCTTTCATCGCACTTCTTAGAGTTGCGATGCGTTCACAAATTTCTGTTCTCATCGTATCAAAAATTTATAGTCAACATACTATGCAAACTTACATAAAAATTTTTAACTACTAACCTTAAATATTAGCTTATTAAAGTTTTGCAAGTTCAACTTTCAGTTAACAGGTTTACAAGGAAACAAGTAGACAATAGTTTTTTGATAATTAAGTATGAAGTGTTATGGCTTTGTCATTGTTAACCTGTCTGTGAAGCTTTGCTGCCATGTTAAATAACTAATAAATTTATTCAGGTAACTATTTAATCTTAAAACCAAGGCTTTGTTTATAAGAGCTGAATCTTAGTTTATAAAAACTAAGGATTGATTTGTAAAAACTAAGACATAGTTTTAAGATTATACAGGTAATAGTGTAGTTCTAAGGTCTGACATACAGCTTGTTATTGGTTGTAATTTGAGATTTGAGGAATATTTTTGGTTCTTCGTCAATTTAGGTGGAGATTCTTTTAGTTCGTAACAAAATAAAAGTATGATATAATGTTGTATATCAGTTTATTATTTCTTTAAAAAATTGCAAGTGTGGAATTTTATTAGTATCTTAATATGGTGAAAA
>JAXDRC010000059.1:0-21076 GCA_034091205.1 Parabacteroides sp. | reverse complement strand
TTTGATTGCTTTCTTATGGTTTTCATTAGCTTTGATGATACCATAAATTGAACCATGATGCTGATAAGGAGTAATATCACTGTAAATCTGGTGTTCGCAATCCAAAATCTGGCTTTCCATACCATGATATGCAGCATCCACACCCATTGGAGTTCTCAAACCGATACCGTTATTTGCACCTGGAGTCAATTGGAACTCAAATCTGTATATGAAATTAGCATATTCATTCTTTGTATATAGATTTCCACCGAAACTCTTGCTAGGAACCATTGAAATACAACCGTCCTCAAGGATATAGTCAGTTGTATTACCTTGCCACTCATGCATGTTAGTTCCGTCGAACAACACCTTGAAACCTTCTTTCTTTTCTTGTTCAGAAAGCTGGAATGGTTCCTGACGCTTCAATTCCTTGATATAAAGATTGCGGAATGAACACTTGCTTCCGTGAGCTTGCAACTCAATCTGTTCTACAGGGAATATAGGTTGTTTGCGATCCCAATAATTTTCCATAATAACATTGTCAACAACTTTCTCGCCGTTTAAAACAACTGTTACACGGTCTCCAACCATTTTGATATAGAAGCTGTTCCACTCACCCAACTTATTGTCGGCAACTTTTGAAGGTTTGCTTTCATTCTTCTGGTTGTTATACAAACCACCTGAACCAACCTGTGCACCAACGTCCACACGTGCTGTATCCCAAATCTGAACCTGTGGAGTACCACGCAAATAAACACCGGCATCAGCCTCAGGACCTGCAGGATCAAGCATCCAATCTACATACATTTCAAAGTCGCCATACTGCTTTTCAGTACACAAATTGTCAAAACCAGAACCTTCAAATACAAGACATCCATCCTCTACCTTCCAATCCTTGCGCATCTGCTCATCAGCTTTTTCCTGAGCCTTTGCAAGCTGAGCAGGTTTCATTTTTGCACGTGCTATAGGATTTTCCACAAGACCTTTCCAGCCAGTCAAATCCTTACCGTTGAACATAGAAACGAAACCAACTTCATCTGGCATCTCTGCAAGATGCTGTTTCAATGCGTCAATATCGTAGCGTGCATCCTCACCGTCTAGCATAGGCAAGATCTTGTTAAGCAGAGCTTTAACATTATCGCCTGTGTATTCTTTATGATTACGTGCGATATTCCATACAGAATAAGCAGCAGCTGAACGTACAGCTTTGTCAGAATCATCCAGGAATTCAGAAGAGTACATCAAAGAAAGGAATGTTCCTGCCTGCTGGATTTGTTTCAAGATCTTAACCTTCTGGTCACCAGTCTTAGCAATTTCCATAGCCTTGCGTAAGCTTAACAAACGGTTCTCACCTGTGAATTCAGGATTAGAAACCAACTGAACATAACGGTCCAAAGCCTTGTTAAACATATCTCCTGAAGCTGACTTCTTACAAACAGCGAACAACTGCTCAGCAGCCTCAATACCCTTCCACTGAAGCAATGCTTCGAAAGCAGCACTCTTAGCAGCTGAAGAACCGGAATTCAATCCTTCAAGTATAGTTGCAAATGCTTCCTTATCATCCGTTGCAGAAAGTACCTTATAATATAGAACAGACTTTTCACTACCAGCCTGCAACATTCTGCGTTTCAATGACTCTACTTGCTGATTCTTAGGCATTGCCAAAACTGAAGCAATTACAGCATCCTGCATAGGAGCTACATAGTTAGATTCAGCACTTTCCAACATTCCACAAAGTTGAGTAAAATCCTGAGCTGTAGCTACAGATTTCAAAGCTGTATAGGCTGCCATCTTCACAGCTGCATCAGACGACTTGGTCTGTTCTAATACAGTATTTATCTTTGAATCAGCCATACGTGCTGCAAGCAATTCCACACCAGCAATCTTTCCTAAGCTCTGTGCCTTACCAATAGCTGAAGCTACAGCACCATTAATATCACCAGGGAATGCCAACAACGCATCTTGAGCCAACAGAACAACCTGCTTATTATCGCTAGTCAGCAAATTTGCCAATGTCTGGATATAACCTTTATCTCCGATTTTCACCATTGTCCAAGCTGCAGCCTGCTGAACAGCAAAATCTTCATTATTCAACTGCTGGGTAAGAACCTGAGCAAATGACAAATCAAAGCGAAGCATCAGATTCTTGATTACATCATGCTTCTTCGGGCATTTAGCTTCACGACCAAACCAGTTCAATATATCAACCTTAGGTTCAGGCTTAGCCTTAACCATATATTTAGCCAATTCAATATAACCTTCCTGATTGATGAATGAAGAAGCAAAATTCAAAGCGGCATTTCTATACTGCTTGTTTGCATCCTTCATTGCTGCCAAAAGCAGTTTTGTTGCATCCTCTGTTTCCTTGACTGACATAAGAATTTCCAATGCAGCTTCACGAGCATGAACCTGTTGAGCCTTTGTAGCCTTCTTCATCAGAGTATTGGCTGCCTTTTCTGCAACTTTAATTTCTCCTTTAGCTGCAAGATTCTTAATCAAAGCGATATATGCTTCAGTAGCACCTGTTGGTTCCATTGTATAACCGGCTGCTTCTGCTGCCTTTCCTACAACATCCAAAGATTTTTCGCTTCCTGTGCGGCTCAAAGCATAAAGCACAACTTTCTTCATGTCAGCATCACCATTCTGAAGCATAGGAATAAGAATATCTTCAACTCCGTCCAAACGGATTTCAGCAATTGCCTCAATAATATTCTTCTGAGTTTCAGGAGTACCCATACGGCGAAGTAATCCAGCCTTAAGCGCAGCACCAGCCTCAGCAGAACCGTTTGATGAAAGAGCCCTAGCTGCAGCACTGCTCAAATATGGATCGGCAAGATAAGCTGACAAAGCATCAACTGCTTCAGCCTTGCCAACAATACGCAACTGGGAAATTATGAAAGATTTTATTTCATTGTCCTGAACCTGATCCAAAGCCTTTACATAAGCATTTGAAACTACAAGGCGAGCATCTTCCTTACCTTGTGCCATAACAAAATGACTCAATCCGCTCAACGCATATTCAACCTGTGAATTACTGCCTTTACCAGGAGCATTAATTTTTGATACAAGATTAAGGACAGCTTCTTCTCCTACCGACGACAACTCTCCAATCAATTTATTGTATTCAGCTTGACGCTCTGCTGGCATCTGTGCTAGCACATCCGCAGTCACTGTTTTTGCAGTACGGTTTGCCGGAGTCTGTGCCATTAACATACTGCCACAAAGCAGCAATGTACTTATAGTTATATATATTTTTTTCATGAAGTTCGATTATTTCTAATTTTCCATTTCTTTTGAGTCTATTCTAACTTAGGAACTCAAAAACTCAAATCAAATATTCCACGGCGCCCTCATTGGCTGATCCAATAACCTGTTGGCAGCCTCATCATTGATAAATTCAAGTTTAACCGGATCGAAGTGCAAAGTTCTGTTCAAACGCAATGCCACAGCACCCATATTGACAATAGTAGCAGAGCGGAAACCATTCTGTTCGTTAAGAGCAAATGGCTGACGAGTCTTAACACATTCAATGAAATCTGTAACTTGTGGTTCTGGATCAGGGAAGTCAGCAAGCTTCTTTTCCCAATCAGGAATATCACAAACGAAATTCTTGTAAACATTTCCATTTGGACCAGAAATATAAGGAGTATTTGGATCACCATAATCACCACCCCAAAGCACGATCTGGCAACCATCTTCATAAGTATATGTAATCGAACGCCATGTTCCTACAGCATCAGGATGCTGCTGAGGTGCATCAACTTCAACTTTAATCGGACTTGTATGGTCTTTTCCTAAGATATACTGAACTGGGTCAATATAATGCTGTCCCATATCACCCAAACCACCTCCATCATAATCCCAATATCCACGGAATGTCTGGTGAACACGATGAGCATTATATGGTTTGTATGGTGCCGGGCCTAACCACATATCGTAGTCAAGTTCCTTTGGTATAGGCTGCGGTTCAAGATATTCCTTACCTACCCAATAGAATTTCCAGTCAAATCCAGTATGCTTGCTTATAGTAACTTTCAACGGCCATCCCAACAAACCACTCTGAACAAGTTTTTTCAACGGTTTTACAGGTGTACCAAGGCCATAGAACTGGTCAGTAAAGCGGAACCATGTGTTCAAACGGAACATTCTGCCATATTGTTTAACGGCTTCCATTACACGCTTACCTTCACCAATAGTACGAGTCATCGGCTTCTCACACCATATATCTTTTCCGGCTTTTGCTGCTTCAACAGACATGATTCCATGCCAGTGAGGAGGAGTAGCTATATGAACAATATCCACATTCGGATCCAGAATCAGATCACGGAAATCATGATAAGCTGCAATCTTCTCTTTCACCAAGTTTTTACCTAACTCCAAATGCTTCTTATCAACATCACAAACAGCTACCAAACGTGTACCTGCGTACTTCAAATGTCTTTTACCCATATTTCCAGTACCTATAATACCTTTTGTAAGTTGGTCACTTGGAGCGATATAACCATTTCCTAATACAGAACGAGGTACAATTGAAAATAATGCTATACCTCCTATAGTCTTTATAAAACCACGTCTATTTACTTTTGTCATATTTTTACATTTATATATTATTCATTTATCACAACTCTAAATCCTACATTATAAACCCTTTGCCATGGGAAATATGCTTTACGAGTATAAGACGTTGCATATTTTGGACGGTCTATATAAGAACCACCACGAACAACATATTTTTCAAATTCATCTCCTTTTTCAGAATATAATATATAAGGAGATTTAGTCCATTCTGCTACATTTCCATGCATACTATATAAACCAAAAGGATTAGGTTGATAATTATCAGAATTAGTTGTGATCATTGCACCATCATCTACTCTATCATTTTTTGGAATAAAATTATAAGATTCAAAAAGAGGATTTGTTCTCTGCATAGGTTGAGGATCTATACCTTGTACAGCCATTTTTTCTAAATTCACATCTGCTAAATTTTCCATTTTACCAAAATCACAATTTATATCTCCGAACCAAAAATCATTATCGCTTCCAGCACGACAAGCCCATTCCCACTGTTCTTCTGTAGGCAATGTGATTGGCAAACCTGTTTTTTCACTCAATATACTACAGAACTTCTCTGCGTCTTGTAAACTAACACGAATAACAGGTTGATTAGGTAGATTTGCAGGATATCCTTCATTTACATGATCTTTCCAAAACTGATCTACATAACGGCTATTATGTTCAGGGACTAATGCATTATACTGCTCATTTGTTATTTCCATCTCAGCCATCCAAAATGCTGATGAAATCTTAGCCTTATGAGCTGGACGATTATTCAAAACTCCATCATTAGACCCCATAATGAAATTTCCTGCAGGAATACGAACAAAACGAATAGAAACTCCAGGAATTATTTCCACTATCTTTTCTTTTTCATTTTCTTTTAACAACAAATCATTGGGAGATATAGGCCAATTAGGAATTTTTATATATTTAACCTTTTCTCTATCTATTTGTCTATGATTATCAGGATTTATTTCTCCTTTATTATTTTTCAAATATTCCGTATAATTTTCCAATTCTGCTTTCCAATCAACAGACGTATTTGCATATTTATTACCCAATTCTATTCTACGTTTATATTGGTCGATTCCCTTCAATGGTTGAATATTTGTATAAACTCCCGAACAAGGAGCATTATAGTCTATCCAATTTGTCAATGATTGCCACTCTTTAGGAGTCAATTTGACATTATAGTGTCCAACTTCTAACATACGAATCAATTCACTTGTATTAGCATAATATTCATATGGTTGAAGAACTGCCATATCCGCTTCTGAACCCTGACGATGTACGTAAGGATGTAAAGCCATATAAGATGTGCTATATTCCGGATAACCATAACGATAGAAACCTTTAGGAGCCCCCATTTTACTCCTCAATCCTCGATCAGTTTTCTTTCCACCACGCAAATCCATAGGATGTTTACTTCCATCATGACAGGAGATACAAGCTCTATCCAAAATAGGTTGTACTTCTAAATCAAAGGTGAAAGGTCTTATCCCCCCCTCAGGAGGAGTCAACTTTGAAGGAGTCTTCGTTGAAGCTATTACACGTTTAGGTATAGCTATAGTATTTTGATCTTCATGACAACCAACACAAGACACAATTTCACCAGGTTGTCCAGTCAACCAGCTCCTCATCCATTGAATAGCACGACCATCTTTGTCTAGAGGTTGTATAGATATTGGAGTATTGGCTGGTATTTTAAAAATAGCAGAACCATCTTCTTCTATAGGAACCGTTCCTAAATTCCTCTTAATATCCCAGCCGCTTTGAATACCCATTCCTTCATGATTTGAAGGAGATTTTACATAAGCATATTCATAAGCATGCAGACGTAAACTTTTTACAACACCTCTTGGTACACCACGTAAACCTTCTCCATTATAAATATCTTGAATAAAAACGGTTGCTTCACGATCTTCTAAATTAACACGATCTGGTATTACAGGAGGCATCTTTCTCTCCTTCAGCAACAATGGGTTTATAAATCCTGCTTCCTGTTCTTGATATAAACAAACTAAATTATCATAAACATCTATCAAATAAATGCCCCATAAAGACTTAGAAGACAGTTTTGCTGTTACAAGGAAAGTCTTATCATCCACAGGCATAGGACGTAAAAATTGAGGCCAAACACCATCAACTAAACGATCTTTTGCAATTGCTTCTATTTTTCGATCTTTATATGGTAATTCTTGAAGCATACCTTCAACCCCTTTCCTGGCTTTATTTGGATCGAAAATAATCAATCTTCCAGAACGTGCAACACCATGATGACCAGATATAACTCCTATAAATGCTGAATTATGATTTGGTAAAGGTTGAACATCAAAAGTACTATTGGGGAACAATGTTCCACTTCCATATAAAGCTTTTTGCTCCGTTCCATCAGGATTCATATGCATAACAAAACGAGAATAATAATGCATCAAATCTGTATATTCCCAACGAGTATATAGAACTTTTCCTGCATTATTTACAACAGGATTCCAGTTAGCATCCTGATCAAATGTTAAACGTCGGAGTTTCTTTGTCTTAGGATCATAAAGTACCATATTCCCTACTGGACCATCACCATGAATACAAGGAACAGCCTGATAGCCAATATTCGAAACAGCTAATATCCTACCATCAGGTAAATAAATACCGTCATAAAACTCCAAATCAGGTTCTTCTGTAACAATTAAAGGAGTAAACTTTCCATCATTAATACTACCACCATAAACATTTAGTCTTTCATCTTCTGTTACAGACGTAAATATCAAATGATCTCCATCCCAATGTAAACGTAAATCAGCAATAACTGCTCCATTTTTGGGGGTATAAACAGTTTGTATAGATGTTTCTTCCCCAATATTTTTTAATTTAACAATTGATGCATTGTAACCATGATATTCATTTGATTGCTGATTAGTCCAATTATTAGAAGGTGTTCCTAATTTGGGAGCCATTGCACTCCTTGCAATATTTCCTAACTGATATTTACAAGCTACAATTGTAGTATTTTTTAATAAAGGATTCAACAACAAAATATCTTTATACAATTTTAATGCAGTTCGTGCTCTTTGAATAGCATCAATATTATTTGCATCTAATCCATTAAAACCTTTATCAATCAAGTCTTTCAAATTAGATAACTTTGCTATAGCAACGTCTTTATCATAACCAGCTTGTTCAGACATATCCTTAATTGCCAATTCCAATGCTGTTACATTTATCCAATTGATCTGTTCTTTCAAATCTTGTACAGTCATTTGTTCCGCAACAGAATGCGCAAAAGCTATTACAAAACAAAATAATGAAATTAAGATAATATTAATTTTTCTCATAACGCAAAATCTTTAAATACATAGTCTAACTGATTCCATTCTCCTTCCATATCATTAGACAAAGTCTTTCCAGGAGTACTTCTTCCCTCTCTTATTTGTTTTCTCAACAAGCTCAATAATTCTTTAACTATATCCGGATGTTGATTAAACAAATTATTCTGCTCACTTGGATCATTCTCTAGGTTATACAGTTGTATTGGAGGCAAAACACTTGCCTCTTTACTATTAGGTTTAGGGACACTCCATCCCCCAGAAGAAGGAGAGACTAATAATTTCCATTTTCCTTTTCTTATAGCAAACTCTCCAGTTATTGAATGATGAATTGTTGATTTTCTAGTATATTCCTTCGAATTATCCATCAATAAAGGACACATACTAAAACTATCTTCTCCTTCATTATCCTGCAATTTAACTCCAGTGATTTCAGCGAATGTCGCAAAAAAATCTGTCAAACAAATTGTTTCATTTTGAATTGTAGGACATAATTTCCCTTTCCATTTTACAATGCATGGAACACGATGTCCACCCTCAAACAAATCAGCTTTATGTCCACGATATATAAAACTAGGATTATGTCCTTTAGAAAGCAATTCTTCATAACGCGCTTGCGGAGAACAACCATTATCAGAAGTATATACAATCAAAGTATTCTCATCAATTCCTAATTCATTTATAACATTTAAAACCCTACCAACTTCATAATCAACCATCATTACAAAATCGCCATATGGATTCAAACCTGATTTTCCTTTCCAATCTTTTGTTGGGAGTATTGGTGTATGAGGAGCGGGCAAAGGCAGATATAAAAAAAACGGTTGATTTTTCTGTGAATTATTTCTAATATAATTTATTGCCAGATCTGTTATATGAGACAGGGTATTTTCATGAACAAAATTCTTTCCTGTCGGACCTTTTCTCCAAAAACCCATACCAGTATTCACAGTCTCTCTATCAGGTAATGCTGTTATATGTTCATTTTCTACATATACATAGGGAGGCATATCCAATGAGCCACAAAATCCATAGAAATAATCAAAACCTACAGAGGTTGGACCATTTTTTATTGGCTTTTCAAAGTCTACTTCATTATTATTTTTATTTTTAAATGTCCAATCCCAACCTAAGTGCCATTTACCTATACAAGCTGTTGTATAACCTTTGCGTTTCAACAATGAAGCTATAGTTATTCTATCTTTTGTAATCAACGGTTCAGAATATCCATTTAAAACACCTCTTTTTAACTTACTTCTCCAATTATATCTTCCTGTCAATATTCCATATCTTGTTGGAGTACTCACAGAAGAGCTTGTATGAGCATCAGAAAAGGAAACTCCCTCTCTTACCATTTGATCTAAATTTGGAGTACAAATCTTTGATTCTTTATTTAAAGAAGATATATCTCCATATCCCATATCATCTGCCAATATAAATATAATATTAGGATTTTCCACTTGAGCCTCCGAAACAATAGGATATGTACCTCCTATTAATGCAGCAAAATATAAAAACTTATTTTTCATATTAATATAACTATTTTATATGAATAAACATAACTGTTAACAAGATGGTAAACCAACAACGAACACAATATTCATAAACTTCTTTTATCAAGAATTTAACATCCGTAGTTTGAACCAAATTATTATGTATTATATCTCTTAAAATTTCCAAAAGAATATTTTATATTTATTTATACAATTACCTAATTTCTATAATTATATATCATTTTTTTACAAATCGTCCAAAAGGTTCATCTATAAATCCTGCAGGTCTGACATTTTTCCCTTCAATATTCCAATCACCCAAATCATTTTGTACTTGTTTAATTAAATCAAGCATAACCTTTTCTATGCTTTGATTTTCTTTTAATACATTTACTGACTCCGAAATATCTGTCTCGAGATTATATAATTTAGGTGAAACATCCTCCATTTTATCACTTGCAGCATTACACAACCTTTGTTTAAGTCCCAAATGATATTTCCATTTACCAAAGCGAACTGCTTGTAGTTGATTTCTTTGATAATAATAAAAAACTCGTTTGTCTGTTACATTTTTTTTACCTTCTAATACTAATGAAATATCTCTTCCATCTATTACTAAATTATTAGGTAATTCCACCTGACAATAAGAAGCGATTGTCGGTAACAAATCCATAGATGTTATAATATTATGATTCACTTGATTTCCTTGTATCTCTTTGGGATAATGAATAATGCAAGGGACTCTGAATCCTCCTTCATAAGTTTCAGCTTTCCAACCTCTTAATGGTTTGTTAGAACCACCAGCCCCCCTTGCCGCTCCATTATCAGAAGTAAAAATTATTAGAGTATTATCAAAAATTTCTACTTCCTTCAATGTTTTTAATATTTCACCAACAGACCAATCCAACTCCTCTACAGCATCTCCATAAATACCATTCTTTGAATGACCTTTAAATTGTGGTGATGCATCTAAAGGTTTATGAGTCATACAATGAGCTAGATAAAGAAAAAATGGTTTCTTTTTATTATCTCTTATATACTGTTGTGCCTTTATCGTTAATTTGTACGTTAAAGAATCACTACCAACAGGAGCTTCTATTACACTATTTTGTTCCATCAATGGTAAAGCACAATAATCTTTACCCATATCATGACTATAAGGTAACCCATAAAAGTAATCAAACCCTTGTTTCGTTGGTAAAAAACACAATTGATCCCCCAAATGCCATTTACCTATACAAGCAGTAGAATACCCTCCTTGTTTTAAAACTTCAGCAATAGTTATTTCTGAGGGATTCAAACCTTTCATTGAAATAGGAAATAAAACCTGTCTAGATTTACCCATTAATGGTACAGGATCTGCATTAACATGCATAGATATACGCTTAGGATAACACCCCGTCATTAAAGCGGCTCTTGATGGTGAACTTACACTAGAACCAACATAAAAATCTGTTAAACGAACTCCATCTTCTGCCATTTTATCTATATGAGGAGTTCTATTTAACGTATTTCCATAACATCCTAAATCTCCATAACCAAAGTCATCTATAAATATTAATATGATATTAGGAGATTTTTCTTTACTTGCTACTATTGATGTAGCAAAAGAAAACATAGATAGAAATATCCACTTAGTCATCATATTATATTTCATAATATCCTAAACATTATTCTATTTTTCTACTCAACATAAAATTCATTTAATATTTGTATAGGATGTTGCAAAACTCAAACCGATATTTAAAAAAGTTACAGATTGAAACATCACATATTAAAAATCGCAGCAAAATCAGAAAATAATGTATAGACATAAGCTGTTTTACATTGATTCTTTATTGCCAAGTTTCAATTTATAAGTTTTTTTGAATTTAATATTTAGTTTTGCAACAACCTCTACAAACAACCTCTATTACCATCCAGGATTTTGTTCTAAATTTTCATTTAAAGCAATCTGTACTAATGGTATAGGCCATAAATAATGCTTATTTTCAAACACTCTTTCTGATGCTGGTTGTAGCTCGACAAAACCATTTTTCACCTTTTCCCAAACTTTCTCATTAACTAACTTATAATACTCTCTCAAATCTGGAATTCCATACAAAGCTTTAGGCAAAACTTCAGGAGCAATTCCCCAACGTAACAAATCATCATAACGGAAACCCTCATTTGCTAATTCCACTAAACGTTCTCGTCTAATTTCAAATCGCATATCTAAAACTACCTGTTCCGGATTATCTCCATTAATAAAAGAATTGGTTAACATTGGCATATTTACTCTCCGACGTAACTCATTAATTGAAATATCCAAATCTGTATCATTAATTTTATCTGATAATTCATAAGTTGCTTCAGCATAATTTAATAAGACTTCTGCATAACGAATAAGTATGACATCCAAATCACCTTCTAAAGCTTTAGCATCTTCTATTACAGCCATCTTTTTCCACACATAACCAGTCATACTTTCATTTTGAGAAAACCTTGGTTCATAAGGTTTATCATTCCAATGAAAATCCTCAAAAGGAACTAATATAGAGGCTCTCATTCTAGGATCTCTATTTTGATATTCAGATACAGGCTCGTCATATCCTTGGAACAATTTGCTTTGTTCTATTGGCAAACCATCAGAACAAAGAAAAGCATCAACAATTGAACGAGTTGGACAATTTGCAGAACTTCTTAATAATTGCTGTGAAAAATTATGTTTTCTCCAAGGTTTCTGATAACGATTTGATAAAATAACCTCTTTACTATTCTCTCCCTCATAAGTAAAACAATGCTGAAAATTCAGAATAGGATCATTAGTTGGATCTTTATACAATGAATATTCATTTGAATTTATAACTTGTAAAGCAGCATCTTTAGCCTCTTTCAGTAAAGATTCATATTCTCCTCTTTCTACATATTTTTGCCTTGTTCCTTCATATAAAGCCACTCTAGATTTTAAAGCATAAGCAGCCCCTTTAGTAAATCGTCCTTCTTCTGTATCTTTTAACTCAGATGCCCAAGGAAGTCCTTGAATTGCAAAATCCAAATCTGCCAAAATAAACTGACAAACTTCTTCACGGCTATTACGTGGAGCATATAATTCTTCTGAATTTTTATCTAACAATTTATCTATTATTGGAACCCCACCATAAGAACGAAGTAAATCATAATATTGTAGAGCACGAAAAAAACGAGCTTCACCCTCATAACGATTTACTATTTCTAAATCTAAATTATTAGGATTCAGTTTTGAATAAGTTATTATTTTATTAGCCAAAGCTATTTTCTCATAAGCTGTACTCCATGGCCCAAAGTCATTTTCAGGCAAATAACTTCCTGAAGAAAATTCATTTGGACTCAAACCATAACAAATATCAGAATACTCATCTCTAGTCGTATAAGTTGGTAATTCTGTATAAAATGCATTACAAGCTAACTGAAAATCCTGTTCTGTTTTCCAAAATTCCTGATCTACAACAGAATCTGTTGGTAATCTATCTAATTCACAAGATAACATAGTTAATAATAACATGCCGTAACATATATATTTCTTTGTTTTCATATACAAATTCTTTTAAAATGTTAAATTTAATCCTATTGTATAACTTCTTAAAACGGGATAATTATTATATGCATTCAAACGAGGATCCAAATAACTTACATAATTATCTATAATAAATGGATTTCGAACATTAACATATAAACGTAACCGTTCAACAAAAATCCGTTCCAGTAATTGCTTTGGGATATTATATCCTAATTGGATATTTTTACAAGAAAAATATGAAGCATCATGCAATGTACGGTCAGAAATCCACCAATTCCAAGTATCATTAAAATATGCCCTTGGCCATGTTGCAGAAGGATTTTCAGGAGTCCAATAATCTGTTTGTCCTTCAAATCTTGCAAACTTAACAGGTACAGCTAAATCTTGATTTAAATTAACAGACTTTCTACCAACACCATCAAATAATAACTCCAAATCAAAACCTCTATATTGCATATTTACTCCAATATTATATACATAACGTGGCTTGATATTTCCCAAATATGTCAAATCACCACTATTAATTTTTCCATTTCCGTCTAAATCAACATATTTAACATCACCTGCATCATTTTTCAAATGTTGAAAAGCATGCTCTTTTACTTCATCTTTAGATTGAAATAAACCTTCTGTCAAATACCCAAAATAAGAACCAATAGGATACCCTTCTATATTTTGTATTCCACTAATAATATTTTTAGCACCCTCAAACTTTGTAATTTTATTACGAGAATCTTGTAGACTAATATTTATACCATAAGAAAAATCCTTTCCTATCTGATCTTTCCAACGTAAAGCAAGTTCCCATCCCCAAACTCTTAACTCTCCAGCATTAAATGTTGGAACATCAAAGCCAATTACCGCAGGAAGCTCGACAGGTATCAACATATCTTTATTATCCTTAATATAATATTCAAAACTACCTGTCAAACGATTTTTCAAAAAACCATAATCTAAAGCGAAATTCTTAATATTGACAGTTTCCCATGAACGTTCCTGAGAAGCGAGAGCATTTTGACGAACAAATACGGTCATTGCATTATTTACACCAAAAGGATAATAAGAATCACCAATTTTCATCTGTGCTAAATAATCATAAAGCCCTATACTATTCTGATTACCTGTATTTCCCCAAGAAGCTCTAACTTTCAAATCACTCAATAAATTTTGATCTTTTAAAAATCCTTCTTCAATTATTCGCCAAGATGCAGAAACAGATGGGAAAAACCCCCAACGTTTACCTTTTACAAATCTTGAGGAAGCATCAGAACGAAAACTCGCTTCTAAAAAATATTTTTTATTATAATTATAATTAAAACGAGCAAAAACAGAAGCAATTCCCCATTCAGTAATATTACCTCCACTATATTGATCACCAATACCCAAATCCAAACTTCCCATTAAATCATTTGAAAGAAATTCTTGTCTATTACCATACAAGAAATCACTATATTGATCTTCATAAGATGAACCTGCCATTATTCCAATATTATGATTAGAAATAGAAGGTAATGAATAATTAAAAAATGTCTGAATATTTCTATATAAAGTCTTTGTGTTTTCTCTAATCAAATTATTGGGGACAAACAATTTACCTACAGGTACACCAGGTTTAACGGAATAACGGTAAATACTTTTTTCTTCTCTAGTCGCATTGTTCCAATTTAAAGAACCACCAACAATAGTATTCCATTTTAGTCCTTTTAATATATTTACAGATAAATTTGCTGAAAAATCCAAACGATCTGTTTTTATTATATGATGTCCACCTTCAACCAAATCTTGAATAGAGTTTCCATCATTATTACCTCCCCAATCTCCAGTTGTAGTCCACTTTATTGGCATTGTCGGTTGAGATAAATATGCTTGATGTATTTCAGTATCCCAACCTCTCACCGGTTGATCTGTATTTGAATTTGAAAAGTTTATACGAACCCCCATAGATATTCTGTCAGTTAAATCAAAATCTATATTAGAACGCATATTATACCTAATAAACCCAAAATCTCCATACTTAAATAATGCATCTTCTTTTAAAATATTTCCAGAAACTAAAAAAGAAATTTTATTATTACCTCCTGTTATACTTAAAGAGTGATCATGCATATTAGCAGTTCCCATCATTTCTTTTACATGATCTACATCAGCTGTACCTATAAAATGAGTTAAAGGTCTACCTGGAGCAGGTATTTCTGTTATATTGGGATCACGTATGGCATCAAGTACTGCTTGATTATCAAACTCTGAGACTTGGCCAGCAGCACTTTCAGCAGTTATACGATATTGTGCATAATCCCATCCACTCAATTTTTCAGGTAGTCTTGTCGCTTCTCTTAAAGAATACGCACCTGAATAATTAACCCTAATTTTTTCATTTTTTCCTCCTTTTTTAGTTGTTATCAAAATAACACCACCGGCAGCTCTCGCTCCATAAATAGAAGTTGAAGCTGCATCTTTTAATACAGATATATTATCCACATCATTAGGAGAAATAGTACTCATATCACCTTCAATTCCATCAATCAAGACCAAAGGTGCACTGTTATTAATTGAGTTTTCACCTCTAATACTTAACTCAGTTGAACTACCAGGCTTTTCTGACAAGGTTGCAGAAGCAGTTATACCTGGCACATAAGAATCTATCGCTCTTGAAATATTAGAAACTGGTAAATTAGTTAATTTATCACCTTTTATTTCCACAATTGAACTAGTTAACGAGGACTTCGTCTGCGTTCCATACCCCACCACAACAACCTCATCCAATTTCTGGGTATCTTCTTTCAACGCAACAGAAATATTACCACCATTAGCCTTAACAGTCTGTGTCAGGTATCCAATATAACTAATCTCAAGTACACTACCCTCCGGAACATCCAAAACAAATTTACCATCCAAATCCGTAATAGTACCATTAGTAGTTCCTTTAACCATAACATTCGCACCGATAACAGGAATGCCTGCATCATCAACAACAGTACCTGTAATCTTCTTAGGTGCAGACTGCTGTGTTTTAGTTGTATTCGTAATTTTCTTTACAATAATAGTCTTATCCTTTATTTCATAACTAACTTTTTGGCCATTAAGAATTTGTCCGATAACAGCTTCAATATCTTCATCATTAGCTGATACGGAAATTTTCTTTTTCGAATCCAAATCATTTGATGAATAAACAAAAGTATATCCTGTAATACTTTTCAGTTCATCCATAGCCTGTTTTACAGAAACATTATTCAAATTAATTGTAACATTCTGTGCTATTAGAGGAATATTAAGGCACAGAAGAGCCGTAGCCATGCACAATGGCCGCTTAAACTTTAACATAAGCAAATGTGTTTTTAATGATTAATCAGATTTCAGATAGCGATTCAAGGTTATTTAATATGTATCTTTGCGACAAGAATCAGCTATGCTGATTAGTTAAAAAAATTCTCTTTTCAATACTCCGAAAAATCTGGTACATTTTTCGGGGTATTTTTGTTGTTTTTCCTTTTCAGTGTTTCTCCATAGGCAACAGTATTATTTATTATTAATTTCTTTATTTATTACTATTGTATTACTTTCTTCTTTAATATACGAAAAACCACCTGTAGCAACCAATGAATTCAATATATCATCAACACTCTGTTTTTTTGTATCAAAATATCCGTAAAAACATCTGTCCATTAAATCAGAAGATTCAATTTTAATCTTCACATTATATATTCTGGAAAGCTCATTTGCAATTTCAGACAACGGTTTTTCATCAAAAAACAAAATATCTGAAATCCAATCTTTTGCTTGTTCTGTCTTTGCAGTTATCTTATCCATCTCTCCGGAACGCTTATCCAAAACAATTTTTTCATTTACTGCCAAATACTCAACTGGCATCTCTTTCATCAAATTTTCAACCTGAACTTTGCCTTCCAACAATTCAATGACTGCTTCCGAATCGTCCGGATAGTTCCTGAAATTAAACTTAGTGCCCAAAACCTCTAATTTGAGGTCTTCTGTATTTACATCAAAAGGTAAATTTTCATTATGGGCAACCTCAAAATATGCTTCTCCTGTCAGTTCCACATTCCTGTCTTTTACTCCAAATCCCTGAGAATATGTTATTTTGGAACCTGCATTCAACCACACAAGAGTTCCATCAGGCAAATACATTTTACTTTTAGAACCCAACGGAGCTTCAACAACTATATCCATAAACTGTTTTTCCACCATATTTCCTCCCATAAAAAATGAGATATATGCAATAGCGAATATAGCTGCAGCAATTCCTGCTATACGATAATAAAGAGTATAAGATTTAGATTTTACTTTCTTTTTCAATGTCTGTTTTCCTATATTATTAAGGAATTTATCAAACGCCTTGTCGGTGTCAAATGTATAAGTGTCATCAGCTATTGCCGAAACGACCCATACATTTACCATATCGTCAAAGTATTTCTTGTTTTCTGCAGACATATTTATCCAATCAAGCAAATATGCCTCATCCACCTTACTCAAGCTTTTTTGCAAATAGTCAAGAATAAGATTATCTATATTTTTATTTTGAAAATCGTCTTTCATATATCATTTGTTTCTATATGTAAGACAACGGAGAATTAATTAGGGGTAGTGAAAAATATGTTTTTTTTAAAAAAAAGGAAATTTCTTTCAATCAAATAAAAACAGGAATACAAAATATTTGCCCAGGTCATTATGAAGTATAGATAATGCCCTTTTCATATGATACTTAACTGTATTTACAGAAATTCCTAATTCTTCTGCTATTTCCTCATTTTTCTTATGTTCAAAACGGCTTTTGGTAAATACAGCGCGTGTTTCTTTAGGTAAATTTCTTATAGCCTCTTCTATTTTCTCCTCTAATTCACGTTCAAGCAACGATGTCAACGGTGTCTCAGCCAATGAACATTTATTGGCATATTCAAATGCATCAGCTTCTTCTATTGATACTTCTGACAAATGTGTTTCCTGCTTGATATAATTAAGACAGCGATTACGCACTGCTTTTATAAGATAAGACCTTAACGATGTAGTGATATTAAGAGTTTCACGTATTTCATAAATATGGACAATAGTATCTCCAACTATGGTTTCTGCCACATAAGGATCATTAACCCAGGCATTGGCAAGACGACATAAAACGACATAATGATTGTCATACAAATAACGGAATGCGCTCTCTTTTCCATTACGTATCTGTTCAATCAATAATAAATCGTTCACGTCCATTGTCTGCAACTATTATATTCGACACATACCACAAAAATAGTATTTTTACAAAACAGCGCAAATAAAAACAATGATTAACCCAGTTTACGTACATAACAGACTTTAATATTGGGTAATTCGAGTTTAAGTTGACAAGGGAAATACTTGTCAACTTGTTCCCTTGTCAACTTGTTTTCTTTATTATCTACTATATCCTTTATCTACATACCTCACCAACAAGCCTTTAAGTTCCTCAACCTTTTCAGGTTCCGACAGATAGAGATTATTTGTCTCCATCATATCATCCGCCATATTATAAAGCTGGCCTTCAGGGCCATTCTTTAAAGGCTCGAGATTATGCGGGAAGCTGAAACCACAGGAGCCCAGTCCGTCGATAAATTTCCAGTTTCCCTTTTTTATGGCAAGTTTACCGGAACCGGAGAGATATATTATGTGATCACGAGTCTGAGCAGAAAGATTCCCTTTCAATATAGGTAAAAGGCTGAAACTGTCTTCTGCGCTACCGGAAGGTAATGGCTGACCGGTAATTTCGGCAAGAGTTGCCATAATATCAACCAATCCGACTGTACTTTCCGAAACTGTTGAAGGTTTGGTTACACCCGGCCATTTCACAATCAGAGGGACATGATGACCACCATCCCAAGCATCACCTTTCTCTCCACGGCGGCTCCAGTTGCTCTGATGTCCGTACTGCTGGACATCTTCCTCTTCCCATGCTCCTCCATTATCACTAGCAAAAATGACAATAGTATTATCGTCTATACCAAGTTCTTTCAGCTTCAGATTTACACGAGCTACAGCGTCATCTATATTAGCAATAAAATCACCATATGTGCCCAAAGATGTAGAGCCTTTGAAACGCTCTTCCGGAAGCCATGGCGTGTGTGGCCCGGTAAGCGGCAAATAAAGGAAAAATGGCTTTCCGCTTTTCCCGGCTCTGTCAATAAAAGAAATTCCTTCATCTATTATTGCAGGAAGACATTCCTCGAATTTGAAAGACTTGGACATCTCACCATTGCGCCACCAAACTCCTCGCTCCCAATAAATATCAGACTCTCCAGTATGCTTGCGGTCCCAAGCATAAACTGTATCGTCACGTTTTCCCGGATATACATCTGCAGTGAGGACAACATCAGAGTCAACAACCTTATCGTTTCTCACAAAAACATAAGGAGGCATATCCAATGATGCGGGTAATATGAATGAGTAATCAAACCCTCGTTCTGTCGGCCCGTCGCTTACAGGAGCAGAAAAATCTGTATTCGTATAATCAAACTTTGAAGGAGAAAGGATATGCGGACGTGAAGAATCCTTTAATGCCCAATTCAATCCCAAATGCCACTTACCAACGCAAGCTGTGGTATATCCGGCTTTCTGCATAAGTGAGCCAATGGTCAAACGGTCTTTTGATATATAAGGATAAAGGTATCCCCAATATTCCTTTTGTTTGGTTTCACGAAAGAAATAACGTCCTGTAACCAGTCCATAACGTGACGGTCCGCTTAATGCCCCGGCAGAATGAGCGTCGGTGAAACGAAGTCCTTCAGCAGCTAGAGCGTCAATAGCGGGTGTTGATGTCCGGGAATATGGATTGTTGCAGCATACATCGCCATATCCCATATCATCTGCCAATATGATTACGACATTGGGGGATTTCTGAGAATATGCGAATGACGAAAGCGTAAGCAATCCGCAACATAATATCATTTGTTTGCCTTTATTCTGATTTTTCATTTCTTTAATTTAAAATTAATCATCCTGTGAACGCCGTTTCTGGAAAGCCCGGTCACCAATTGCAACAGATTTTTCTCCCGATCCACACGGTTTGTATGTATATGACCGGAAAGGACTATTATATTATTATCCATAACCAAATTGTAAAACTCTTTGGTCTCGTCTGTATTTCCCTTATCACTCCAAGGCTCACGTTTCTCTATCTCATAGCTATTGTCTATAGCTCTGCCCCATTGCGGATTTCCGAAAGTTCCGTTTCCATTGTTGAGCAGAGTGTACACAGGAATATGCATAACCAGAACAATAGGATATGGTTTATTGAGCTGCTGTTTGAAAAATGCTAGTTGTTCAGCGTCAACCTGATATGTTGAGTTATCAATACATACGAAATTAACGCCTTTATACAAAGTAGAATAGCAGAAAGGATTATTTCCATTATATAAAGATTTAAGAACACCTATCATCTGTTTACGTTGAGAATAATCAGACCCTGGAGTTCCCTCAAGATGCCAGTCATGGTTTCCGGATATATAGGCATATGGTATTCCACACTTCTGCAATTCCTTATAAACAAAATCAACAGAAGCTTCTGACGGGAAATTAATTATATCACCGGAAAGAACTATAAAGTCCACTTTCTCGTTCTTTGCCTTCTCCAGCAACATGGTGAAAGCTTCTTCACGGCTGACGTTTTTACCAGACTCATGAGAATCAGTATCCTTGTATGCCTGATGCATTCGCTTACATTTTTCCCATACTTCCTCATCTTTTTGACTCGGCACTGTTATATGACAGTCCGTTATGTGCATCACTTTAAAATCCGATTCAACTCCTTCTAACAGAATATCAGCATTATTCCCTTTCTCAGAGAAAGAAATAAATTTGCTCGATGAACCGCCACCCTGCACTGATGCAGAAACATTTTCTGTATCATATTCCACAGCTTTTGATTTAGGAATTGCACCTATAGCCATGGCTGCAACAAGGCTTTGTTTGAAAAATGTTCTTCTGGATAATTTCATGGTATATATATTTTTTTTTATTAATAAGTAGGAGTTCAAAATTATTTTTATATGAGAAGTTTATATGAGTTCTCTCTTACAGGAGTTACAAGGAGTTACAGGAAGTTAATGCTTCGCAGGAAGTTAAAAGCCGATAGATTTCAGATACTAATAGTATTTGCCTTTAACTTCTATTACTCCTTTTAACTCCTCTAACTCCATAAGTTATAC
>JAXDRC010000058.1:0-26910 GCA_034091205.1 Parabacteroides sp. | reverse complement strand
CCTCATTAATGGTTTGACTGATAAAGGAACTTGCAGCCCCTTATGCGGTGTCTGCTGTGGAAAGTTTGTTTTACCATAGGATTATGGCTCAGGTTTTCTTAGCCATATCAGACGATATCAGTAATACAAAAAGAGAGGCGTGTGATCGCCTCCCAAAGTAGCATTACTGCGTACCGTCAGGATGCTTATTGCTGGTAGGTTGCTTCTCAGCAGAGCCTACTTCCTCTTAACATCCTGATACAAAGGTGTAAAACTAAAGTTAATTATTAATGAATTATCCAACTTTGTTTGGATTTTAAATGGAAATAATAAATATGAAAGGTATAGTATTAGCCGGTGGTTCTGGAACAAGATTGTATCCAATTACCAAAGGAGTATCAAAACAATTGTTGCCAATTTTTGATAAGCCAATGATTTATTATCCTATATCAGTGCTTATGTTGGCTGGTATAAGAGAAATTCTGATTATATCAACACCTCAGGATTTACCAGGTTTCAAGCGCCTTCTAGGTGATGGATCTGACTTTGGTGTTAAGTTTGAATATGCAGAACAGCCTTCGCCTGATGGTTTGGCTCAGGCTTTTATTATAGGTGAAGAGTTTATAGGCAAAGACTCTGTATGTCTGGTTTTAGGTGATAATATCTTTTATGGGCAAAGTTTCACCTCTATGCTTGAAAATAGCGTAAGGATAGTTGAGGAAGAGGGTAAGGCAACAGTCTTCGGGTATTATGTGACAGATCCCGAGAGATATGGAGTTGCTGAATTTGATTCTGAAGGAAATGTTTTGAGCATTGAGGAAAAGCCAAAGGTTCCTAAATCAAACTATGCTGTGGTAGGATTATATTTTTATCCGAACAGTGTTGTTGAAATTGCCAAGAATATAAAACCTTCTGAAAGGGGTGAATTGGAAATAACGACAGTTAATCAGGAATATTTGGCAATGTCATCATTGAAAGTACAACTTTTGGGAAGAGGTTTTGCCTGGTTGGATACAGGAACACATGATTCGTTGTCTGAGGCTTCTACTTTTATTGAGGTTATAGAGAAAAGACAAGGCTTGAAAGTGGCTTGTTTGGAAGAAATAGCTTATAAAAAAAGATGGATTGATTCAGAAATGTTAGAAAAACTTGCCAAATCTTTATCCAAAAATCAATATGGGCAATATCTGCTGAATTTGTTGGAAAAGAGATAATTATCCATATAAGTATTCTCGAAAACTATACACAGCTCTATTTTTTTATCATGTTTTTTTCGTTTTTTTTGAACAAAATTGATTTGTGTTTGTTTTAATAGCAAAAGGAATGTATTTTTGTTCCATAAATTATAGTTATATTTTAAGTAAAATGGTTATTTAAATTTTAAGTTATATGAAAATCAAAGCATTACTTTTAGCATTGTTGTCAGGGTGTATCGTTAGTGTATCTGCCCAGGAATTCCAGCCTCAGGTTGGTTTTAGTACCGAAAAAGGATACAAAACAAATTTTAAGAAGAATAAAGCAAAAGATAATTGGTTTATTTCTGTTGCTGGAGGAGCAAGTATTTTGCTAGGGGATCAGAATAATGAAGCTGATTTTGCAAATCGTTTGAATTTTGCTCCACAGTTGTCTTTTGGTAAGTGGTTCAATCCTTATTTAGGATTCCGTACTCAGTTTAATGGTGGTATTTTGCATGGTTTTGAAGGAACAGATGCTACTTATATGCAACATAACAAATATGTTGCAGCTCATGTTGATTTGTTATGGGATGTTACAAATTTTTGGGCTCCATATAACGAAAAGAAAGTCTTCCGTTTAATTCCTTGGGTAGGTTTTGGATATGCACAGCGTTTTAAAACTACAGAAGCTATAGAACGTCCAAGAACAGAATCTCCTACATTGAATGCTGGTATCTTGATGGCTTTCCGTTTGAGCAAACGTGTTGATATTACATTGGAAGCTCAGGGTTCTTTGTTAAATGAAGAATTTAACCGTGTTTCAATGTATCACTTGACAGACGGTATTGCTCAGGTTAGTGCTGGTTTGAACTTTAAATTAGGTAAGACCGATTTTGAAGTATTGGAGCCTATGGATTATGCACTATTGAACGACTTGAATAATCAGATTAATGCTTTACGTGCAGAAAATGATGAATTGAGCAAACGTCCAGAGTCTTGTCCTGAATGTAAGGAAACAGTTACAGAAGTTGTTAATAATGTAATTGATAATATTGTGTTCTTCCGTATCAATAGTTCTAAGATTGATAAGAATCAGCAAATCAATATCTATAATACTGCAGAATATATGAAGGAAAACAATACTCCTATCAAGGTTATTGGTTATGCAGACAAGAAAACAGGTAAGGCTGATTATAACATGAAGCTTTCTGAAAAACGTGCGAAAGCCGTTGCTAAAGAATTGATGGAAAAATATGGTATTTCTTCAGATCAGATTTCTGTTGAATGGAAGGGTTGTGATGAACAACCATATGATGAAAACAACTGGAATCGTGTTGTTATCATGAGAGCTAATAACTAATTAAGGATTACCAATATATGAATAAAAGGCTGCATATATTTTATGCGGCCTTTTATTTTTGTGATAATTTTTTTACATTTGTGAAATTTAAAATCACAGATAATGGAAACAAATAACAAGTATGGCTATTTAATACGCTGGCTTATAGGTGTGGGTGATATGATTACTCTAAACTTGGTGTTTCTGATAACATGCAATCTATTTAGTTCGTCAAGTGTGCAAATAATATCTCATAGCCTTAGAGAAGTTATATTGTTATTAAATTTCTCATATTTCCTTTCATTGTATTTTGTCCCAATACAATTGCATAAATCAGTCGTTTTTATAGATAAAATTGTCCAAAGAGCTGTTACTTTGGTAACCATATTAATATTTTTGTTCACTACATGTTTGATGTTTCTTAATGTAGGGAATATATTGTCTAGTTTTATATTGGTTTATTATGTATCAATAGCTATTGTGTTTTCTTTATGGAGAGTATTTGTGCGTATGATGCTGAAATGCTACAGAAGAAAAGGTTATAATTTTAAAAAGGTGGTTATAGTTGGTGCAGGGAAAAATGGTATGGATTTATATCGTGTAATGAAGGATGATTTATCATATGGTTTTAATATTTTGGGTTTTTTTGATGATAATCCGGAATTGAAGATAACATTACCAAATCTTTTAGGAACGACTTCTGATGTGGAGGATTTTGCATTGGCTCATGATATAGATGAAATATATTGTACTTTGCCTGGGACAAATGATGAGAAAATAGTGCGTTTGCTTAATTTCTCTGAAAAACACATGATTAGATTTTTCATTGTTCCGGAATTTTATAGAAACTTGAAGAAAAGTCTTGTTATGGAAGTGATGGAGTCTGTGCCATTACTTACAGTGAGACGTGAACCATTGCAGGCTGTTTATAATAGAGCATTAAAAAGAAGTTTTGATATTGTGTTCTCTTTAGCCATTTTGCTTACTGTTTTCCCTATATTATATATAATAGTGGGAACTCTTATTAAATTAAGTTCTCCAGGTCCTATTCTGTTTAAACAAAAAAGAACAGGTCTTTATGGCAGAGATTTTGAGTGTTACAAATTCAGAACTATGAAAGTTAATGCTCAAGCAGATACAATGCAGGCAATCAAGGATGATCCAAGAAAAACTAAGATAGGAAGTTTCTTAAGAAAAACTAATTTGGATGAATTCCCTCAATTTGTTAATGTCTTGTTGGGGGATATGTCTGTTGTTGGACCGCGTCCACATATGCTTAAGCATACTGAGGAATATTCTGCTTTGATTGATAAATATATGATTCGTCATTTGGTTAAGCCAGGTATAACAGGTTGGGCTCAGGTTACAGGTTATAGAGGAGAAACGAAAACATTAGAACAGATGGAAGGACGTGTCAAACGTGATGTTTGGTATATTGAGAATTGGACTTTCTTTCTTGATTTGAAGATTATCGTTGTTACATTATTGAATATGCTTAGAGGTGAAAAGAATGCATATTGAATTTAAAATAATATAATGTTTTTGCACACTTCTTGATAAAGTGTGTTGTTTATGCCTTTTTTTATATCTTTGTGCCGATGGGACGAATAATTTCAATAGACTACGGTAGAAAACGAACAGGTTTGGCAGCAAGTGATACATTGCAAATGATTGCAAATGGTCTTACAACTTTGCCTAGTGGAGAAGTTGTAAGCTTTTTGTCAGAATATGTCAAAAAAGAACCTGTAGATGTGTTTGTCGTTGGCCTACCTAAACAAATGAATAATGAGCCTTCAGAGAATATGAAGTATGTGGAGGCTTTTGTTGCTCACCTTAAGAGAGTTATCCCCGGAATTCCTGTAGAATTTTATGATGAACGTTTTACTTCCGTATTGGCTCACAAAGCTATGCTTGAAGGAGGACTCAAGAAAAAGAAACGTCAGGACAAGGCATTAGTCGATGAGATAAGTGCGGTTATAATTTTACAGGAATACTTGGAAAGTAAGAAATTCAAATTTTAGTATAGATATGATTTTACCAGTATATTTATATGGACAGCCTGTTTTGAGAAAAGAGGCTGAAGAAGTTCAGAAGGATTATCCAGAACTGAAGCAATTGGTTGCCAATATGTATGAAACTATGTATAATGCTGATGGGGTAGGATTGGCTGCTCCTCAGGTTGGTTTGTCTTTGAGATTATTGGTGATAGATGCAGGCGTAATAGGAGATGATTATCCTGAATGCAAAGGATTTAAGAAAACAATGATTAATCCAGTGTTCTTGGAGAAAAGTGAGGAAACAGTTGCAATGGAAGAAGGATGTTTAAGTTTGCCTGGAATTCATGAAAAAGTTTCGCGTTCAGTAAGAATAAGAGTGAAATATTTCGATGAAAACTGGGTAGAACATGATGAAGTGTTTGAAAACTTTGCTGCAAGAGTTGTCCAGCATGAGTGCGAACATTTAGGCGGACATGTCTTTATTGATAATGTTTCTGCAATTCGTCGTCAGTTGAATAAGAGCAAGTTGAATAATATTATAAAAGGTGCAGTTCGTTGTTCTTATAGAGCAAAAGCTGTAGGTAAGTAATTTAGAATTATGACAGATTTAAGCAAAAACATTCAGGCTCTCAGGGAAAAGAAAGCCGTTGTTGAAAAAGGCGGAGGTGATGCTGCTATCGAAAAACAGATAGCCATGGGTAAACTTACTGCACGTGATCGTATATTATCATTGTTGGACAAAAATTCATTCCATGAATATGATATGTTCGTTAAACATGACGGACGTGACTTTGGAATGGAGAAGAAAGATTTGCCTGGTGACGGTGTTGTAACGGGTACTGGTACAATCTTTGGTGCTCCAGTATGTATTTATGCACAGGACTTTACTGTTGCAGGTGGTTCTTTGGGATTACAGCATGCGCGTAAGATTACCAAAATTATGGATCATGCTTTGAAAATGAAGTGTCCTATTATCGGTATAAACGATTCAGGTGGAGCTCGTATCCAGGAAGGTGTTGGTGCATTGGCCGGTTATGGCGAAATATTCTATAGAAATACAATCGCTTCTGGTGTGATACCACAGATATCATTGATCCTTGGTCCTTGTGCCGGTGGCGCTGTTTATTCTCCTGCATTGACCGACTTCGTTTTTGTTGTTGAGAATATTTCAAAGATGTTTATTACTGGTCCAAATGTTATAAAAACTGTATTGGGTGAAGATATCTCAATGGAAGATTTGGGAGGAGCTCGTGTTCATGCAGAAATTACCGGTAATGCGCATTTTTATGCAAAGAGTGAGCAGGAATGTTTTGAGCAGGTAAAACAGCTTGTAAGCTTTATTCCATGGAATAACATGAATAAGGCTAAGGCTGTAGAACCAAAAGAACCTGCTACAACTATGAATATTGAGGAAATAGTTCCTTCAGATCCAAAACAGCCTTATGATGTAAGAGATGTTATCAAGTGCATTGTTGATGATTCCGAATTCTTGGAAGTTCAGGAATTGTGGGCTGCCAATATTGTTATCGGATTCGGTAGAATGGGTGGTGAAACAGTAGGTTTCGTTGCAAACCAGCCTATGGTTTTGGCAGGAGTTTTGGATTGTGACAGCGCTGATAAAGCAGCTCGTTTTATTCGATTCTGTGACTCTTTCAATATTCCTATTATTACATTGGAAGATATGCCGGGATATTTGCCTGGTGTTGACCAGGAACATGCGGGCGTTATTCGTCACGGAGCGAAAGTTCTTTATGCTTATTCAGAAGCTACTGTTCCTAAGATTACAGTTATCCTTAGAAAAGCATACGGCGGTGGTTATATCGCTATGAACTCTCGTCACCTTGGTGCAGACTTTATGTTTGCATGGCCTAGCGCTGAAATCGCAGTTATGGGACCGGAAGGTGCTGCTAACATTATTTTCCGTAAAGAAATTATGGCAGCTGAGGATCAGGAAGCTATGCGTCAGGAAAAAGTGAAAGAATATATCGAGAAATTTGCAAATCCTTATGTTGCAGCATCTCGTGGTTTCATTGATTCTGTAATTGAACCGAAAGAAACCAGAGCATTATTACTGCACGCTCTTAAACTTTCTGTATTGAAAGAAGAGTTCCGTCCTGCCAAAAAACATGGTTTACCTCCATTCTAAAATATAGATTATTATGGAAAATGGAAAAAAAGAATTAGTTGATTTTGTTGTTACTGCACGTAAGTATAAAACAACATTGACTGAAAAGTATAAGAATCGCCCGGTATGGAAGAAACCGTCAATAGGCGATGTTGTATCCCATTTACCTGGAACTATTGTTACTATTGAGGTGAAGGAAGGTGACACTGTTGAAGCTGGTCAGTTGCTTTTGATACATCAAGCAATGAAGATGTTAAACAGAGTTGTTTCTCCTGTTTCCGGTGTAATTGAGAAAGTAAACGTCGTTGAAGGTGAGCAAATACCAAAAGATCATCTTATGATTAGAGTTTTACCTAAATAATGATTTACTTAGGATAAATAATAAGAAAGCCCGCAGATTCATTAGAATCTGCGGGCTTTTGTTTTTATATGTTTTGTATCAAACTTATCCCTTTATTATGAATTATAAAAACTGGATAAACAGGAAGCCAAGTATAACAGAAACTCCTGTTGCAATAATTCCAGGCATCATAAATGAATGGTTCAGTATGTATTTACCTATTCTTGTAGTTCCTGTTCTGTCAAAATTGATTGCAGCAACTACTGTCGGATAATTAGGAATGAAGAAATATCCGTTTACTGCCGGGAAAAGAGCAATCAATAAATATGGAGAAATACCAAGGCTTATACCCAAAGGAAGCATTGCTCTGATTGTTGCAGCCTGACTGAATAGAAGTATTGACATTACAAATAATGCAAGACCAAAAAGCCAAGGCATTTCAGTTACAATTTGTTCAATTGAACCTTTCAGTTCAGTCATATTTCCATTAATGAAAGTGTCGCCCATCCATGCAATACCGAAAATAGCAACTACAGCCTGCATACCGGCAGAGAATACTGAACCTTGAGCAGCTTTTATTCCATCTGTTTTAGTTACAAGTAGTATGAGTGTTGCGGCTGTGAGCATAAGCACTTCAATTATATGTGACATTTCCATTGTAACAGGACCTTTCGCTGTTTCAAATGTTGGACGAAGCGATTCAATTGAGCCGAACAAAACGATACCTATTGTTGCCGCAAGGAAAATAGCCACAGCTAGAGCTGCTTTGGTTTGGCTTTGGACATCTTTTGTTGTATAATGCTGATTATTGAATTCCCCTTCTTCTAGTCTGCGTTTATATTCAGGGTCGTCAACCAATTCCTTACCGACTTTTAAAGAATATAAAGCGCCGGCGATTACGCCTAACAATGTGCAAGGAACAGAAATCATAAGGATATCCATCAAGCTGATATTATATCCGGAAAGCATACTTAACAAAGCAACTGTAGCCGCTGAAATAGGACTTGCTGTTATTGCCTGCTGAGATGCGATAACGGCAATGCCCAACGGACGCTCAGGTCTGATTTTTGTTTCTGTTGCTACTTCTGCAATTACAGGAAGTACTGAATATGCAACATGGCCTGTTCCTGCTATGAATGTAAATAGATAAGTCACAAGCGGGCTAAGAATTGTAATTTGCTGAGGATTTTTCCTAAGAAGTTTTTCAGCCCATTTAACCATTAAATCCAATCCTCCGGCAGCTTGCATACATCCGGCAGCTGAGATTACGGCTACAATCATGAGCATTACGTCAATTGGCGGTGCTGTTGGTGCAAGACCAAATCCAAAAGTTAGAACTGCCAATCCGGCTCCGCCCAAAACTCCCAAGCCTATACCGCCGAGACGGGCTCCTATTACGATGGCGATAAGTACAAATAGTAACTGAATAAGCATTTTTAGTTTCTTAATGTTTATGTTTAGTTGTTGAGTTTGCAAAGATACGACATTTATTGTGTTGTTTAAGGAGTTTATGCTATTTTTGTGAATCAAAAAGCTGTTTGTTAACGTATAAAATTATAAATATAACTTAAGTTTCGCAAGTGTTATAAGTTATGGAGTTACAGGAGTAAAAAAAGGAGTTATAGGAGTTAAAGGCCAATACTATTTGTATCTAAAGTCTATCGGCTTTTAACTACTGGGCTATGCGAAGCATAGTCATAACTCCATATTACTCCATATAACTCCTAAAAGTTGAGCTTTTGAAACTTGAAAATATAATATATATGAATACCGGAAGAATAGAAGTTGTTGATGCTTTGCGTGGTGCAGCATTGTGTGCTATTGTTATTATACATTGCCTGGAACATTATAATTTATACTACATACCTCAGGGAATGCCTTTCTGGCTTAATATATTGGATAAAGGAGTTTGGACAGCAACATGGTTTTTGTTGGCAGGCAAGGCATTTTCTACATTCTCACTTCTATTTGGATTTAGTTTTTTCATACAATTGGGAAATGCTGAGAGGCGAGGAGTTGATTTCCGCGCACGTTTTGCTTGGAGAATGTTGATGCTTGTTCTATTTTCTCAACTACATTCCCTTTTCTATAACGGAGATATATTATTGTTATATTCTATAATCGGTCTTTTGCTTGTTGCAATGTGCCGCTTCTCAACTAAAACGATAGCAATAGTTGCAACTGTTCTGATTATCCAGCCTGTAGAATGGTTGAGGTTGATATTGGCCGCTTTTGATATTCCTTTCTTCGAATACGGACAGCATTGGATGGAATTTGCGGCAAAGGCTAAGCCTGTGATGGAGAATGGTAATTTCTTTGAGATTGTATGTTCAAACATAACTTACGGACAGTTGTATGGAAATCTGTGGCAGATAGAAAACGGACGTATATGCCAGATTGGAGGTTTGTTTCTCTATGGACTTGTTGCCGGACGCTTGGGTTTGTTCCTGCGTTCAGAACAGAGCATTTCTTACTGGAACAAACTTGTTCGTGTAGCAATATTATTATTTATCCCGTTATATTTTGTCAAAAATCTTTATCCATCATGGATTGGAAACGATAAATCTATGAGCGTTCCTTTGGAGATTGCTCTACCATCAATTATGAATTTCCTGTTTATGGTTGTTCTCGTCGGTATTTTTACCCAAATCTGGTATAAGAAAGGTGATGGAACAAAGTTTATGAGGATTTTTATTCCTTATGGAAAGATGAGTCTGACAAATTATATTGTTCAGTCAATTATCGGAACAACCATCTTCTATGGTTTCGGATTTGGTTTATATAAATATACAGGGGCAACAGCATGCTTGATAATAGCTATATTTATATTTATGTTCCAATTGTATTATAGCAGGAAGTGGCTTGCTTCGCATAAGCAAGGTCCGCTTGAATATTTATGGAAGAAACTTACTTATTTAGGCGCAGATAAATAACCTTTGTCTGTAACAGATATATTTGTAAACCTCAATATAAAAAAGTGTGTATGAAAAAACTATGTAAAGAAAATGTGCAGACTACGGTTCGTCCGGAACGTGTGATTCAGTTTGGTGAAGGAAACTTTCTTCGTGCTTTTGTGGACTGGATTATTTCTTATATGAACGAAAAAACGGATTTCAATGGAAGTGTTGTTGTTGTCCAGCCAATTGAGCATGGAATGATTGACAAACTTAATGCTCAGGATTGCCTTTATCACGTAAATCTTCAAGGCATTGAAAATGGCAAGGAAATAAATTCATATCGGTTGATAGATGTTATTAGCCGGGCATTGAATCCATATTCGGAATATGATGAATTCCTGAAATTGGCTGAGCAGCCTGAAATCCGCTTTGTTATATCAAATACTACTGAAGCCGGAATTGCTTTTGATCCTTCATGCCGTTTGGATGACGTTCCGGCTTTGTCTTATCCTGCAAAACTGCTCCAGTTGCTATGGCGGAGATATAATTTCTTTTCCGGAGATGAATCAAAAGGACTGATAATTATGCCTTGCGAGCTTATATTTCTGAATGGAAGGAAATTGCGTGAAGTTATCCTGAAATATATTGATTTGTGGGAATTAGGCGATGATTTCCGTAGATGGTTTGAGAAATCTTGTATGGTTTGCTCAACATTGGTGGACAGAATCGTTCCGGGATTTCCACGCAAGGATATCGACAATATAAAAGAATATTTGCAATATGACGACAATATGGTTGTGCAGGGCGAACATTTCCATTTGTGGGTAATCGAAGCTCCTCAAGAAGTGGCAGAAGAATTTCCTGCAAATAAGGCTGGACTTAATGTGCTCTTCGTTCCATCGGAAGAACCTTATCATGAACGTAAGGTGACTCTGCTCAACGGTCCGCATACAGTGCTGGCTCCTGTTTCGTTCCTGTGTGGTGTTGATATTGTAAGGGATGCATGTAATCATCCGTTGATAGGTAAGTTCATTCATAAAGTTATGTTTGAAGAATTGATGCCTACATTGAATCTTCCGGAAAGCGAGTTGCGAATTTTTGCCAGTCAGGTTCTCGAGAGATTCAACAATCCGTTTGTTGATCATCAGGTTACATCAATAATGCTTAATTCTTTCTCAAAATACTCTACTCGTGATCTTCCCGGACTGAAAACGTATCTGCAAAGAAAAGGGAAATTGCCGGAATGTCTGATTGTGGGTCTGGCAGCTATCATTGTATATTATAATGGTTACACACGCATTGATGGTGTAACTTCCGTTCCGAATGATTCTCCAGAAGTTCTTTCTTTATTGGAAAAAGCATGGCAGGCAGACAGCGCATCAGCAGTGGCAATGTCTGTTTTGGGTGCTGAAAGTATTTGGGGCGAGGATTTGAATACTATTCCGGGATTAACTGAATCTCTTGCAGGATATATCGGTAGAATTCAGAATGAAGGAATGGAAAGTGTTTTGGCATCATTTTTTGATGAAGACATAAAATGAATTATGTTTTTATGAAATACATACAAATCAATCCTTTGGATAATGTGGCGGTTGCACTTGAGAATCTCAATCCCGGAGATATACTTCAGGTGAATGACCGTAGTGTTTGTGTTGCGGAAGAAATCCCACGTGGACATAAAGTGGCACTTGCCGATTTGTCTGCCGGAAGTGAGGTGATAAAATATGGATTCAGCATAGGTAACATGACTGACGGAGTAAAAGAAGGTTGCCTTGTAAATGAACGTAATCTTCATACATCTCTTTCAGGCTTGTCGGAATATGAGTATAAACCTTGTATTTCTGAGATTGAAAAAAATGAGTGCAATCGCACCTTCAATGGCTTCAGACGTTCAAATGGCAGTGTCGGAATCCGTAATGAAATGTGGATTGTGCCGACAGTCGGTTGTGTGAACGGTGTTGCCGAACGTTTGGCGTCTGTAATGCGTGAGGAAACAAAGTGCGAAGGAATAGATGCAATAGTTGCATATACGCATAACTATGGATGCTCACAATTGGGTGATGACCATGAGAACACTCGCAATATATTACGAAACTTGGTTAAGCATCCGAATGCAGGGGCTGTGTTAGTTGTCGGACTTGGTTGTGAAAACAATCAGCCTTCGGTATTCAAGGAAATATTGGGAGATTATGATAATTCCAGAATTCGTTTTCTTGTGTGCCAGGAAGAAGATGATGAAGAGCAGCGTGGAATGGAAATGCTCAGGGAAATGTATACTATTATGCGTAAAGATGCAAGGACTTCGATTCCATTGTCGGAATTGCGGATTGGTCTTAAATGCGGAGGTTCGGACGGATTCTCAGGCATAACTGCAAATCCTTTGTTGGGCAGGTTTTCGGATTATCTGGTTTCTTGTGGCGGAACAACTGTTCTTACCGAAGTGCCGGAGATGTTTGGTGCCGAAACAATATTGATGAATCGCTGCGTTTCCCGCGAAGTATTCGACAAGACAGTTGCTTTGATTAATAATTTCAAGTCATATTTCATTGCCAATAAGCAACCGATATATGAAAATCCTTCTCCCGGAAACAAAGCTGGAGGCATTTCAACACTTGAGGAAAAATCATTGGGATGTACTCAGAAATCAGGCTCGTCGGCAGTTTGCGACGTTCTGGAATATAGCGAAACGCTTTGTGAAAAAGGTCTGAATTTGCTGTCGGCACCCGGAAATGATTTGGTGGCAAGTACTGCTTTGGCAGCTGCAGGATGTCATATAGTTCTGTTTACAACCGGTCGTGGAACACCTTTCGGAACATTTGTGCCGACAGTAAAAGTGTCCACAAATTCTGATTTGTATAATAGGAAAAGGCAATGGATAGATTTCAATGCCGGTGTGTTGGTTGAGGGAATTTCTATGGATGAACTGTTAAATGATTTCATTGATATGCTGGTATCGGTGGCTTCAGGCAAGAAAGTCTTGAACGAGAATAATGATTACAGGGGAATTGCCATATTTAAAAAAGGAGTAACATTGTGAAATATGTATTATTATTTATATAGTATTTGTCTTTAACTTCTGCTACTTAATGAGTTATGTAACTAGCAAAACTCAAAATATAGAATTAATATTGAACAGTTATTCAGTGTTTTATTAATATAATGAAATTGGTTCTAAAACGCACGAGTTTGTATGACATTTTGTCATGCGGACTTGTGCGTTTTTTATCACATTAATACGTTTAAGGAGTGAATTTCGATGAAAAAAAGCATCAATTTTGATTGTTTAAAAAAATGATTGCAATGATTTTGGAAAATGATTGCAATGATTGTTCCAAGTCTTCTAAATGATTTTCCAGAATGATTGCAATGATCGACTGAAGTTATTGCAATCATTTTTTTAACAATCCCTTTTTTAGGGATAAAACACCATTTTTTTAGCTTGATATGGCACGAAAAACAAGCTTTTTTTATCAGGAAGGGGATATTTCATGATATAAATATTAATATCATTTTGATAGTAATTGTTGAACTGAATTTTACAATATGTTCCATTATCTATAAGATTATCGCAATGAATAATTGATTATGTAATTATTTTATAGGTTTTACTTTCAATTTGTGTTATTTGAATTTCACGAGAGTGCCGTCTGTTTTGCTTTTGTAAAAAATGTACCGAAAAAATCAATTCTCATGAAGTTAAGGTGACATTATGGCATAAAGTGGTGTAATCTCAGATAGGACTTTGTTTTATGAGAAAAAATATAATATGAGTTTGCAGATTGAAAAAGATTTGTTGTCTGTGGATTTTGAAAAAAAGTTCAAGGCAGGAAGTCGAGGAAAAATGAAATTATCAAAATTTAACAAGATTTGATTTTTTTTTTTTCTATATTTTTCAGATTTTTGCATCCGTAACCTAAAATTTAAGATTTCTAATATTTATGTAAACCTTATTGTGTAACTTATTATAAATGTTTTGTTAATCTTTTATTGAAGGGTGTGAATATTATAACCTAAATTAGAAAAACTAATACAGTATGATGAACAAAGGAAACCCCTTTTTGATTAAACAGATTGCACAAGTTTCAACATTGTGCTTGCTGTTATCTGCCTTTTCTGCTGAAGTCCAGGCAGGAACATCATTAGATACTACAGACAGTGCTGTTGCTAATGATTTAGTTTCACAGTCAAAAACTGTAACAGGTGTGGTTCTGGATGCTGCTAACATTCCTGTGATTGGAGCAAATGTTATTGTTAAGGGTACTACAAACGGAACAGTGACAGATATGGACGGAAAATTCTCTTTGCAGAATGTCCCGGAAAATGCTGTTTTACAGGTTTCATATATCGGTTATTTGGATCAGGAAATACCTGTCAGTGGAAAATCAACAGTACAAGTACTTTTGAAAGAAGATACACAGAAACTAGATGAAGTTGTTGTGGTTGGTTATGGAGTACAGAAAAAAGCAAACTTAACTGGTTCTGTTGCAACTGTAAAGTATGGTCAGGAGTTGGAAAACCGCCCTATTACAGATCCATCTCAGGCATTGTCTGGTAAGACTACCGGAGTTTGGGTTAGTCAGAACTCTGGTGCTCCGGGCTCTGATGGTGCTACTATCCGTGTGCGTGGTTATGGTACGTTGAACAATACAGAACCGCTTGTTTTGATTGACGGTGTTGAAGGACGTATGGCTGAACTTGCTCCAAATGATATCGAATCTATCACAGTGTTGAAAGATGCGGCTTCTGCAGCTATTTACGGTTCTCGAGCAGCTAATGGTGTTGTTTTGATTGAGACAAAGAAAGGTTCGGGAGACAAAGTTACTATCAATTACAATGGTTATTTCGGTGTTCAGCAGTTGGGACGCAGATATAATATTATTTCCAACAGTGCTGAATATATGGAATTGTGGAACACCGCATTTACAAACAGTGGTAGCGATCCTTTGTTTCCTAATGATGTGATAGAAGCTTTCCGTAATGGAAATGATCCATACAGATATCCTAACACAAACTATTTCGATGAAGTATTCCGTAATGCTTTCACCACTCAGCATAATTTGTCTGCAACAGTCGGAGGTAAAAAGTCTCACAGTTATATTTCTTTGGGATACCTGAATAATAACGGTATAATCAAGAATACAGACTCAGAACGTTATAGTTTGACTGTCAATACTGAAGCAAAAGTTACAGATTGGTTGAAAATGGGTGCAAGAGCACGTATGATGCGTAAGACAACAAACCAGCCTTACGATGGAATCGGACGTGTAATTTATATGATGGCTAACGGTCATCCTTTCTCAACTCCTTATCTTCAGGATGGAAAGACATTTGGAGGTACGCAGGCTCTTTATATGTCCGGAGATAAAGCCGGTCAGCCTATTGTGGATACTCGAAATCCGTTCCCAGACCTGTATAATGGTTTGAACCAGTCTATAAATACTTTCATGAAGGGTAATGCTTATATGACTATCGACTTTATGAAAGGTTTGAGTTTGACAGCTCAATATAGTGCACAGTATAATAATAACAACCAGGATAAATATAATAAGTTGTTGTATTGTTATACAGATTTGGAAGGTTCAAATAAGAGCAAACCACTTGATTTCCCTTCAACATTATATGTATACAGAAAAGTTAACGACGAGTTATATTCAACATTCTTTGCGAATTTGAATTTTAACAGAACTTTCGGAAAGCATGATGTTTCGGCTTTGCTTGGTTTCCAGCAGGAAGCATTGACAAGACGATTAACTTCTTCTCAGAAAACAGACCCGGCAAAAGATGATTTGCATCAGGTTGATTCGGGTTCAAAGAATCCTACAGCGACAGGAAACAAATTCCAGTGGAGAATGTTGTCATATTTCGGTCGTGTGAATTATGCGTTTGACGGTAAATATCTTGCAGAATTCAATTTAAGAGCCGATGCTTCTTCCCGTTTCGCCAAAGGTAACCGCTGGGGTTATTTCCCATCTGTATCTGCAGGCTGGCGTTTGAGCGAAGAAGGATTCATTAAGAATTTGGGTGTTTTCGATAACTTGAAGTTGAGAGCTTCTTGGGGTAAATTGGGTAACCAGAATATCGGAAGTGAAAGCAATAGTGATTATTTCCCTTATCTGACAGTTTTGACACAGGACTATCCAAACAGTTATAACTTCAATAATACTTTGGCTCCTGGTGCTGCTGTTACAGGTCTGGTTGATCAGGATATTACTTGGGAAACAACAACATCAACTGATATTGGTATTGATATGGGATTCTTCAAAAACCGTTTGAGCATTGAAGCAGACTATTTTATGAAGAAGACTACCGACATTATCGTTCAGTTACCTATACCTTTGATTATGGGTGGATTGACTGCTCCATTTGAGAATATAGGTGAGATGAAGAACAATGGTTTTGAGTTGAACTTAAATTGGCAGGATAATGTTTCAAAAGACTTTAGCTATAACATTGGTGCTAATCTTACATATATTGATAATGAAGTTGTCAAGTTTAGAGGTGGCAAATCACCAGACCAACTTTATTTGATTCGTGAAGGATATTCATACAAGACTTTGTATGGCTTCATTCAGGAAGGTGTTTATCAGTCTGATGAAGAGGCTAAGCAACATATGCATAGTAATGGCTACGTTCCTGAGGCTGGAGACTTGAGATATAAGGATGTGAACGGTGATGGTAAACTTGATTATCAGGATAAACAGGAAATAGGTAATACAATTCCTAAATTTACATATGGTATCAATGCAGGTTTGACTTGGAAGAATTTTGATTTGAACTTGCAGTTTGCCGGTATTGCAGGAGTTCATGGATATTTCCAGAATGCATGGACTGAACCTCTTGGTATTTCGGGTGGTACAATCACAGAACGTTGGCGTGACGCATGGACTCCTGAAAACCCATCAAATGAATTGCCGAAAATCAAGGTTAATGATACTTGGAACAGACAGCAGTCTTCATTCTGGGCATGTAATATGTCTTGGTTTAAGTTGAAAAATATTCAGTTAGGATATACTTTACCTAAGACTTTGTCGCAGAAGATGTTCTTGCAGAAATGTTATGTTTATGTAAATGCTACAGACTTGTTTACTATTGTCAGCAGCAAATATGAAGGATTTGACCCTGAACGAGATACGTTTGCTGACGGATATGGACATTATCCTATCCCAAGAGTGTTTACACTTGGTCTGAACCTTACATTTTAATAAACTCAAGTAAAAAAGAATTGATATGAAAAAGATAACAACAGCTATACTTTTGTCGGCAATGATGGGATTCAGCTCATGTGAAAGCTATCTGGATATATTGCCGGATGATAAAATCACAAGCGAAACATTTTGGACAACACCTGAAGATGCCAATTTGGCATTGAATGGTATTTACAGTGTTTTGCGTAGTACTAATGTGTACGGTTATGGTGGCGGTATGGATGCCTGCACACCAAATGCATATCAGTGGGCACACTGGGAAGGACAACAGATGCAGGTTGGTGACGGTTCTATTTTCTCAGGCTCAGGAGGTATTGTTTCTGGCCGTTGGCAGGATTGTTACAAAGGTATTTATCGTGCAAACTATTTGTTCGAAAATATAGATAAAATACCTGATATGGATCCGGCTCAAAAGGAAATAATTCTTGGTGAAGCTTATTTCCTTCGTGGAGTTTTCTATGATTTGCTTGTAAGGACATATGGTGGAGTGCCTTTGTTGCTGAAGAATATAACAGCGGATGAAGCTCGACAGGTTTCAAGAGCTACAGCAGAAGAAGTTTGGGCACAGGTTCACGCAGACTGGGATGAAGCTATCAAAAGATTGCCTAAAGATGCAGAGAGCAATGGTCATGCAACTCTTGGTGCTGCATTGGGTATGAAAATGAAGGCTTACTTGTTCAACTCACAGTGGGATAAAGTTCTTGAATATTGTGATAAGATCGACGCTCTTGGCAAATACAAATTATTCCCTTCTTATTATGGCTTGTTCCAGTATGAAAATGAAGGAAATGATGAAACATTGTTTGCTGTAAGTTTTATGGACGGAGCGTTCAGTCAGGGTAGTATTTTCGACAGATATTGGCAGCCTCAGAATTTGAAATATGGTATTGATGGTTCAAACTCTGTTGCTCCTACACAGTTGTTGGTTGATGAATATGAAACACTTGACGGTTCCCCTGTTGATCCTAACGACCCATACAAAAATAGAGATCCACGTTTGGATTTGACGATTTTAAGACCGGGTGCATATTTCCAGGGTCAGCTTTATCCTGTGGATATAAAGAACCACACTGGACAAAAAGTAGGCTTTGGTATTCGTAAATATACTATCGAGACTATGCAGGTTGTAGGTACTCAATCACCGCTTGATTTCATGGTCTTACGTTATGGTGACGTATTGTTGTGCCGTGCTGAGGCAATGATTGAAACTAATAAGGATATTGATGGTGCAATTGACATTATCAACAGGATCAGAACTGAACGTGAAGATGTAAAGATGCCGGCTATTAAGAAAGGTTTGGGGCAGGCAGAAGCACGCAAGGCTCTACGTCATGAAAGACGTATAGAGCTTGCATTGGAAGGTCAGTTCTGGGATGATATCAAACGCTGGAAAGCTGGTCCTGAATTTTATCCATGTGACGTTATCGGAGGTCTTGGTCAGTTGATACAGACTAAGTTCCCTAATGGCTATAATTTGGAGAAAGATAATCTGTTGCCGATACCAGATAGTGAAATTTCTTTGAATGAGAATTTGAAACAGAATCCGGGCTACTAATAGGTTAGCAAAAATTGACACCTCCATGCCTTATTAAAGAGAATAGGGGTGGAGGTGTCGTTTTATTAGGCATATTTTGCTAATATAATCTTAAATTTAAAATTATGACAAGACAAATGAAAAGAATCTATATAATACCATTAGTTTTGCTTCCTTTTAGCGCATATTCCCAATATTCTATTTCAGGAAATATCCATGATAAGAATAATGAAACATTACAAAATGTTTCAGTTCTTTTGTTTTCCAATGATTCTTTGGTAACGGGAACTATAAGCGATAAAAAGGGAAAATTTGAATTGAAGGATTTACCCGCATCTGATTATCATATACAGTATTTGTCGCTGGGATATAAGAAGGAAGAGGAAGCTTTTCATTTGTCGGATAATGTATATAAAAGAATTATCTTACAGGAAGATACGATAGCTTTGAATCAAGTTGTTGTGGATGCTGACCGTAGCGATTTGGTTAAGATGGAGGCTGGAAGTACTACCTTTTATTTGTCAGAACGAATCAAGAGTAGTTCAAAGAATGTGTATGAAGCATTGAGGGAAATTCCAGCATTAAATGTAGATGTTTCAAATAGGAAAATATATATGAACAACGGATCTTCTCCTTTGATTTTGATTAATGGAATTCAAAGAAATGATTTCTATGAAATGTTGGATCCGAAAAATATAGAAGCCGTAGAAGTCATTGATAATCCCTCTGCTAAATATCGAGGTGGCGAAGGAAATATAACGGTTTTAAATTTGAGAGTAAAACGAACAAGAGATGTACATCAATATGCTAATTTGTTTAATAAACAATATGTGAATTTAAAATTTGCTTTGCTTAGTGGTGCTTATGGTATAGAAACAGAAAAGTTTTCTTTTAAATTTGATGTTCAAGATTTTTATACTAACAGAAAGGGAGAAATAAAGGAATGGAATAAAACGGATAATTTGAAACGAGATTATTCTGGAAAAACTAATAATAAAGGTAATAGTTTCTATACAGGTATTAGTGGTGATTGGGTAATTTCTGATAGGGACTATTTGTCATATGGCGCGGCTTTTTGTACAAATCCTTCGGATTATTCAGAAAACAGAGAAGGTTTTGCAATAGAAAAAGGAAATTCACAACCTCTAAGTGTTTTGGCAAAGTCCGAGAAGGCTTATCAATTTGGTAATTATAATGTTTTTTATAGACATACATTTGAGAATAAGAGTTTCTTGGATGCAACTCTCGCATACGGGCATCATAATCAAGGACCTGACGGTTGGAGACGTGAAGAAAGTCCGCTGTATTCGTATTACAATGAAATCGATATGCGGGCAAAAAAACATTATATGCGTGCAGAATTGAATTATGATTTTAAAATACCGGATAAATTGGCATTTAATTTCGGTTCCAAGACATATTATCAGGATATATCGATTAAAGATACAGAAGGAAAATTTCCTTATAAAGAAACCCGTGAATATATTTATGGAGATATTAAGAATATCAATAATAGCAAATTTTCTTATATGTTTTCATTGGGTTTGGATATGGTTTTTCGTAATTCTAATAGTATTCACGAAAATTATATTAATATACTTCCTTCTTTTTCTTTGTCTTATCGTTTTCGGGAAAATGACGCGTTACGTTTGAACGCCAACAGAACCCGTGTTTCTCCAGGTATTAACCAAATGAACCCCCGAATTACAACTACCGATAGTTTGAATATTTTGGTTGGAAATCCATATTTGAAACCTGTTATATCAAATAGTGCGAGGTTGTCTTATTCACTAAATGCAAAAAAACTATATTTTGAACCTTACATTCAATATACATATACACAGGATAATGTTATTTTGGTAGGTAAACTGGATGGAAATATTTATAGAAGCACCTATGAAAATGGTGAAAACTCACAATTCTTACAAACAGGTGTTACAGCTAATTTGCCTTTGGGCAAATTGGGGAGCATATCGGTTACTCCATATTTCCAAAAAACTACTATCGATGAAATGTCGTATGATGGAAAGTCTTGGGGAATAAGTACATTTATGTTTTTAACATATAAAAAAGTCTCGTTTGATATGATGATGTTTTACACACAATACCAATATGAACGAGCAAGTCGCTCTTCATCAACTCCTATGCTTGAAGCCACTTTGACTTGGAATCTACCTAAAGGATGGGCTTTGATTTTTGGATTAAGGGATAATGCTAAAAAATCAAAAACTTGGTTTAAGGATGGTGGTTATAGCAGTTACTCTCGTGCATATTACAAATATGAATCTTGGGCTCCTATTGTAGGTTTTTCTTATACATTCCGGAATACGAAGAAAAAGCGTAATACACAGTATCGTAGTGGGTCGGATATTGATGGATTCAGTATTGGTGTACATTAAAAATGTTTGATATGAAGAGATTCCCTTTTATAAAACAGCAAGATTCGATGGAGTGTGGTGCGACCTGCCTTCGGATGATATGCCAGTTTTATGGCAAAGTTTATTCTGCGGCCAAGGCTCAGGATTTGTGTAAGGCTACAAACGGTGTTGTTTTATTTTGAATTTGGCCGAAATATCAGAAAATAATGGATATATTATTGGATTTACATGTAATAGACTCTAAAATAAATTTGAAATACTTATGTTGAAAATTAGATTACAATAGATATAATATTCATTTGTTGGAAATTTCAAGTAATATTTGATATATTGTTTTCGGTAACATTAAATATTAAAAGGATTTATATGAAAAAGATTTTTACATTTTGTGTTGGTATGTTGTTGTTTGCCTCATCAGCATTCGCATCCAACAACATCACCATCGGTGTTATTCAATATGATTTGAGTAATATTGACAAAAGTTTCAAGGAGCTTAAGGCTCAAGGTTTTGGCTCATGTGAGGTTAATTACAGTAATAAGTTTACTCCTGAGCTGGCAAAGCAGATAAAAGAAGCTTCGGAAAAATATGGTATAAAGGTTACTACAATTGTAGGTGTTCCAGGCAGTAAATCTGTGTGGAATTTCAGACAAGGACCGGCAACTATCGGTCTTGTGCCTACAGATGAACGTGCAGAGAAGCTTAGTGAATACAGGAAAATGATAGATTATTGTGCAATGGCCGGAGTTCCTGCAATGCATTCACATTTTGGTTTTATCCCTGAAGACCCTTCTTCTGAACAATATAAGGATTTTATAAATGTGATGAAAGATCTTGCAGGTTATGCTAAGGATAAAGGAGTGATGATTTATTTCGAGACAGGTCAGGAAACACCGACAACTTTGATCCGTGCTATCAAAGATATTGGAACCGGAAATGTGTTTGTCAATTGTGATTTGGCAAATCTTTTGATGTATGGAAAAGCTAATTCCCTTGATGCAGTCAAGATGTTTGGCCCGTTAATCAAAGAATTCCATGCAAAGGATGGAAAATATCCTGATCCTGAAAATCCTTATGAACTTGGAGCTGAGGTTCCTATTCCTACAGGTGACGTAGATTTTCCGGCAGTTATAAAGGAGCTGAAGCACCAAGGATTTGATGGGGCAATAACGATTGAATGCGAGTTGAACGGTTCGCGTCATGATTATGTAGTTAAAACAAAAGAATATCTTCAGGGATTGTTAGATAATTGATTCTCAGAAGAATTGAACAGAGAGTAATGATATACTCTCTAAATATTTGGCTATACGCTAAACATATATTATATTTGCAAAAATGTGAAACACATAAATAATTTACCATGAAGACTAACAGAAGGGACTTCCTCAAGACATTGGGGGGAATTGCGGCGTTTTCCATTGTTCCACGCCACGTGTTGGGTAATGGATATATTGCGCCTAGTGATCAGTTAACAAAAGGTATCATCGGTACAGGTGGTATGGGACGCGGTCATTTGAATTATGCAGGAACACGTCTGGTTGCTGTATGTGATGTTGATAAGAATCATCTTGAGCTTGGAAAGAATCTTGTGAAAGAAAAGATTGCTGCTTATCATGATTTCCGTGATTTGATTCTGGATCCGAATGTGGATATTGTTCATATAGCTACTCCTCCTCACTGGCATGGTATCATGTCTGTTGAAGCAGCAAAAGCTGGGAAAGATATATGGTGCGAAAAACCGATGACACGTACAATCGGAGAAGGTAAACGTGTGATGGAAGCTGTAAAACAGTATGGCAGAATGTTCCGCCTAAACACATGGTTCCGTTTTGCAGATCCGTTCTATGGTCTTGGAACCCCTGTAAAACCATTGAAGAAGCTTGTTCAGAGTGGCCTGTTGGGATGGCCATTAAAAGTGACTATAAGCAAACATACAGGTTTTGACTGGAAATTCTATTGGGTAGGTAAGGAATATCTTGAACCACAGCCTATACCAAAGGAACTAGACTACGATATGTGGTTAGGCCCGGCACCATATAAGCCATATAATGCTCATCGTGTTCACCAGACATTCCGCGGATATTGGGATTACGATGGAGGTGGTTTGGGTGATATGGGACAGCACTATATTGACCCGGTTCAGTATATTTTAGGAAAAGACCATACAAGCCCGGTTAAAGTTGAAGTTGATGCACCCCAGCAGCATCCTGATGCTGTTGGAACATGGCGTTCGATTACATATACTTATGAAGACGGTTGCCAGATCGTACTTTGGGGTGGTGATTATGGTGATCCTAATACTCCTTATATTTCTGGTCCAAACGGAAATGTTTACAAGAATTTCGTATGTGATATTCCTAACTGGGAAAAGAAACTTGCCGAATATCCTGATCCTGAACCACAGGTTACAGATTTCATCGAATGTGTGAAGACTCGTCAGCCGTTTGCTCTTAACGAACAGAATGGTTTCCGCTCTGCTACGATTGTAAATATGGGTGCTGTGGCATTGCGTCTGAACAGAACTTTACATTTCGATCCTGTTAAGCTTGAATTTATCAATGACGAGGCAGCTAACAGGTTGTTGGATCAGCCAATGAGGGCACCATGGAATATTTGATTTGAGTTTTTGGGTTTGTAAGTTATTTAATTAATGACTAAAGAACAGACTCAAAAGAAAAGGAAAACTAGAAATAATCGAACTACATGAAAAAAATATATATAACTATAAGTACATTGCTGCTTTGTGGCAGTATGTTGATGGCGCAGACTCCGGCAAACCGTACTGCAAAAACGGTGACTGCGGATGTGCTTGCACAGATGCCGGCAGAGCGTCAGGCTGAATACAATAAATTGATTGGAGAGTTGTCGTCAGTAGGAGAGGAAGCCGTCCTTAATCTTGTATCAAAAATTAATGCTCCTGGCAAAGGCAGTAATTCTCAGGTTGAATATGCGTTGAGCGGATTGAGCCATTTTGTTATGGCACAGGGTAAGGAAGATGCACGCCTTGTTGTTTCAAACGCTTATATTAAAGCTTTGGATCAGGTTCAGGACAATGAAATAAAATCTTTCATAATATCCCAGTTGCGTATTGTTGGCAAAGCTGAAGCAGTTGATGCATTGTCTGCTTATCTTGCTGATCCATATTTGAGCAGCGCTGCTGCTAGAGCTCTTTCTTCAAACGGTTCTGCTGAGGCTGGCGCTGCGCTGAAGGCTGGATTACTTCGCCGTATGGGTACTCCTGAAACTCAGAAGAATATTATTGAGGCAATTGCTGAAATCCGTTTGGACGGAGTTGAAGATATTCTTCTTCCTATGCTTCAGAATGGTGATGCAGACATGAAGAAAGTTGTGCTTTATGCTTTGAGTCGCACAGGAAGCGAAAAATCTTTGGATGTTGTAGGAAAGGCAGCAGAAGCTGCCGGTTATACAATGGAACCGACCGGTGCTACTGAGGCATATATTGCTTTGATTAAGAATCTTGCAGCTAAAGGAGAAACTAAAGTTGCAGAAAAGGCAGCAAACACTCTGATGAAGAAGGCTACAAAGGCTCAGCAGGTTCATGCCCGGGAAGCTGCTTTGGAAATTCTTATGTCAGTCAAAGAAACAGAGGATGCAACAAAATTGCTTTTGACAGCAATGAAGGATGCAAACAAACAATATAGAAATGCAGCTTTGAACTTTGCTTCTTCATTCATCAATCAGGAAGGTTATATTGAATTGGCTAAATATATGGTTAAGGCAAAGCCTGAACCTAAGGTTGATATATTGAACTGGTTTGGCCGTGAAGCTAAATGCCCGAAGAAACATGATGTTATCAAGAATCTGATGCTTCGTTTCGATTTGTCATTTGCCCAGGTTCTTACCCAGCAGTTGAATAATGAAGATTTTGCCGTTCAGCAGGCTGCTGTTTGGACAATGGTGAAAATCGGAGATAAAGGTTATATCCAGACATTGGCAAATTTGCTGACTAGCGACAATAAGCAGATTGTTTTGCTGGCTCAGGATGCATTGTTGGCATTCCCTGGTGATATCAATGGTGCTGTAGCTTCAGCTATTGGCAAGGCACAGAGCGCAGGAAAGATTGCAGGTGTTGAATTGCTTGCCGCACGTATGGCAGACTCAAAGATAAATACTGTATTGGAACAGACCAAGTCTTCAGATGCAGCTGTGAAGATGGCTGCATACACTGCATTGAAGTCTGTGGCTACAGCCCAGGATTTCACTCAACTTTGCGGAATGTTGGAAAGTGCTGAGTCTGACTATGTAGCTCCTATGCAGGATGCTATTACTGCCGCTGTTTTGGCAATGCCTAAGAATCAGCAGGTAGAATCATTGAAACGCAGAATGTTGCAGGCTGGTGGTGAAAAATCAATTTTATATTATAAGGTGCTTTCTGCAACAGGTGAAAAGGAAGCGTTTGCAACTATACTTGAAGGCTTGAATTCCGGTTCTTCTGCTGCTAAGAGTGCTGCTTTCGAAGCATTGCTTCAGTGGAAGGGTATTGAGGCTGCTGAGCAGTTGTTTGCTGTTTGCAAGAAATCTGCTTCAGGAGATATGTTCAACAAGGCTTTGGACCGTTATGTTCAGTTGGTTTCAAATCCTGAATTCACAGGTGAGAACCGTTTGTTGAGCTTGCGTAAGGCTATGGAAATAGCCAAGACTGGTGACCAGAAGGTTAAGATCTTGAAACAAATCCAGCAGGCTGGTACATTCCTTTCTTTGATGTACTCTTCTGAATTCCTTGATGATTCTGACAAAGCAGTACGTTCAGCTGCTGCTTATTCTGTATGGAACATCGCACGTAATCATAAAGAATACACAGGCGAAAATGTTAAAGCTTTGCTTAACAAAATCTTGCCTATGCTAGATGGAGAGGATGCCCGCTATGATATTGACGCATTGAAACAGCATCTTGCAGAGATGCCGGATGAAGTTGGTTTCGTTTCTATGTTCAACGGTAAGGATTTGACAGGCTGGAAAGGTCTTGTGGAAAATCCTATTGCACGTGCAAAAATGAAACCTGCCCAACTTGCAAAGGCTCAGGAAAAAGCTGATGAGCAGATGCGCAAGGATTGGAAGGTAGAGGATGGATGTCTTGTGTTTGAAGGTTCAGGATTCGACAATTTGTGTACTGAAAAGCAGTATGGCGACTTTGAAATGTATGTAGATTGGATGCTCGATCCTGCAGGTCCTGAGGCTGATGCCGGTGTTTATTTGCGTGGTACTCCACAGGTTCAGATTTGGGATACAGCGCGTGTTGACGTTGGTGCACAGGTTGGCTCAGGTGGTTTGTATAACAACCAGAAGAATGAAAGCAAACCTTCAAAAGTAGCCGACAATAAGTTGGGCGAGTGGAACAGCTTCTATATCAAGATGGTTGGAGACCGTGTAACAGTTGTTTTAAACGGCGAAAAAGTTGTTGACAATGTTATTATGGAAAACTATTGGGACCGCAAGCAGCCAATATTCCCGGTTGAACAGATTGAGTTGCAAGCTCACGGAAGCAAGTGCTCATTCCGCAATCTTTATATCAAGGAATTGAAACGTCAGGAACCATTCCAGCTTTCTGAGCAAGAAAAGAAAGAAGGTTTCAAGGTGTTGTTCGACGGAACTAACATGCATGAATGGCAAGGCAATACAACTGACTATATCCTAGAGGACGGTTGTATATCAATGGTTCCTAGCAAGAGTTTCGGTGGAAACCTATATACAAAGAATGAATATGCTAATTTCATCTACCGATTTGAGTTCCAGTTGACTCCGGGTGCAAATAACGGTATCGGTTTGAGAACTCCAATGGGCGTGGATGCTGCATATCATGGTATGGAAAGCCAGATTTTGGATTGCGAACACCAGATTTACAGTGATATTACTCCTTATCAGCATCATGGTTCAATTTATGGTATCATCAAAGCTAATGAAAACCATAAGAAAGCAATCAAA
>JAXDRC010000057.1:0-13454 GCA_034091205.1 Parabacteroides sp. | reverse complement strand
TGGGATATTTCCCGGATTTTTTCTTCAAGTCTGAGAGTTCGTCTTGCGCGAGCCCGGAATCCGTCTATGGGAGTGACAAATATCTTCCTTTTACAAGATGGATTGACACAGTAATACTTGTCACAACTGAAAATAAGATGGACTTGTTTGTCTAGTATGGGAAGATCTGAGATACGTCTGAACTGAGTACTGTGTTTTTTTCTCGAACTATTGCCGCATAATGGACATTCTGCATAAGATTTACGCCTGACGAATATAAAATCGATAGAATTATCATTTTCTATACTCTTTGTAAGTCTGTAGTCTTTATAAGAAAACAGTTTGCGAAAATCATTGATGTATGATTTTTCTTTTATATCTTTGCTCATGCAAGTGTGGTAATTTTGTTGGTAATCTTTTGTTTTTCACCATATTAAGATACTAATAAAATTCCACACTTGCAATTTTTTAAAGAAATAATAAACTGATATACAACATTATATCATACTTTTATTTTGTTACGAACTAAAAGAATCTCCACCGAAATTGACGAAGAACCAAACCCTATGTTTTGGAAAAAAGTTGCCTATGTTTTTTCGGAAACATAAGCAGTTTTTCATGGAAACTTCCCATGTTTTTTATAAATTGTTTCGTTGGCTGAAGACTTATGAAGTACCCTTTTTAATTTAAACTGCTCAATAACATAAAAAAGTATTCCGAATTTTGTTAGGCTTTTATGATAGTAAATCATATTTTTGTGATAGACAGAATCAGAAATATTGAAAAGTATGCTTGAAAAAGCATGAAGATATAATCCCAATTTTATATATAGGTATTTAGTCCTTTTGTGAAATGAGGTTAGGTTGGGTGGCGCGCTTGGTTAGCGTGCCACCTTTTTTTAGTTGATATATTAAACATAGAGGCACAAAAACACGGAGAAAAATAGGGTGTTGCAAAATAGTAAAAATCAAATAAAGAGGCACAAAGTTGCAGAGGTAATATATTGAGAAAAAACAAAATAAAAATCTCTGTCTGCTCTGTGACTCTGTGTTTTTTATGATAGTTTATTCTTATTCCGGTTCTTTGATTTCTTCCTCGATTGGAATTCCCCAGTTTGTATTGACTTCAAAATCAAAAGAAGCGTCGCTGCTTACATTATATAATGTACCGGTATATCTAGTGATGCGGTTTACGTAAATAGGAGCATCTGTGATAGTTTTCTCTCTTAGCAAATCTCCGCTTTCATCTAAAGCTTTCAGGTTGATGCTGCTGATTGTGCCCGGCTCTGTTTGTGGAACAAATGTGAATATGTGATGACTTGGGCCTTGGGCGGCAGCATAATCTTCTGCAGAGAGAGAGACTGTGCGGGAGAATGGAACGGTTGTTTCCGTGGCATAACCGTTCAGAATATCGAAAGAATTGTATATTCCGGATGCAGTGATTTGATATGACTTTACTTTTTCCGAGACCTTGTCTCTTGGTACAATTTCTATTTTTGAAATAATTCTGTCAAGAGTTATGGTTTCATTGAAGTCGGTTCCAACTACAACTTCAAATTCTTTGGAAGAATAGAAACATTCCTTCATCTCTTCGGGAAATGTAAGAATGTTTCCTGCAGCTGTGACTTGTTCGAACGGATGAGCAAGGAAACAGAAAGTGTATATTCCGGCTTCAAAAACATCTGTGATGTTAAGAGAATTTGGCTCTGCAACGTCGATGCTCTGCAGTTTTACCAGATTCAAATCCTGGTCGTAAACGGCATATTCAACTGTGCTGAATAATGAGGACGAAGGTTCTTCTGTAGGATTTTCTGTTGAGCTGTTTTCTGCTTCCGGCTCTGAAGGCAGATTACCAGGCATTGCTTTTGTGCCGAAAGAAATAATTTCCGGCTCAAGTTTGATATTAAATGAAACTTTTACCAACTGATTAGTCTTTTCAACCAATGGTTCGTTTTCTGAGCTGCAAGCTCCAAGCAGCAGGATTGCTGCTGAGAGAAGATAATTCTGATACTTCATAGTCAGGATTTTTGGAGTTAATAATGTTTGTTTAATTTGAGTTTGGTTATTGTATATGTGAACAACCAAACTGCGGATAACAAAGTAATGCAATAAATTTTAAATTGAAAAATATTTGGAGAAAAATATGTGTTGTTATTATTGGATTATATATATTTGTGATGATGTGACTATTGCGTTACTCAAGTTTTACAAGTGTAGTTTTCAGTTAACGAGTTGACAAGAAAACTAGTTGACAAGGTTTTTCAGATAATTAATTACGAAGTAATGCTATTTTTCCGTTGTCAACTTGTCTCTGTAGCCTTGTTAACTTTCAGGTTGAGTAACTTGCTAAACTTAATCACATTAAAAAAGTTTTCACCTTAAACATATACTATCATGTGCAGAAAAATTAGAATGGGTATGATTGGTGGCGGACCAGGCTCTTTCATTGGAGCTGTTCATCGCATGGCTGCCAATCTTGACGGACAAATCGAGTTGGTATGTGGATGTTTCAGTTCTACACCTGAGAAATCTAAAGAAACAGGTAAGGCTTTGTTCCTTCCTCCTGAAAGAGTTTATTCTTCATGGCAGGAAATGATTGAGAAAGAAGCTGAGCTTCCTGAAGATGTCCGTATGGATTTTGTATCAATCGTTACTCCGAATCATGTACACTTCGCTCCGGCAATGATGGCTTTGGAAAAAGGCTTTCATGTTGCGCTGGACAAACCTATGACTTTCACTCTTGATGAGGCTCGCCAGTTGGCTGCAAAGGTGAAGGAAACAGGAAAATTGTTCCTTCTGACTCACACTTACACAGGTTATCCAATGGTTAAAGAGGCTCGTGCTCGCGTGGCTCGTGGAGAATTGGGTAAAATCAGACGTATTTATGTGGAATATCCTCAGGGCTGGTTGTATAACGACTGTGCTGCAGGAAACAAGCAAGCTGCGTGGCGTGTTGACCCTCAGCGCTCAGGAAAGGCAGGATGTATGGGTGATATTGGTACTCATGCCTTCAATTTGGCTGAATATATAACAGGATTGAAAGCAACTGAAATATGTGGCGAATTGAATACTTTCGTTCCGGGACGTTTGCTTGACGATGATGGTGCGGCTCTTATTCGTTATGAAGGCGGCGCGCGTGGTGTTCTGATGGCAAGTCAGATTGCTGTGGGTTGTGAAAACAGTCTTCGCATCAGAGTGTTCGGCGAAAAAGGAGCTTTGGAATGGGCTCAGGAAGAACCAAATACTTTGTATATGCGTTGGCCGGACCGACCAATGGAAGTTCTCAGAACAAACAATTCTTATGTTTCTCCGATTTCTGCTTATAACAGCAGAGTGCCGGCAGGACATCCGGAAGGTTATCTTGAAGCATTTGCTAATCTTTACAGAAATTTCGCAACTGCTTTGCGTGCGTTGATTGAAGGAAAACAACCGACTCCTGAATCTCTTGATTTCCCTTCTGCCGAAGAGGGTGTGCGCGGTATGCTATTCATCGAAACTATTGTTTCAACCGGGGAGAAAGGAGAGAAGTGGTTGAAGTTGGAGGAGTAGGAAGGGAAGAAGTCAAGGAGTTAAGGAGTCAAGAAGTTAAGGAGTTAAGGAGTTGAGGAGGAGTGATAAGGAGTTAGAGGCTGATAGATATTAGATTCTATATTCTTTAAACTCTAAACTCTAAACCCTAAATTCTAAACTCTCAACAACATCTTGTATCTGTAGCCTTGTCAACTTGTCAACTAGTTAAGGAGTTATAGGAAGTTAAAAGAAGGTATATGGAGTTAGAGGCCGATAGATATTAGTTTCTATATTCTTTAAACTCTAAACTCTCAACAATATCTTGTATCTGTAGCCTTGTCACCTCGTCAACTAAAAAACTTAAAAACTAAAAAACTTAAAAACTAAAAATCTATGTCCCGTAAAGTAACACTATATACATTGCAGTGGGGCGATCTCCCACTCGAAACAGTTTGCCAAAAGGCGCGTGAATTCGGTTATGATGGTTTAGAGCTGGGTTTACCTAACCATGTTGACGTACGTCGTACAGAACCGGAATATTATCAAGGAATAAAAGATTTGCTGGCGAAATATGATTTGGAGTTGTATGCTATATCTACACACCTTATCGGACAGGCAGTATGTGACAAGATTGATCATCGTCACCAGCAAATCCTTCCGGATTATATTTGGGGCGACGGAGATCCTGAAGGAGTAAAGGCTCGCGCTGCTGAAGAATTGATACGCACAGCACATGCTGCTAAGATGCTTGGAGTAGATACTGTTGTCGGATTTACAGGAAGTCCGATTTGGGCATATCTGTATTCATTTCCGCCGGTAAGTGAGCAGATGATAGAAGACGGATACCGTGAATTTGCTGAAAGATTCACTCCTATTTTGGATGAATATCAGAAATTGGGAGTCCGTTATGCTTTGGAAGTTCATCCGACAGAAATTGCATTTGACACTGTTTCTGCAGAAAGAGCATTGAAGGCTTTGAATTATCATCCTGCATTCGGTTTCAACTATGACCCAAGTCATTTGGGATATCAGGGTGTGGATTATGTTGATTTCATATATAATTTCTCTGACAGAATATTCCATGTACATATGAAAGATGTATATTGGAGTGATAAGCCGATGCAGGTTGGAGTATTTGGCGGCCATGTTACATTCGGTGATCCTCGCCGTTACTGGAATTTCCGCAGTTTGGGCAGAGGACGCATAAACTTTGAGGAGATTATACGTGCGTTGAATTCTATCGGTTATCAAGGACCGTTGTCAGTAGAATGGGAAGACAGTGCAATGGATCGTGAACATGGAGCAAGAGAATCATGTGAATTTGTGAAGCGCATTGATTTCCAACCTTCAGCTCATGCGTTTGATGCTTGTTTTGAGAAGAAATAGAATGGAAGTTGACAAGATTTCAGAGACGAGTTGACAAGGAACTCTTGTCTCCTTGTCTCCTTGTTTCCTTGTCAACTTGTTACTTGTTTCCTCGTTTTTACATTATCTTGTCGATATTTAACAAATATATATCGTATAAAGTAAAAATAACATTGAACTGCTATCTTGCCAACATTAAATTAGTTACCTTTGCGACTGATAGAATTTAATATTTAAGGTATGAAGAAGATTAGAGCAGCCATTGTAGGTTATGGCAATATTGGTAAGTATGTGTTGGAAGCGATAGAGGCAGCTCCGGATTTTGAAGTTGCAGGTGTAATTCGCCGCAACCCTAATGATGTTCCGGCAGAATTGGCATCATATCCTGTTGTTGACAGCATTACCAAACTTGAGAATGTAGATGTTGCAGTCTTGGCAACTCCAACTCGTCAGGTAGAACATTTTGCAAAAGAAATATTGGCATTGGGTATCAACACTGTTGATAGCTTTGATATTCATGGTGGAATTGTTGATTTGCGCCGTTCTTTGGATGAAGTAGCAAAAGCGCATAATACTGTTGCAATCATTTCTGCCGGTTGGGATCCGGGAAGCGACTCTGTTGTTCGTGCATTGTTGGAAGCAATGGTTCCAAAAGGAATTACATATACAAACTTCGGTCCTGGTATGAGTATGGGGCATACAGTAGCAGTTAAAGCTATCGAAGGTGTTAAAGCTGCTTTGAGTATGACTATTCCATTGGGAACAGGTGTTCACCGCCGTATGGTTTATATCGAAGTTAAAGATGGTTATGACTTCAAGGAAGTTGCAGCAGCAATCAAGGCTGATGACTACTTTGCACATGACGAAACTCACGTAATGCAGGTGGAATGTGTTGACAATTTGTTGGATATGGGTCATGGTGTTAACTTGGTTCGTAAAGGTGTTTCAGGAAAGACTCAGAATCAGTTGATCGAATTTGATATGAAGATCAACAACCCTGCACTTACTGCTCAGATTTTGGTTTCAGTGGCTCGTGCAAGTATGAAGCAGAAACCAGGTGCATACACAATGATTGAAATCCCGGTTATTGATATGTTGTTTGGTGATAAGGAAAGCTTGATTAAGCGTTTGGTTTGATTATAAGTGAATTCAAGTTTCGCAAGTTGTCAACTTAAAAGCCAACAAGGCAACAGAGACAAGTTGACAAGGTTAGAACACCAGTAATTTCAAGAATTAATATCTAAAAATCTTGTTGACTTGTCTCCTTGTCAACTTGTTATCTGTAAGTTGAGCTTGCGAAACTTAAATAAGTGAACTTTTGAGAAAGAATTTTGTTTCTTAAATAATAACATGGAGACACTGAGCTGCAGACATTAAATCTGTTTCTCTGTGTCTTTGTGTTTAATATTGGTTTTCGATGTTGGATTTTATAACATGGACTGCAGATCCTGCAATATTTTCAATCGGCTCACGCGAGATTCGCTGGTATGGATTGGCTTTTGCCATAGGATTCTGGATAGGATATATGATTGTCCAGAAGATGTGGAAGCAGGAAGGTCTGAAGCAGGAGTGGATAGATTCACTTCTGATTTATACTATATTAGGAACGGTTATAGGAGCTCGTTTGGGGCATTGTTTGTTCTATGCTCCAGGATATTATCTGGCAAATCCGGTGGAAATATTGAAGATATGGGAAGGTGGATTGGCCAGTCATGGTGGTACTTTGGGTATTATTATTGCAATTTATTACTATTCCAAGAGAGTCAGTCATAAGAGTATGATGTGGGCTTTCGACAAGCTTGTTGTTCCTACAGGTTTGGTCGCTGCAATGATTCGTCTTGGAAATCTTATGAATCATGAAATCTATGGACATCCGACAGATATGCCTTGGGGATTCCGTTTTATAGAGAATCTGCATGCCTGGAGAATGGGAGCAGAGCCGGTATTCTCTGCGCCGAGCCATCCGACTCAGCTTTATGAAGCATTATGCTATTTGCTGACATTCTTCCTTTGTATGTGGCTATATTTCAAGAAAGAGGCATGGAAAAAAGAAGGTCTTATCTTCGGTATATTTATGATATGCATTTTCGGAGCTCGTTTCTTTATCGAGTTTATGAAAAATGATCAGGAATCTTTCGAAGCAGATATGCTTTTGAATATGGGACAGTTGCTTAGTATTCCTTTTGTGCTTGCCGGGATATGGTTTGTTTGGAGGGCAATGAAGAAAGGAGATAAGGAAATAAGTAGTCAAGGAGTTAAGTAGTTAAGAAGTCAAGTAGATAGTGCTTGTTTTCTGTAGCCTTGTTAACTTGTCAACTTGTCCCCTCAAAAACTAATAAACTTAAAAACTAATAAACTCAAAAACTCAAAATATAATGTATAGACTGAAAGAAATAGCAGACAAAATTTATTATGTAGGAGTGAATGACCGCCAGAAAGTATTGTTTGAAAATATGTGGCCATTGCCTTATGGTGTGTCATACAACTCATATTTGATAGTAGATGATAAAACAGTTCTTGTAGATACTGTTGATGTTTGTTATGCCGATACCTTCTTGAAGAAAATCGAGGATGCTTTGAACGGTCGTCCATTGGATTATCTTATTGTAAATCATATGGAGCCGGATCATGCAGGAAGCATACGCCTGTTACGTCAGTTGTATCCGGATGTACAGATTGTTGGTAACAAGAAAACATTTGAAATGCTGAATGGTTTTCATGGTATCACAACAGGACTTCATGAAGTTAAAGAAGGTGATTCTTTGGAATTAGGAAAACATACATTAAGTTTTTATATGGCACCAATGGTGCATTGGCCGGAAGTTATGGTTACATATGACCAGACCGATAAGATTCTATTCTCGGCTGATGCGTTCGGAACTTATGGAGCATTGGATGGCGGAGTTTTGGATACAGAACTGATTCTGGATCATATCTGGGATGAAATGCGACGTTATTATGCAAATATTGTCGGTAAATATGGTAGTCCGGTTCAGAAAGCTTTGCAGAAACTTTCCGGTTTGGAAATAAATATGATTTGCTCTACTCATGGTCCTGTTTGGACAAAACATATACCTGAAGTAGTTGATATCTATGATAAGCTGAGCCGTTATGAAGGAGAAGACGGAGTAGTTCTTGTATATGGTAGCATGTATGGCAATACGGAACAGATGGCTGAGGCTATTGCTGCTTCATTGTCTGCTCATGGAGTTAAGAAGATCGTTGTTCATAATGTCAGCAAGTCACATTCTTCTTATATCCTAAAAGATTTGTTTAAGTATAAGGGTGTTATAATAGGTTGTCCTACATATTGCAACCAATTATATCCTGAAGTTGATTCATTAATTTCCAAAATAGAACTTCGAGAGCTAAAGAACCGTTATTTCGGTTATTTCGGTTCTTTCTCATGGGCTGGTGCAGCTGTTAAACGTTTGGCTGCATTTGCTGAAAAGGTGAAATGGGAAGTTGTTGGTGAGCCGGTTGAGCAGAAACAAGGATTACAGCCGGATAAATATGAAGCATGCTGGAATCTTGGAAAAGCAATGGCTGAAAAATTGAATAATAAGTAAAATAGTATAAATCGGGAAGACTGGTTTGCATGTGATTTTTATGAAAACCAGTTTCCTAAAAAACACAAGTATTATGAGATTAATTATTGAACCGAATTACGAACAGTTGTCAAAATGGGCAGCCAACTACGTAGCAGCTAAAATCAAGAAAGCAAATCCTACAGCGGAAAAACCATTTGTTTTGGGTTTACCAACAGGTTCTTCTCCTCTTGGTATGTACAAGAATCTTATAGAACTGTATAAACAAGGAGTTGTTTCTTTCCAGAATGTTATAACATTCAATATGGATGAATATGTAGGGCTTCCAAAAGAACATCCGGAAAGCTATCATTCATTTATGTGGAATAACTTTTTCAGCCATATCGATATTAAACCTGAAAATGTTAATATCTTGAATGGTAATGCAGAAGATTTAGAAGCTGAATGTGCTGCTTATGAAGCTAAAATGAAAGCTGTTGGCGGTGTTGATTTGTTCTTGGGTGGTATTGGTCCTGATGGTCATATTGCATTCAACGAACCAGGTTCATCATTGGCTTCACGTACACGAATCAAGACTTTGACAACAGATACTATCATTGCAAACTCTCGTTTCTTTGATAATGATGTTAATAAAGTTCCTAAGACAGCTGTTACTGTTGGTGTTGGCACTGTTCTTGATGCTAAGGAAGTATTGATTATGGTTAACGGACACAACAAGGCTCGTGCTTTGCAGCAGGCTGTTGAGGGTGCTGTAAACCAGATGTGGACTATCACTGCTTTGCAGTTGCATCCAAAAGGAATCATTGTTTGTGATGAAGCTGCTTGTGCTGAAATGAAAGTTGGTACATATAATTATTTCAAAGATATTGAAAAAGACAATTTGTGTCCATGTTCTTTGTTGAAATAATCCGATAGTATTATATATCAGCAGATAAATAAAAAACGCCTTAGTTCTGGGAACTGAGGCGTTTTTTATGTTTATGATTTTAATTTTTTCGATTAGAAATCTTCTCTGTACTTGCTTTCGTCCTTATCATCCAAAATACTGAGGTAACTTTTATATCTGGATTCACTGATATAATGTTCTTCTACGGCTTTCAACACTGCACATCCTGGTTCATGTCGATGAGTACAATCCCCAAATTTACAATTAGATGATATTTTGAAAATTTCAGGGAAATAGTGTGATATTTCAGCTTCTTCCATATCAATTGTTCCAAAACCTTTGATTCCCGGAGTGTCAATGATATAACCTCCATCAGGCAGAGAAATCATTTCTGAGAATGTTGTTGTATGCATTCCTTTGTTATGGTATTCTGAAATATCTCCTGTACGCAATTTGGCGTTTGGAACCAGTTTGTTTATTATTGTTGATTTTCCAACACCGGAATGACCTGAAAGTACGGTTATTTTGTCTTTCAATTCATCTCGTAATAAGTCAAGTCCTTCTTCTGAACGCGCACATAACTTAGAGCAAGGATAACCAATGGTTGTATATAAATGAATAAGACCTTCGAGATATTCCAAGTCTTCTGTATTGTAACGGTCAATTTTGTTGAAGACCAATTTTACTGGAACTCTATATGCTTCAGCTGTTGCCAGAAATCTGTCAATGAATACAGTTGTTGTAATCGGATAATTAACAGTTACAATCAACATAGCCTGGTCAACATTTGCCGCAATTATGTGAGACTGCTTGGAAAGATTGGAAGCTCTTCTGATAATGTAATTCTTCCGGTCTTCTATTTCTGTTATGAAAGCCGTTCCTTCCTGGTTAGTCTCAATCTGTACATAGTCACCTACGGCAATAGGATTAGTTGTACGTATGCCTTTAAGGCGGAAATTACCTTTGATTTTACTTTCAATGTCTTTTCCGTCTTCTGTACGTACAGTGTACCAGCTACCAGTATTTTTAATGACGAGTCCTTTCATTTACACAGTCATGATTTCTTTTTCTTTGGCAGCATAAAGTTCGTCAATTTTCTTGATATATTTATCATGGATTTTCTGGACTTCATTCTCTGCATCTTTTTCTACGTCTTCGGGAACACCATCGTTTTTTACACTCTTCTTAAGGGCATCGATAGCATCGCGACGAGCATTTCTTACGCTAATCTTAGCTGTTTCGGCTTCTTGTTTTGACTGTTTTGCCAAATTACGACGACGGTCTTCAGTCAATGGAGGAATGCCAAGACGTATGATTTCACCATTGTTTTCAGGAGTGATTCCAACTTCTGAATTCAGAATAGCTTTCTCTATTTCTTTTATCAGATTCTTTTCCCAAGGAGTAATAATGATCGTTTTTGCATCCGGAGTATTGATAGAAGCAACACTGCTTAATGGAGCCAAGCTGCCGTAGTAAGGAACGCGGATGCCGTCAAGAATCTTTGGGTTTGCCTTTCCTGCACGGATGTGTGCCAATTGTTCGTCAAGATAACTGATAGCGAATGTCATTTTTTCTTCCGCTGCTTTAATATACTGCTTTGTGTCGACCATATAATTTAATATTTTGTTGATATTTTGTTATGTTTCAATGAAAAATATGAAATGTATTTGTTTAACAAAAGTAATAAAGTTTTCCAAGAAACAAAAATGAGTTTCTTTTATTTTACCTCTTTAGTTTAAAACATAGGAAAATAAGGTAGCAAATGCCCATCAACAGGATTCCTAAAGCCCAACTTTGGTATTTCGTCTGGTCCGATGCAAGTCCCATTAGGAATGGGAAAAATGCTCCACCCACTAATCCCATTATCATTAAACTTGATATGTCATATTTCCTGTATTCTTCATGATGCATGGCTTCCGCAAATATAATAGGGAAAATGTTGGAATTCCCAATACCTACTAATGCTACAGCTGAATACAAGCATAAACTGGAATTTGTTAAACATAACATTGTTATGCCGGCAAGCATACATAAAACGCTCCCTCCAAATACGGCGCGCATAGATGTTTTCATCAGAATAAATGCTCCGGTAAAACATCCTATTGTTCGGAAAATAAAATAAGTGCTTGTAGCCAATCCTGCTTCTTCAAGGGGAATATCAAGCCTTTCCATGAATACCTTTGGTATTGTAAGGTTAACACCCACATCAATACCTACATGACACATTATTCCAAAGAAAGTCATTAATATAAATCTATCTTTGAGAAGGGAGAAACATTCCTTATATGTTGTTGTTTCTGAATAGTTCCTTTCTTCAATATCAGTAAATCCCAGTCCTATAATTGCAGATATGGCAACTAGCATGAATATTGCATATACAGTTCTCCATTCGTTGGCCTCCAGCGCGCTCCAGGCAACTATTATTGGTGCAAGAAATGATGCTATTGCTTTTATTAACTGACCTAATGTAAGTGCGCTAACAATTCTGTTTTGTCTTACAATATTGGAAAGAAGAGGGTTAAGTGCTACTTGCATGAAGGTGTTTCCAATACCTAACAATGAAAATGATACAAACATCATACCCACAGAATAGTCAAGAAGAGGAACGAACAATGATAAAGTTGTTATTCCCAAACTTAGAAGTACGGTTTTTCTTCTACCAATATTACTAACTAAAATTCCTGTGGGAACAGATAGGACAAGAAACCAAATGAATGTAGAGGCAGCAAGTAGATTTGCAGATGTATCTGACATCTTGAAATCTGCTTCAACATAATTTGTTACTATTCCAACCAAATCTACGAAGCCCATTACAAAAAATGCAAGCATCACAGATATGAGTGTTGAAGTATTTTGGTTGTCTTTCATATTACTAAACATATAAAGAGGTTATACCGAAAATAATGTTCCAGCAAACCTCTTTTCCTTTAAAAACTCTCTTTTATATATTTATAAATAATTCAAGTTTTGCAAGTTACTTAACTTAAAAGTCAACAAGGCATCAGAGACAAGTTGACAAGGTTAGAACACCTGTTATTTCAAGAATTAATATCTAAAAATCTTGTTGACTTGTTTCATTGTCAACTTGTTATCTGTAAGTTGAGCTTGCGAAACTTAAATTATATAACCTTTTAAACTTTTATCTAACTATCTTGCCAACTTATTTAATTATGAACAAGTGTTCCAATATTTTCTCCGTTCATAACTTTTTTCAGATTTCCTACCGTATCCATGTCAAAAACAATGATAGGAAGATTATTTTCTTTACACATACATGTTGCTGTTAAATCCATAACTTTGAGGTTACGTTTCAAGACTTCATCGTATGTTATTTCAGCAAATTTAGTAGCTGTCGGATCTTTCTCAGGGTCTGCAGTGTAAATTCCGTCAACACGAGTTCCTTTTAACATTACGTCAGCTTCTATTTCAATTCCTCTTAATGAAGAACCTGTATCAGTTGTGAAGAACGGATTACCGGTTCCTGCCGACATTATAACAACGTGGCCAGCTTCCATCAATTCAATAGCACGCCATTTATTGTAATATTCACCAATAGGTTCCATACGGATAGCAGTCAGGACATTTGCTTTTACTCCTTGAGCTGTTAATGCAGAACTTAAGGCAAGGCTGTTTATAACTGTTGCCAACATACCCATTTGGTCTCCTTTTACTCGGTCAAAACCTTTTGAAGCACCGCTAAGTCCACGGAAAATATTTCCTCCACCAATTACAATACCAATCTGCACGCCCATTTCTGCAATTTCTTTTATTTGGGATGCATATTCGTTTAGACGAACTTCATCGATACCATATTGTTTCGCTCCCATTAGAGACTCTCCGCTAAGCTTTAATAAAATACGTTTATATTGTGCCATAATGTTTATAGTTTATTTTGCGCAAATATACGAAAAAGGTGAGTATTGTGACAATGGTGGTTATAGCTTAATATATGGCGATTAAAAAACTTCTTATGTTTCCAGAAGAATCAGCCGATGTTTCAGATAAATCCGCAGCTGATTTTTTTTGTTAAAATCAATGAAAATAATTCAGAAATAGCAGATTGGAGCATCTAAAACTGATTATTAGAGCATTACGCAGAAAATCTCGGAAATAGCGGAAATGGCAATTTAGCAAAGAAACGCAAGGTAATGAAGTAGAACGGTTGCC
>JAXDRC010000056.1:0-82676 GCA_034091205.1 Parabacteroides sp. | reverse complement strand
TTGGGGTTCCACCTCTTCCCATTCCGAACAGAGAAGTTAAGCCCAATCACGCCGATGGTACTGCGTAAAAGTGGGAGAGTAGGTAGCCGCCGTTTTAGAAAGCGAAGAGACTCGGTTCCGAAAGGAATCGGGTCTTTTTTTTGTATAGATAAGTATTGTAGTTATTATATTATAGAATGGATATAAGTAGGTGTTCAAAATTATTTTTATAAGAGAAGTTTATCTGAACTCACTTTTATAGGAGTTATAAGGAGTTACAGGAAGTTAAAGCTCCGCAGGAAGTTAAAAGCCGATAGATTTCAGATACAAATAGTATTGGCTTTTAACTCCCCTAACTCCTTTTAACTCCTATAACTCCATAAGTTATACAACTAAATATAAAATTAATATTGAACAGTTACTTATTTAATTATAAATACTATCTTTGTCTATGATTAATAATTTTGTTATTATAGTATCTATACGATATTATCCTCATAAGCCATGAACAGAAAATAATTGGAGAATAATAGTTATGAAAGTAGGAATTATCAGATGTATGCAAACAGAGGATTATTGTCCTGGCACAACAGATTTCAGAATGATAAAAGAACGAAAGGGAGCTTTTGAAAATATAACTGAAGATATTGAAATTATTGGTTTTTGTAATTGTGGTGGATGCCCAGCAAAGAAATCAGTTTTACGAGCTAGAGAATTGGTTCGTAGAGGGGCTGACACTATTGTTTTTGCTTCATGTATTCAAAAAGGTACTCCATTAGGTTATCCATGCCCTTTTGCAAAAAAGATGAAAGAATTAATTAAGAATGATTTACCTGAAAATATTCGTTTCATCGATTATACACATTAATCATTCAGATTAGTGCATGTTTATGGTAGTATTACCTGAAAAACAGAACTCGTCAGAACCTGAAAAATCATTTATTTAACAGAAAGTTCGGATAATATTTTTCACATGGATTTTATGGTTAGTATAGTATAAACTATAGACATTATACCTATAATCAATGCTATAATAGACGATTTGAAAAAAACATTATCTTTATATTTTATGCTGTAAACCAAACCTATAGCGGAACATACTGTTATACCTATAGGAATAGCGAAGAAACCTGAAATAATAAATATACCCAATATTATTATCCCCAAAATACTTAAAACTTTATATCTGATGTTTTCTTTATCCATGATTTATTTTTGCATTTTGTTTCTATTATTGTTAGTCCTGTGTATATATTAATTACTAAAAAGAAGGATTTATGTCATAAAAATAAAATTATGATAGAATATGAAGGCAATATACAATGTTTTTTTCGTTTTAAAAAGTTTTGGAAGTATATATTGTTATATATTGCCTGTCTTTCGTTTGCAATCTGTACGGTTTTAATACATAAGAGTATATAAGTAACAAATCAATATTAAATTTACTCAAGCTTCGCAAGCTCAACTTACAGATAACAAGTTGACAAGTTAACAAGGCTTTTTTGATATAAATTGTAAAGTTACAGGTATTTTTGCCTTGTCAACTTGTATCTGAAGCCTTGTTGACTTTTAAGTTGAGCAACTTGCGAAACTTAAATCATTTTATGTTTTGAGTTTTGCTGTTATATAACTTATGGGGTTGCAGGAATATAGAGCAGTCATAGAAGTTGATGGCTGATATTACCGGCATTTCTGAAAAAATTATGTATAATAAATATTTTTTTTAGTAAGTGTATATTTTATTTTGCTAACTGATTATGTTGTATTTTTGACAAAAAGATATTATTGGGACACTTTGAAAGGCGTATTCTTTTTGAGATGCTATACGTTGTGTTAAAAATAATATTCATGGGTGTTATTTTGCAAGTTACAAAATGAAATTTAAAATATGTGTGCTCTAACAAAAGATTACAAAGTGTTGTGTAAAGTATAAAAAGTTTATATTTTTGTGCTGCATCCGTTTTTTAATAAGTGAAAAATGTGTGTTTGTATTTTTTGAAAAGCTAAAAGAATTGATTGAATTTAAGAGTTGGTTGATTGTGGCTTTTTTTTAATTTACTTCATTTGATATATAATATATGTTTAATAATAAAAGTGTGTTTATGGAAAATAAGTTTACACTTGCGTCTCTATGCCTGCTGATGGGTATGGGAACAGCTTTTGCACAGAACACTCAGGTAAAAGGTAACGTTGTTGATGAAAAGGGCGAGCCAGTTATCGGTGCTTCTATTGTAGTTAAGGGTACAACTGTTGGTACAGTTACTGATTTTGATGGTAATTTTACTCTTGAAGTTCCAAAAAATGGTAAGGAATTGGAAATATCATACATAGGTATGGAGAAGCAGACAGTTAAGGTTGCTTCAAATATCAATGTTAAAATGGTTTCAGATACTCAGGCATTGGATGAAGTAATGGTTGTAGCTTATGGTACAGCTAAGAAAAGTGCCTTCACTGGTTCTGCTGCTACAATTAAAACTGAGAAAATTACAGCAAGACAGACTTCAAACGTTACTAATGCTTTGACAGGACAGGTTGCCGGTGTGCAGACTACTAGTAATACAGGACAGCCGGGTAAAGATGCTGAAGTTCGTATCCGTGGTATCGGCTCTATTTCTGCAAGTAACAAACCTTTGTATGTAGTTGATGGTGTTCCTTATGATGGTGAAATATCTGCTATCAGCTCTACAGATATTGAATCTATGACAGTGTTGAAGGATGCTGCATCAAACGCTTTGTATGGTGCCCGTGGTGCTAACGGTGTAATTTTGATTACAACTAAGCGTGGTAAAAGCGGAGATGCTCGTATAAACTTCAATGCTAAGTGGGGTGTAAACAAACGTGGTATTCCTTCTTATGACCGTGTTTCTGACCCTGGTAAATTTTACGAATTGGCTTATTCTTCAATTTATAACGGTGACTTGAAGGGTTATGCTGCTGCAGGTGATTTGGCTGCTGCCAATGCTTATGCAAATAAAGCAATGTTGTCACCTAGCTATTTGGGTTATCAGGTATTTAATGTTCCAAATGGTGAACAGTTGATCGGTATGGACGGTAAGTTGAATCCGAATGCAACTTTGGGATATTCTGACGGTACATATTTCTATACACCTGATAGTTGGACTGATGAATTGTTTGAAAACAACACTCGTCAGGAATATAACTTAAGCGTCAGTGGTGCCAGCGACAAGATGAATTACTATATGTCTGCAGGTTACTTGGATGATCAGGGTATCGTTCCTAACTCAGGTTTCCAGCGTTACACTGCACGTTTGAAATCGGATTATCAGGTTAAGCCTTGGTTGAAACTTGGCGGTAATGTGTCATTTACTCATTATGACAGCCGTGAGCAAGATACTGAAGGAGGTTCTTCTAATGCTAATGCTTTCTATGCTTCAAATATTATTGGCGCGATTTATCCGATGTATATCCGTGATGCTGCCGGAAATATAATGCAGGACAATCGTGGTATGAACAGATATGATTATGGCTCTGACACTAATTTTGAACGTAGAAATGTAATACCTAATGCTAACCCTCTTGCTAGTTATATGTTGGATAAAATGCGTTATTCTGGAGACGTAATTAGCGGAAAATGGTTTGCAGATATTGATATTTGGGGTGGAATCAAGGCTAAAGTGAATATTGGTGTTGACGCTAACAATGTTCGCTATACAAACTTGGTGAATCCATTTTACGGACAGTATTCAGAAACAAGTGGTGTAGGTGGTATCGTATCTGTAGCTCATGAACGTTCTTTCAGCACAAACCAGCAGTATTTGCTGACATATAACAAAACATTCAACGATGTACATAATCTTGATGTTTTGGCTGGTCATGAAAATTACAATTATAGATACTCTTATTTGTATGGTCAGAGAGAAAAGATTTATAACCCGACTCTACCGGAACTTGATAACGGTATTTTGAACCAAACAAATAGCAGTTATTCTAAAACTTATGCTACAGAAGGTTGGTTGTTCCGTGTCCAGTATGATTATGATGGAAAATATTTCGGATCTGCTTCATATCGCCGTGACGCTTCTTCTTGTTTCCATCCGGACAACCGTTGGGGTAATTTCTGGTCTATAGGTGCCGGTTGGTTGATCAACAAAGAATCATTTATGGAAGGTCAGGAATGGATTGATATGTTGAAATATAAGATCAGTTACGGTACGCAGGGTAATGATAACTTGTTGTATTTGTCAGGAAATAATGTTAGAAACTATTATCCATATATGGATCAGTTCCAGTTGTCTAACAGTAATGGCGATTTTGCAACAGGTTTGTATTACAAAGGAAATCCGGATATTACTTGGGAAACTTCACATAGTTTCAATACAGGTTTTGACTTTACATTCTGGGGCGGAAAATTGAGCGGTGCTGTTGAATACTTCTCTCGTAAAACAACAGATATGCTTTACTTCAAGCCGGTATCACCATCTATGGGTTATTCCCGTTTCCCGGAAAATATCGGTTCTATGATAAACCGTGGTGTTGAATTGGAATTGAATTCAACAATCATAAATAACAAGCACTTTACTTGGGATATCAATTTCAACTTGACACACTTTAAGAATAAGATTCTTGAATTGGCTCCTGAGTTGAACGGACAGATGATTGACGGTTCTCGTATTTATCGCGAAGGAGAATCAATGTATCAGTTGTATTTGCCGAAGTATGCCGGTGTAAATCCTGAGACAGGAGAAGCACAGTGGGCTTTGTTGCAACCGGACAAGGATGGAAATACTGTTACTACTTCTTATGCAGAGGCTAGTGAAAACCGCTTCAAGACTGGTGATATTCTGCCTAAGGTATATGGTGGTTTTGGAACAAGTTTGACTGCTTATGGCTTCGACTTGTCTGTAGCATTTGCTTACCAGTTGGGCGGTCGTATCATGGACTACACATATGGCCAGTTGATGAGTGTTGATGCACAGGGTTCAGCATGGCATGTTGATATGTTGAATGCTTGGACTAAGGATAACAAAAACACTGATATTCCTCGTATGAATGTCCAGGATCAATATACAGGTCATTTGACACAGGATCGTTGGTTGACAAGTTCAAATTATTTGAGCTTGCAGAATATCACATTTGGTTATACATTGCCTAAATCTTGGACTAACAAACTGAAGATTGACGGTATCCGTTTGTTCTTCGTAGCTGACAACGTAGCATTGTGGACTGCTCGTAAAGGTATGGACCCTCGTCAGAGTTATACAAGTGCTGATAATGTTTATTCTCCAATCCGTACAATTTCTGGAGGTATTTCATTGAATTTATAAACCATTAAAAAGTTAAATTGACTTATGAAGTTTTCAAATAAATATATAATGTTTGCAAGTGCAGCGTTGATGCTGGCATCTTGTGATTTGGATAAAATTCCAGAAGGACAGTATGTTGGTGATGAGCAGAATCAGGATATAATTGACCAACGTCCAAATATGGCAGTAGCCGGTGTAAATGCAATGGCTGCAAAGTTGAATGTATTTGATGTGCTTGGTCTAACAAGACATAATGATTTTGGTATTGCTGCCGTACATCAGTCATTTGAACAAGGAGGTCAGGATATGCCTTGTACTACTTCCGGTTATAACTGGTTTAATACATCTCAGAATTATTCAGACCGTCTTTATGATAGTTTGACAGATGAAATAATCTGGAAAACTCTTTATAATCATATGGATGCTGCTAATAGTGTATTGCTATTGACAGAAGGCAGTGATGATCCTACAATGAATATTTATCGTGGTCAGGCTTTTGCTGCACGTGCTTTTGACTATTTGACATTGGCTCAGGCTTATCAGTTTACTTACGCAGGACATGAGTCTATGTTGTGTGTTCCAATAGTTACTGAAAAAATGACTGTGGAAGAAAAGCAGAATAATCCACGTGCTACAGTTCAGCAGGTTTATGACTTTATTATTAGCGACCTGAACCAGGCAATTGAATTGTTGGGTAGTTATGATAATGGAGCAAATAAAGATAAAATTGATGCTGCTGTTGCTTATGGTTTGCGTGCTCGTGCAAATCTTCTGATGCAGAATTGGGCAGAAGCTGCTAAAGACGCAGAAACTGCTTTGGCAGGAGGAACTCCATATACTTTGGAAGAGGTTTCAAAACCGGCATTCAACAGTGCTTCTGCTTCTTCTTGGTTGTGGGGTGTTATGATTTCACCGGATAACGATGTTGTAAAAACAGGTATCATTAACTGGCCATCACATCTTTGTTCGTTGACAGGTAACGGATATACAACTTTGACTGGTTCTTTCCGCTATGTTTCAAGTTCTTTGTATGATTTGATTCCTGAAACTGATATCCGTAAACAGTGGTTTATTTCTCCTGAAGGTACATCAACATTGGTTGATAAGGCTACTGTAGGTGATACACCTGTAATCGAATACTTTGGCTTGGCTCCATATACAAATGTTAAGTTTGGTGCTTATCAGGATGTAATGGGAAATACAACAAACTCTCAGGACTGGCCATTGATGCGAGTTGAAGAAATGTATTTGATAAAGGCTGAAGCTGAAGCTATGGGCGGAAATGTTGCAAAAGCAAAAACTACTTTGGAAGATTTCGTGAAGACTTATCGTAATCCATCATATACTTGTACTGCTTCATCTCCAGAAGCAATGCAAAATGAAGTATGGTTGCAGCGTCGTATGGAATTGTGGGGTGAAGGTTTTGCCTTGTTCGACTTGCTTCGTCTGAAGAAACCGGTAGAAAGAAAAGGAACAAACTATGAAGCTATTGTCCAGTATAATATTCCGGCAGAATCTCAGATTTTGATTTACCGTATTCCACAGAGCGAAATGGAAACTAATAACGGTATTTCAGATAGCGATAACAACCCTGCTGCTCCGCAGCCAACAGTATAATTTCGTTCATAATAAAAATAGGATTTACTTTATAACCTGTTTTTAATCATATTTACGGCTATACATAATCAATAAAAGATTATTGTATAGCCGTATTTTTTTATTAATGTATATCTAAATATGCAAAGCTCCCCAAAAACAATTTGTTTATAATATTATTATATTTTGTTTTTTTTGAGCTACAATATAATTATATAATATGTGTATAAAAGAAACTTTATTGTCATTATGTCGTAAATTCATTAATGTTGGAATATTTATTGTATAATTATGCATTGTTTCTAATAGCAGCTTTATGTGTCATTTTATTGCTTTTTTTATAAAAAAATACTACTTTTGCATCCGTTTTTCAGAAAAGCATGCTTTTAAGCATATTTTAAAAGCATAAAATATGAGATGAGAATACAATGAGTGAATAAATATGCATTAAGGAGTGGATATTATAATTCTCGTCGTTTCAAAGTGAAAGAATATATATGTTTAATAAATAAGTGTTTTTTTAGGATGAAAAAGTTGACTTTAGCTGCTTTGTGCTTGTCTATGGGTGTGGGGACAGCTTTTGCACAGAACACTCAGGTTAAAGGTAATGTTGTTGATGAAACAGGCTTGCCTGTTATTGGTGCTTCTGTAATTGTGAAAGGTACAACAATTGGTATTGTTACAGACTTTGATGGTAACTTTACATTGGAAGTTCCGGCAAATGGTAAGGAATTGGAGATTTCATACATTGGTATGGAAAAACAGACTGTGAAAGTAGCTCCAAATATCAATGTTGTATTGAAAAATGATACACAGAACCTTGACGAAATCGTTGTGACAGCGATGGGTATTTCAAGAGAAAAGAAAGCCTTGGGTTATGCTGTTCAGGATTTGAAAGCAGATGAATTGACAAAAGGTGCTAATTCAAATTTGGCAGGTGCTTTGCAGGGTAAAGTTTCAGGTGTTGAAATCAAACCTTCATCAGGTATGCCGGGCGCTTCTTCTCAGATTACAATCCGTGGTGCACGTTCATTTACTGGTGACAACTCTCCTTTGTATGTAATTGATGGTATGCCTGTCGCTTCTGCAGCAGATATCAGTACGGAAAATTCTGTGACAGGTACAGACGTTGCCAACCGTGCTGTGGATATTGATCCTAATGATATTGCAAGTATCAACGTGTTGAAAGGACAGGCTGCAGCTGCTTTGTATGGTATCCGTGCATCAAACGGTGTTATTGTAATTACAACAAAGAGCGGTAAAGGTTTGGCAAAGGGTAAACCTCAGATTTCATTCAATACAAACGTTTCATTTGATGTTTTGGGACGCACTCCGGAAGTGCAGACAAAATTTGCGCAGGGAACAGGAGGCGTATTTGACCCATATAATTCCTCTTCTTGGGGTCCTGCTATTTCAGACTTGGCAAACGACCCGACCTATGGCGGTAATGTTGCCAATGAATATACAAACAATGGCGCAAATTTGCACCAGGGACAGTATTATGTTCCACAGCTAGCAGCTGCGGGTTTGAATCCTTGGGCTACACCTCAGGCTTATGACAATATTGGCGGTTTCTTCCAGACTGGTGTTACGTGGAATAACTCAATCAATGTTGCTCAGGCATTTGATAAAGCTTCTTATTCTTTCTCTTTGGGTAATACAACTCAGGATGGTATTATCCCTGAAACAGGAATGGACCGTTATACAGGAAAGTTAACAGCTGAAGTAAAGTTGCACGATAACTGGACTACAGGTGCTACAGCAAGCTTCATCAATTCGAAAATCAATAAGATGCCTGCTGCGAATGACGCGTTGTTGGCAACTGTTTATCCGGCTCCGGTTAGTTATGATTTGAATGGAATACCGGCTCATACAGCCGGAAGTATCTATGAGCAGAACTCTTTCCGTAGCTTGGGATTCGCTGTCGCTCCTTGGTTTGTCAAGAACAATGAGTTCGTTGAAAAAACAAACCGTTTCTTTGGTAACAGTTTTGTTAACTATAAGACAAAATTCAATACAGAAAACCACACTATGAATGTGAAATATCAGATTGGTGTGGATTCTTACACAACACATTATCAGGATATTTGGGGTTATGGAAACAAAGGCTCAAATATGAATGGCGAAATTAGAAACTACGGATGGAGTAATGTTTCATTCAATTCTTTGCTGACAGTTAATTATGACTGGACTATAAATGAAGATTGGACATTTAATGCATTACTTGGTAATGAAATTGTTCATAATCATACAAAGAAATACGAGGAATATGGTTCTGGTTTCAATTTCCCGGGTTGGAATCATATAGAGAATGCAACAATTGTTCAGGCTTTTGATAAGCAGAGAAGCAAACGTACTGTAGGTTTCTTCGGTAGTGTTTCTGCTTCTTACAAGAATATGCTTTATTTGAATGTTACAGGACGTAATGACTATGTTTCAAGTATGCCTCGTAACAACCGCTCTTTCTTCTATCCTTCGGTTTCTGCCGGTTTTATCTTGACAGAACTAGAACCACTGAAGAATGATGTCATAAATTATGCTAAGATTCGTGCATCATATGCAGAAGTTGGACAGGCTGGTGAATATTATAATAACTATTATTATACGCCTTCTTATGGTGGTGGTTTCTATATGTTGAATCCAATCTCTTATCCTCTTCAAGGTTTAGGAGCATTTGCGCCATACCCTGTAATTTATGACCCGAACTTGAAACCGCAGAATACCAAGTCTTATGAGCTTGGCGCTGATTTGAGCTTCTTCAATAATCTTGTTTCTGTTAACTATACATTCTCACGTCAGAATGTTACTGACCAGATTTTCAATGTTCCTTTGGCTGGTTCAACAGGCGCGCAGGAGTTGTTGACTAATGGTGGTCGTATCCATACAAATACTCATGAGTTGACAATCAATGTCAATCCAATCAGAACTAAGTTAGTTGACTGGAATATCGGTTTGAATTGGACTAAGATGGACAACTATGTTGACGAATTGGCTCCTGGTGTAGAAAGTATTATGTTGGGTGGTTTCGTTACTCCTCAGGTTCGTGCCGGTATTGGTGACAAATTCCCTGTTATCTATGGTGTCGGTTATTTAAGAGATGATGCAGGAAACTTGATTGTTGACGAAAATGGTGTTCCTCAGGCTGGTGAAGCTAAGGTAATCGGTAAGGTTTCTCCAGACTTTATCTTAGGTTTCAATACAGATTTGAGAGTTTGGAAGTTCAATCTTGCAGCTGTATTTGACTGGAAATGCGGAGGCCAGATGTATAGCGGTACAAACGGTCTGTTGGATTTCTTCGGTATGAGCAAGGCTACGGAAGGACGTGACACTGAATCTTTCATAGTTGATGGTGTCAAGGCTGACGGCTCAAAGAATGATATTGAGATAAAAGGTGCTGACGCATGGCAGAACTATTATCAGACTATTAACAATATTGATGAATCTTCAATCTATGACAATTCATTCTTGAAATTGCGTGAGGTATCATTGAGCTATCCTGTGTTGGAAAAAGACTGGTTGAAGGTTGATGTGAATGTATTTGCCCGTAATATCCTGTTGTGGTCGGAATTGCCAAACTTGGACCCGGAATCGTCTCAGGGTAACAACAATATGGGTGGAGCGTTCGAACGTTATTCAATGCCTCAGACTTCAAGCTACGGTTTTGGTGTAAATGTTAAATTCTAAAAAGCAAATAGGAAATGAAATTCAATAATATATCTAAAAAAGTGCTGACCATTGCGTTGGCGGCACTTCCTTTGGTCTCTTGTACTGAAGATGTGATGGATGATATCAATCACAACAAGAACAATCCGGAAACTGTCACTTCAAAATTTATGATGACTGATTTGATGGTTGCGACTGCAGTTAATGCTGTTGGTGGAGATTTCAATGTGTATTCTTCAATTTATATGGAATTGGAGACAGGTGTTGAAAATCAGACTTACAATGCGGAAATCCGTAGTGGTGAACCAAATGTTCCTGCAACTTATGATAATATGTGGGGCGCTGTTTACTCTAATATCCGTACAGCAAAAGATGTTATTGCTAAATGTTCTGAAGGTGGTGTTGAGGCAGGAAATAATGTGACTCTTGGTGTTGCTAAATTACTTTATGCTTATAATGCTGCAATTCTGACAGATTTGTTTGGTGATGTACCATATACTCAAGCTTGTGTTTATACAGAATTGGGAACACCTATGTATATGCAGCCGGAAATTGACAAGCAGGAAACTATTTATGCTGACATAATGAAGAATATTGATGAGGCAATAGTTTTGTTTGATGGTGATGACGAGGCGACATCCGGCCCTATGGGTTCTCAGGATGTTATATATGGGGGCAATTCTTCTTTGTGGAAAAAAACTGCTTATGCTTTGAAGGCTCGTTATACAATGCGCTTATTGGCTAAAGCAGAAAATAAGACAAAGGCTTTGAACGATGTGGTTTCATATGTTGACAAGTCGTTCGCTTCGGCTGCCGAAGAATGTAAATTTGCTGTTTATGATGGTGGCAGCCAGTTTAATCCTTTCTTCGACTTTATGTATAGCCGTCTTGGGTTAGGTGCAAGTAAGAGTTTGGCTGAAAAAATGGCTGAACGTAATGATCCGCGTTTGAACCAGTCTTTTGGTACAAACTGGAACACAGTTAATGGTAATCCTACAGAAGTTGTTACAGATGGTTCAAAGTTGAATGCGGCTCCTAACGGTACACCGGAACAAAGATTGATGTCATATGACTGTTCTTTGGCTTCTTATGCAATTACAGCTCCGACACATTTGATCAGTTATCATGAATTACTATTTATCAAGGCTGAAGCTCTTTGCCGTTTAGGACAGAAAGAAAAAGCTTCTGAAGTGTTGAAGGATGCTGTCGTAGCAGCTTTTGCCAATCATGAGAATACAGTAAATTCTGCGTTGAATAATTACTTGGAAATAAAAGCTGATATAGATTTGGGTACATCTGTTGCTGAAGAATATTTCGACAAGAGTGTGAAACCATTGTTTGATGCAAATCCGCTGAAAGAAACTATGGTTCAGAAATATTTGTCATTCTTCGGAGCAAATGGCGAGTCTGTTGAAGCTTATTCAGATTACCGTCGTTTGAAAGGAATGAATGAAGTTTTTGTTGAGTTGAAGAATCCTCAGAACAAATCTAAATTCCCATTACGCTTTACATATGGTGCTTCAGATGTTTTATCAAATATGAATATCAAGGAAGCTTGTGGCGATGGTATGTATGTATATACTGAAAACGTTTGGTGGGCTGGTGGCTCAAGATAATATTTGACATATTATTAATTGTTTTAGGATGCTCTCTTCTTAATGAAGGGAGCATCTTTTTTTTAGTAGTACAGGTGTCTCTTTGTTTTTTACCCGGTCACTCTTTCTTTTGGGCTGAAATCCGAACTTTTGCTAAACCCTAAGTTGTGACATGTGTTTTTATGCATCAACCCCTTTTCTGTAGAGGTAATCAGGGGCGAAATCCGCTCCATTGAACCACTCAATAGTCCAGTGTGTCAAACCAAATTGAACGAAATTTGACAGATCTTTTAATGGTTCAAACATTTTTACTTTCAATAAAGGGTAAAAATCAATTCGTTTTACTTTACCATTACTGAACTCCAAATCCATGGTATAGTCTTTTATGTATTCTACACCAGTAACTCTGATTAAATCTATATCTTCTGTCATAGTCTGTTTATTTTAGAGGTTCAATTTTTTGAGCTTCTTCTCCATTTTGCAGGCGATTCCAATTGTCAATTAATTCTTGTTTATGTAATTCCATCCAATGAAAAACTTGTTTTAAAGCATTGCTTGGAATTTCTCCTTTCACTATGCCTTTATGAATTGTAATAATGGCTTGATAGTCCCCATAACTAATGTGGAAATGGGGAGGATTGTGATCATCTGGCACAAATGTAGCGAAAAACTTGACATAGCGAAAAAGTAGCCGGAAAAGCTTTCTGAAATGTGGTATCTGCTGAGAAATCTTATTTCTTCAGGATAAAATATTCATTGGTTTTTCGGGAATGAGGGAAGTTTATAATATATGATAGAGGTCGATCTCAAAGATTTTTTGAGGTCGGTCTCTTGTCTTTTAAGTGGAATAATTAACCAGCAAAAGTAGGGAGAATCATTGCAAGAAAACTATATATCCTACAATTATTTCGTTTTATTTATGCTTAAAGTGAAATAAATTCGCTAATTTTGCTTAAAACAGATTAAGATATGGAAGATATCAACTGTGTAAAAGTAGTTTTAGTCAAGAAAAACGCACCAATAAATGGTTGGTTGAGCAACTTGGAGTTAATCCTTCAACCGTTTCTAAATGGTGTACCAACTCTTCTCAACCAGACCTTAATAGTTTGCTAAAAATTGCCGACCTATTAGAAATGGATATAAAAAGAGTTAATCGTTAGAGAGTATAAACAGTATATAATATCATAAGGGGGCTAATATATTTAGAAATAATTTCCATATAAGAATTTAACAATCATGCGTACACAAGATGAACAAATAGCATTATTGGAACATCTCATTGATATTGCTCGTAAACGTAAGGAGGCTGGTGAGACCGAATGGTTGGAGTTTAAGACCAATATAAGCGAGTCGCATAGTAGTGTTACATATGAAGGTGTTGGCAAATATATCTCAGGAATTTCTAATGTTGCTTGTTTAAAAGATAAAGCATATGGATACCTAGTATTGGGAGTACAAGATGGCACTTGGGATATTGTGGGTACTAATCTACATATGGCAGTAACTAAAATTGGTAATCAAGATTATGAATTATGGTTGAGAAAAAATCTTTCGCCTATTATTTCCTTTGAAATAGAAGAATTTGATTATAGTGGCAATCATATTGTTATGTTTATTATACCAGCCACCAATACTGAGCCTGTTAATTTCAAAGGTGAAGCATATCTTCGGATAGGAAGTAACTTAACTAAACTAAAAGATTTTCCAGACTATATCCGTAAAATATATCATTCCCAGAATGATTGGAGTGGAGAGATTGTAGATGAAGCAACCTTTGATGACCTTGATCCTGAAGCAATATCAAAAGCTCGTGAATGGTATGCCAATAAGCATGAACATCTTCGCGAGGAAATGAAAACATGGGATGATGTAACTTTTCTTAACAAAGCAAGAATAACTAAAAAAGGGAAAATAACTAACACAGCTATTTTATTGTTGGGAAAATCGGAAAGTGAACATCTTATCTCACCAGCAATAGCTCGTATTAGATGGATATTGAAAGATTCCAATGGAAATGAGCGAGATTATAGCATTGAAACATGTCCATTTGTTTTGGCTGTAAGCCGTATCTTTGCAAAGATTCGCAATTTAAAATATCGATATATGAATCCAGCCTTACTGGAATTGGTTCCTGATGAACTTGAAACATACGACCCTTTTACCATTCGTGAGGCTCTGAACAATGCTATAGCCCATCAGGATTATTCGTATCATGGGATGATAAATGTTATAGAACATGAAGATCGCCTGATTTTTTCAAATGTAGGAGGCTTTATTCCTGACAACATTCATAATGTACTGCAGAATGATGCACCAGAAGAACGATATAGGAATCCATTCCTTGTTGGTGCAATGGTTGAATTGAAAATGGTTGATACTATCGGTAGCGGTATTCGTAGGATGTTTAACTTACAGAAACAACGCTTTTTCCCAATGCCAGACTATGATTTTTCTGATAATAAGGTTAAGTTGACTATTGTAAGCAAAGTTCTTGATATGGATTATGCATCTATGTTGGCAAAAGATCATTCATTGAATTTAATGGAAATGGAGTTGTTAAGCAGAATACAAATGCATAGAAGTCTAACTGATTACGAAATTGCTTATTTACGCAGGAGAAAATTAGTGGAAGGGCGTAAAAATGCACTATATATTGCAAAGGCTGTCGCTAGTAATATTGGCAAAAAAGCTGATTATACTAAGAATAAAGGATTAGATGATAAATATTATAAAGAACTTTTATCCAAGTTCATCAAACAGCATAGAAAAGTCAGTCGTAAAGATGTGGATGACTTGTTGCTTACTAAGCTACCTGATGCACTGACGGAGAGACAAAAGATGACCAAAATAGGACATCTGCTTTCAGCATTAAAGAAGTTAGGAACTATACGATTAGGAGAAAAGAAAATGTGGGAATATATCGGTAATGACTAATTTCTCGCACAAAGAAGAAAAAGCTAGAAGTTTGCGAGAAGTTTGCGAGAAGTTGAATGTTAAATTGCTGGTAATTACAGGGATATGGTTCTCGCATATTGCGTAATAAAATTAAGCATAACTCCTATAAAAATGAGTTCAGATAAACTTCTATTATAAAAATAATTTTGAACACCTATTTAATACCATTAGATTGTAATATGTTGACAAAATGATATGTTTTTTGCTTGGGTTAAATATTTGGTTGTGTATTATTCTTACATTTTGTCTAATAAAATTGTTTTTAAACATACTTTTCCAGTGAAATATTTTCATATTTCTATTTTGAAAAGTGATTTTAATATCCGACATTTGCTACATGATGAATCAACCTTTGGCAGAACGATTACGTCCGAGGACTTTGGATGAGTATATCGGACAGAAGCATTTGGTGGGACAGGGTGCTGTCCTTAGGAGAATGATTGATTCCGGAAGAGTTCCTTCGTTTATATTGTGGGGACCTCCGGGAGTGGGAAAGACAACTTTGGCTCAGATAATAGCCCGGAAACTTGATGCTCCGTTTTATATTTTGAGTGCGATTAACTCCGGAGTGAAGGATGTGAGGGATGTTATTGAGAAGGCGAAAGGAAACAGTTTTTTCAACAGTGTTTCTCCTATTCTGTTTATTGACGAAATACACCGCTTCAGCAAGTCGCAGCAGGATTCGCTGTTGAATGCTGTTGAAACGGGAGTTGTTACTCTGGTTGGCGCAACAACGGAGAATCCTTCGTTTGAGGTGATAAGGCCATTGCTGTCGCGCTGTCAGGTTTATGTTTTGAAATCGTTGGAGAAGCAGGACTTGCTGTCCTTGCTCAACAGGGCAATAACAGAGGATATTGTCCTTAAAGAAAAGCATATTGATTTGCAGGAAACGGATGCTTTGCTGAGATATTCGGGTGGTGATGCCCGCAAGTTGCTGAATATTCTGGAACTGGTGATTTCCGCTGAAGAGGGAAAGGAGATAACCATAACTGATAAAAAAGTGGTGGAGAGGTTGCAGGAGAATCCGGCTGCTTACGACAAGGGCGGAGAGATGCATTATGATATTATTTCGGCTTTTATAAAGTCTATCCGTGGAAGTGATCCGGATGCGGCAATTTACTGGCTGGCAAGAATGGTTGCCGGAGGTGAAGATCCTAAGTTTATTGCCCGCAGACTTTGCATTTCGGCAGCTGAGGATATCGGTCTTGCCAATCCGAATGCATTGCTTCTTGCCAATGCTTGTTTTGATACGATTCAGAAGATTGGATGGCCGGAAGGTCGCATTCCTCTTGCTGAAGCAACAGTTTATCTGGCTTGCAGCCCTAAGAGCAATTCGGCATATAAGGCAATCAATGAGGCTTTGGACTTTGTTAATCGTACCGGAAATATTCCGGTTCCTTTGCATCTGAGAAATGCTCCGACTCAACTTATGGCAGAGTTGGATTATGGCAAAGATTATAAATATGCCCATGATTATGAGAATCATTTCGTGGTTCAGGATTATTTTCCGTCGGAAATTAAAGGTCATCGTTTCTGGCACGGACAGGATAATCCGGCTGAGAAGAAGCTCACGGAAAACATGGTGCGGCTTTGGGGGGAGAAGAAGAGGTGAGGAGTTGAGGAGTTAAGTAGTCAAGGAGTCAAGAAGTTAAGAAGTTAAGTAGTCAAGTAGATAATACTTATTTTCGGAAGCCTTGTTAACTTGTCAACTCGTCAACTTGTCAACTTATAAACTCAAAAACTTATAAACTCAAAACATATTATTAACATTTAAATATCAATCGCTATGAAGAAGCACAATTTTTATGCAGGTCCTTCTATTTTGAGTGACTACACAATTAAGAATACTGCTGCTGCAGTAGAGAATTTTGCGGGAATGGGTTTGTCATTACTTGAGATTTCACACCGCAGTAAGGAGTTTGTGGCTGTTGTTGATGAGGCTCGTGCATTGATTAAGGAATTGCTTGATATTCCTGCCGGATATGAAGTTGTGTTCCTTGGTGGTGGCGCAAGTATGCAATTCTGTATGGTTCCTTATAATTTGCTTAACAAGAAGGCTTCATATCTTGATACCGGTACATGGTCTTCAAAAGCAATCAAGGAAGCTAAGTTGTTTGGTGAGGTTGAGGTGGTTGCTTCTTCTAAAGATAAAAATTATACATATATTCCGAAGAATTATACAATATCTGACGATACTGATTACTTCCATATTACAACAAACAATACTATTTACGGAACTGAAATGAGAAAAGATCCGGATGTGAAACAGCGCCTTGTTGCTGATATGTCATCTGATATTTTCTCTCGTCCGGTTGATGTTTCAAAATATGATATCATCTATGCGGGTGCCCAGAAGAATCTTGCCCCTGCCGGTGTGACTTTGGCAATTGTCAGAGTTGATGCTTTGGGACATGTGGACCGTCCTATCCCAACAATGCTCAATTATAAGACTCATATCGACAAGGAATCAATGTTCAACACTCCTCCTGTGTTGCCTATCTATTCTGCATTGCAGACTTTGAAATGGTATAAGGAACAGGGTGGTATCGCAGCTATGGAAAAGAAAGATATGGAAAATGCTGCTATCCTTTATGATGAAATCGACAGAAATAAATTGTTCCGTGGAACAGTGGAAACTGAAGACCGCTCAATAATGAACGTATGTTTCGTTATGAACGACGAATATAAGGAACTGGAAGCTGATTTCAACGCATTTGCTGCTACAAAAGGTATTGTTGGTATCAAGGGACACCGTTCTGTGGGTGGTTTCCGTGCATCTCTGTATAACGCTATGCCTAAGAGCAGTGTTGAGGTTTTGGTTGAAGCAATGAAAGAATTTGAAAAACAGCATTGATTATGGCACGAGTATTAGTTGCAACAGAAAAACCTTTTGCTGCGATAGCAGTGAAAGGTATCCGCGAAGTAGTGGAAAAGGCTGGTGACGAATTGTTGTTACTGGAAAAATATACTGAAAAATCACAGTTGCTGGATGCAGTGAAGGATGTTGACGCTATTATCATCAGAAGTGATAAGGTGGATGCTGAAGTTCTTGACGCTGCAAAACAGTTGAAGATTGTGGTGCGTGCCGGTGCAGGATATGACAATGTGGATTTGGAGTCTGCAACTGCCCATGGTGTTTGTGTGATGAACACTCCCGGACAGAACTCAAATGCTGTTGCAGAGCTTGCTGTTGGTATGATGATTATGGCAGTGCGTAATTTCTATAACGGAACTTCCGGATGGGAATTGAAGGATAAGAAACTTGGTATCCATGCTTATGGTAATGTGGGCCGTAACTTGGCAAGAATTGCTAAAGGCTTGGGTATGGATGTTTATGCTTATGATGCATATTGTCCGGAGGAAGTTATATCTCAGGATGGTGTAAAACCAGTGGATTCAGTAGAGGAACTTTATTCTACTTGCCAGGTTGTATCTGTTCATATTCCTGCAACTGCTGAAACAAAGAATTCTATCGGTTATGAATTGGTTTCACGCATGCCTAAGAATGGTTTGCTGGTCAATACTGCACGTAAGGAGGTTATTGATGAAGCCGGATTGCTGAAGTTATTGGAAGAAAGAACAGATTTGAAATATGTTACAGATATAATGCCTGCTTCTCATGCTGAATATGCAGAAAAACTGAGCGGACGTTATTTCTCTACTCCTAAGAAGATGGGTGCCCAGACAGCTGAGGCTAATATAAATGCCGGAATTGCTGCTGCTCACCAGATTGAGGATTTCCTTAAGAATGGGGTTGAGAAGTTTAGGGTGAATAAGTGAGAATTCAAGGAGTTAAGTAGTTAAGGAGTCAAGTAGATAATACTTATTTTTCTGAAGCCTTGTCAACTTGTTAACTCGTCAACTTAAAAACTAAAAAATATGGCTACTATAAAACCATTTAGAGGCATCCGTCCTCCAAAAGACTTGGTCGAACAAGTTGTTTCCCGTCCTTATGATGTTTTGAATTCGGAAGAAGCACGAATGGAAGCTGAAGGAAACGAGAAATCATTATACCATATTATCAAGCCTGAAATAGATTTTCCGGTTGGAACAGATGAACATGATCCTAAGGTTTATGATAAGGCTGCCGAGAATTTCAAGATGTTCCAGGAAAAAGGCTGGCTTGTTCAGGATGAGAAGGAATGTTATTATGTATATGCCCAGACAATGAACGGCAAGACTCAGTATGGCCTGGTTGTCGGTGCTTATGTTCCGGATTATATGAATGGCCTTATCAAGAAGCATGAGCTAACGCGCCGTGATAAGGAAGAAGACCGTATGAAGCATGTCCGTGTGAACAATGCTAATATTGAACCTGTATTCTTTGCTTATCCTGAGAATGATGCTTTGGATAAAATTGTCTCAAAATATACGTCTCGCAAACCTGAGTATGACTTTGTGGCTCCATTGGACGGTTTCGGTCATACATTCTGGGTTATTGATGAAGATGAAGATATAAGCATGATTACTGCTGAGTTTGCAAAGATGCCGGCATTGTATATTGCCGATGGTCATCATCGTTCTGCTGCTGCGGCATTGGTCGGTGCTGAAAAAGCTAAGCAGAATCCTAATCATAGGGGCGATGAGGAATATAACTATTTCATGGCGGTTTGTTTCCCGGCTGAGCAGCTTACAATCATTGATTATAACAGAGTTGTCAAAGATTTGAACGGATTGACAGATGAAGTTTTCATTGAAAAATTGTCTGTAAACTTTGATGTAAAGGAAATGGGTGAGGAGATTTACAAACCTTCCGGCTTGCATAACTTCTCTCTGTATTTGTCCGGTAAATGGTATTCATTGACAGCTAAAGAAGGTACTTATGACGATAATGATCCGATTGGGGTTTTGGATGTGACGATTTCTTCAAATCTTATTCTTGACGAGATTTTGGGTATAAAAGATTTGCGTTCGGATAAGAGAATCGATTTCGTTGGCGGAATCCGTGGCTTGGGCGAATTGAAACGCCGTGTTGACAGCGGAGAAATGAAGGTGGCTTTGGCTCTTTATCCGGTGACAATGAAGCAGCTTATGGATATTGCTGATACCGGAAATATCATGCCTCCGAAGACTACGTGGTTTGAGCCTAAACTACGTTCAGGTTTGGTTATTCATAAATTGGAGTGAGGAGTTGACAAGGGGACTAGTTGACAAGGGGACTAGTTGACAAGGGAACGAGTTGACAAGGTTTTTTAGATAATAAACTGTAAAATTACGGGTATTTTGCCCTTGTCAACTTGTCTCTGAAGCCTCGTCCCCTTATTATAAATTATTCTATGATTGTGTTATGAAAAGGCGAATAGTTATAAAGATTGGGAGTAATGTGCTGACCAGAAATGACGGTAAACTGGATATTACAAGGATGTCATCATTGGTAGACCAGGTTGTAAACTTACATGAAGAAGGAAACGATATTGTACTGATATCTTCAGGTGCTGTAGCCTCGGGTAAAAGTGAGATTAAATTATCCAAAAACCTAGATGCTTTGTCTTCAAGACAATTGTATTCATCAATTGGACAGGCAAAACTTATCAACAGATATTATGAATTGTTTAAAGAGCAGGGTGTTTGTTGTGGACAGGTTCTGACAACAAAAGAGAGTTTTTCTACTCGTTTGCAGTATCTTACACAAAAGCATTGTATGGAAGTGATGCTTAATCATAAAGTTATCCCTATAGTCAATGAGAATGATACTATTTCTGTTACAGAATTGATGTTTACTGACAATGATGAATTGTCAGGGTTGATAGCGTCGATGATAAATGCCGATATGTTGATAATATTAAGTAATGTAAATGGTATATACGATGGTTCTCCTTCTGATTCGTATAGTAAAGTTATACCTTTTATTTATCCTGGTGAGAGAAATATGGAAGCATTTATCCAAGTTGGAAAATCTACATTTGGCAGAGGAGGAATGTTGACTAAATGCAGGATAGCAACGAAGGTTGCAGAAGAAGGTATTGAAGTTGTGATTGCTAATGGTAAAATTGATAATATACTCAACAAATTAATCAAGAATATGAAAGAAACAGTGTGTACCCGTTTTGTCCCGAATGAGAAGAAAACAAGCAGTATTAAAAAATGGATTGCTCATTCTGAAGATTTTACTAAAGGTGAAGTTATTATAAACAGAGGGGCAGAAGATGCTTTATATTCTGCAATGGCCAGCAGTATTTTGTTTGTTGGAGTTGTTGGTATAAATGGCGATTTTGAGAAAGAAGACATAGTTAGAATAATTAATGAAGATGGTGAACAAATTGGTATTGGTTGTGTAGCCTATAATAGCAAGGAGGCTTTTGATAATATAGGGAAAAAAGATATGAAGCCTTTGATTCATTACGATTGTATGTACTTATATGTATAGAACACCGTATTGGGCTGAATAGAAATGCTCCCATCATTTAATCTAACAAAAGAGTGGATATGATTATTGCATATGAAATGATAAGAAAAGCTGCAAATGCTGTATGTTCTTTACAGGGTTGTTCAAATGATAAGATAAATGACATATTGATTCAGACAGCAGCAAGGTTGAAAGAAAAAATCCGATATGTATTGTCTGCCAATGAAGTTGATTTGGCAAAAATGGATAAGTCGAATCCAAAATATGACCGTTTAAGGCTGACAGAGGATCGATTATTGTCAATAGCTTCAGATATGGAAAATGTGGCAGGATTGCCTTCTCCTTTAGGAAAAGTTCTGATGGAAGAGCAAAGGCCGAACGGAATGTTGATAAAAAAGGTTTCCGTACCATTTGGTGTGATAGGAATAATCTATGAAGCACGTCCTAATGTGACATTTGATGTTTTTTCTTTGTGTTTGAAAAGTGGAAATGTCTGTGTATTGAAAGGTGGATCAGATGCTGAAAATACAAACACAGCATTGGTGGAAATAATACATGAGGTGTTAGAAAATAACGGTTTGGATAAATCCTTATGCGTTCTTTTACCAGCAGGCAGGGAATCTACAACATGTTTGTTACAATCTGCCGGACTGGTGGATTTGGTGATACCACGTGGAAGTAAGGCTTTGATACAATATGTCAGAGAGAACTCAAGAGTCCCGGTGATTGAGACAGGAGCCGGAATATGTCATACTTATTTCGACAAATATGGAGATAAGGAGAAGGGAAGGATTATCATCAACAATGCAAAGACTCGTAGAGTAAGTGTATGCAATGCTTTGGACTGTCTTGTTGTCCATCGAGACAGGTTGAGTGATTTGCCATATTTGTGTGGAAAACTAAGTGAAAGCAATGTCAAGATATATGCGGATGATGAATCATTCTTAGCATTGGATGGCAATTATCCTGCTGAACTGTTGTTTCATTCTGACGAAAACAGTTATGGAACGGAATTCCTGGATTATAAAATGAGTATAAAAACTGTGGAAAATACAGATTCGGCTATTTCACACATTGGAAAATATAGTTCGAAACACAGCGAATGTATAATCAGTGAGGATGATAAATTAGTTGATATTTTCCAAAGGAGAGTTGATGCAGCATGTGTTTATTCAAATGTTTCTACGGCGTTTACAGATGGTGCTCAATTTGGATTTGGTGCTGAGATAGGTATAAGTACACAGAAAATGCATGCACGTGGTCCTATGGCTCTTCCGGAGTTGACAACATATAAATATCTTATCACCGGAGAAGGGCAGATTAGAGAAAAATGAGTTTTATAAATAGAAAAGACACCGAAATATGGAAACAAGTCCAATGTTCCGGTGTCTTCATATTTATAATAGTCGTTTATTGAATCCCTTTTTCACGAAGCTTAACTTGCCAATCCCAAGCTGATTGTAAAGTGTCTTCCAGAGTTTCTACAGCTTTCCAACCAAGGACTTTGTTTGCTCTTTCAGGATTTGCCCAAACTTTTTCGATATCGCCTTCACGACGGCCTACGATTTTGTGAGGAACTTTTACTCCTGTTTTCTTTTCGAATGTGTTGATAAGTTCAAGCACTGAAACTCCGTTGCCAGTACCAAGATTGAAGATTTCTACTTTTTCTTCAGATTTGTTCTGAAGCATGCGGTCCATTGCAACAACGTGTGCTTTAGCCAAATCCACAACATTGATATAATCGCGGATACAAGAACCGTCCGGTGTGTCATAATCGTCACCGAAAACACTCAATTCCTTACGGATTCCGATAGCAGTTTGTGTAAGATAAGGGATAAGATTCTGAGGAACACCGTTTGGCAATTCTCCGATTTCAGCGCTTGGATGAGCTCCGATAGGGTTGAAATAACGAAGGATGATACTCTTGAAAGGAGCACCTGCATGAATTGTGTCCTGAATGATTTCTTCGTTGATCTGCTTTGTATTTCCGTATGGAGACATAGCCGGTTTGATAGGGGCGTTTTCTGTTACTGGCAGATATTCAGGGTCTGGCTGACCGTAAACAGTACATGATGAAGAGAAAACAATACCTTTCATGTCAAATTCAGGCATAAGTTCCAGGATATTGATAAGAGTTGTGATATTGTTTCTGTAGTATTTCAGAGGCTGCTGAACAGATTCTCCCACAGCTTTGCTTGCCGCAAACAGAATCACACCTTTTATTCCGTCATGTTCTTTAAGCGCTGCCCGTGTAGCTTCCTTGTCTTTCAAGTCTAGTTTTACAAATGCCGGGCGAATGCCAGTGATACGTTCTATACCGTCGAGCACTTCAATGTTTGAGTTTGAAAGGTCATCGATTATTACAACTTCATAACCTGCATTCTGTAATTCTACAGTTGTGTGTGAACCAATATAGCCGGTTCCTCCTGCTACTAAGATTTTCTCTTTCATAATGCTGTTTTTTATACAGAGACGGTGTATCAGAACATAAAATCTGATACACCTTCCTCTGAAATTTTATTAGTTGATATATCTTGTCTTAAAGTCAACTATTATGCTCCGATTCCTGAAAATCCCATAAATGCCATAGCCAGCAAACCGGCAGTAATTAAGGCAATAGGAGTTCCTTTTAATCCATCAGGCACATTTGTCATAGCTAACTGTTCTCTGATACCTGCAAAGATAACTAAAGCCAGCGCAAATCCAATAGCTGTCGATATTGCATATATTACAGATTCCAATAAATTATATTCTTTTTGTATAACAAGAATAGCAACACCAAGTACACAGCAGTTTGTTGTAATCAATGGCAAGAAAACTCCCAGTGCCTGATATAAAGCAGGCGAAACTTTCTTCAATATGATTTCAACCATCTGAACCAATGCAGCGATAATCAGAATGAAACTGATTGTTTGCATAAAACCAAGTCCAAATACATCAAGCACATATTTCTGAACAAGGAAAGTTACAATAGTTGCCAGTGTAAGAACAAATGTAACAGCTGCACCCATTCCGACTGCAGTTTCCACTTTTTTGGAAACACCCAGGAAAGGACAGATTCCAAGGAATTGTGAAAGAACGACATTATTTACGAAAACCGCCGTGATAAAAATCAATATATATTCCATATACTATCCTCCTTTATGCTTTTTTCATTTTGTTTACTATTGCTACAAGATAGCCAAGAGCGATGAAACCACCTGGAGCAAGTACGAATACCAAAGAACCGAACTCTTCAGGCATCAATGTGATACCAAACAATTTTCCTGTTCCAAATAACTCTCTGATAGCACCAAGGCAAGTCAATGCGATGGTGAAACCTAGGCCGATACCGACTCCATCAAAGAAAGATGGGATAACTCCGTTCTTTGCAGCAAATGCTTCAGCACGTCCCAACACAATACAGTTTACAACAATCAACGGAATGAACAATCCCAAGCTTGCATATAGTGCCGGAACATATGCTTCCATACACATTTGCACTACGGTTACGAATGTTGCGATAACAACAATGTATCCCGGAATACGAACCATGTCAGGAATTACTTTCTTCAATGCCGAAATAACGATGTTTGAGCAGATAAGCACGAATGTTGTTGCCAATCCCATGCTCATACCGTTAATGGCTGAAGATGTTGTTCCCAAGGTCGGACACATACCCAACAACAATACGAAAGTCGGGTTTTCTTTAATAATACCGTTTATTAATATTTTAATCCAGTTGTTCATTATAAAATCCTCCTTTCATATCATTCTGTTGCTCCGCTTGCTTCGTCTACGCTTTTGTATGCGCTGTACGCTCTGTTGATGGCATCCAGGAATGCTCTACTTGAAATTGTTGCTGCAGTTATTGCATCAACATCTCCTCCGTCTTTTGATACTTTCAGACCATCTTCTGTCAGATTTCTGCCGATAACTGACTGTTTGTTTTTATCAGCACGGAACCATTCTTGCATTTTAGAACCTAATCCCGGTGTTTCAGAATGTTTCTGCACAGAGTAATTGATAAGTTTTCCGTCAGGATCAAATCCTACGACAACTTTTATTTCTCCGCCGAAACCTTTTTTGGTGCTACTTTCAACAGCTACACCAACTAGTTCGTCTCCTTTTTTTGCCGGATATATACGTAGTGAATCACCGTCATAAGTTGCTGCCATGTATGATTCTTCTGCCGGTTTGTTGTCGAATTCAGGAGTGACTGCTTTGATGGCAGCTTCCAGGCTTGCAGCTTTTGATGCAGCAATTGGTTCTGTTGTCATTTGGTTCACTCCAGCAAGGATAGCTCCTGCCACGACACAAATTCCTGTCAACGACAAGAGCATATTTGGTAATGTTGATTTCAGTTTTTCCATGTTATTTACCTCCAAAGTGATTAGGTTTAACATAGGTGTTAATCAGTGGAGTCAATGCATTCATAATAAGAATTGCGAATGACATACCTTCCGGATACGCACCGAACAGACGGATTACAGCTGTCAGAAGGCCAATACCTACACCATAAATAAGCATCCCTTTTTTGGTCATAGGAGATGTTACATAGTCTGTTGCCATGAAAATTGCTCCAAGCATCAAACCTCCTGAAAGAACATGAATCAAAGGAGATGCATATTCTGCCGGATTAACAAGGTGCATTATGCCAGTGAACACAAATACTGTTCCGATAACTGCCACCGGAATATGCCAAGTGATGATTTTTTTCCACAACATATATGCGAAACCAAGCAACAATGCAATAGCACTTACTTCACCCAAACTACCTCCACGCAAACCAATCAACATTGTTGTATAATCAGGTAAATTTTCCAATGCTCCTTCTTTCATAATTGTAAGAACTGTAGCACCAGTTTCTGCATCAGTATATGTCATGGGGAAGGCTGACAAAATATCAATGTCTGGCCATGTGGTCATCTGTGCCGGGAAAGAGATTAGAAGGAACACACGGCCAACCAATGCTGGGTTGAACACATTGTTTCCTAATCCTCCAAATGACATCTTGCCGATACCGATTGCAGCTAAAGCACCAATTATAATAATCCAAATAGGAAGATTTGAAGGCAAGTTGAATGCCAGAAGAACTCCTGTCAGTATTGCAGAACCGTCAAATACTGTCGGTTCCTTTTTCATAAGGAATTTCTGAATCAGATACTCGAAAAGAACACACGCAACTACAGATGTTATCGTAACGATAAGTGCGCCTAGTCCGAAGAAGTATAGCGAAACAAGGAATGCCGGAATAAGGGCAATCAGTACGCCATACATGTTTTTCTCAATACTGTCTCCTCCGTGAATATGAGGCGACGGCGATATGTATAAACTATTTTCCATATTCTTTTAATTTCTGTTGTAAGAAGTTGACGAGCTGACAAGTTGACGAGGTTTGTTATGATTTAATTCCTTGTCAACTTGTGCCTGAAGCCTTGTCAACTTGTTAATGGAAGCCTTGTCAACTTGTTCCCTGTAAAGTTACGATTTTCTAGCTCTTATTATGCCCATAACTTTACCTTTACCTACGCGGATGTTATCCAACAGAGGACGATTAGCAGGACAAGTGAAGCTACATGAACCACATTCGATACAATCTTGTATATGTTCGCTTTCTGCCATTTCCCAATTCTTGAAAACAGTTGCTTTCATCAGGAAAGCAGGATTAAGTCCCATAGGACATGCATTTACACATTTTGCACATCTGATACAGTCGTGCATAGGTTTGCGAACAGATTCTTCTTTAGTTAGCAATAAAATTCCGGAACTTCCTTTGCAAACAGGAACTTCAGCACTAATCAAAGCTTTACCCATCATCGGACCACCACCGATTATTTTACCGGTATTCTCTGGAACACCGCCTGCTGCTTCAATCAGGACACTGATAGGTGTACCCATTCTTACACGGAAATTAGATGGAGATTTCAAAGCCTTACCTGTTACAGTTACGATTCGTTCAAACAAAGGTTTGTTTTTCTGAACAGCTTCATAAACAGCAAAAACAGTTCCTACGTTCTGGACAATAGCTCCGGTAGAAATAGGAAGAGCTCCACTCTTTACCTGCTTGCCGATTACCGCATCAATCAACTGTTTTTCTCCACCTTGAGGATATTGAACTTTCAAAGGCATAATTTCTATACCTTTATATTGTGATGCAAGTTTTGTGAGGTGCGAAATTGCATCCGGCTTGTTGTTTTCAATACCGATAATTGCTTTGCTGACATTTACAGCTTTCATCAGGATTGTTAGTCCGATAAGAATTTCTTCACCTTTTTCAAGCATTAACGAGTGGTCGGAAGTAAGATATGGTTCGCACTCAACAGCATTGACAATCACAACATCTGCCTTGCTTCCCGGAGGGGGCAAAAGTTTTACGTGAGTAGGGAAAGTTGCACCTCCCATACCAACGACACCTGCTTCCGAGATTTTATCAATAATATCTTTTGAAGAAAGGTTGCATTCCTTGATTATAGTCTCGCTTCTGTCGATGCTTTCTTCCCATTCATCACCTTCAACATCAATGAAAATAGCCGGACGTTTGTATCCGCTGGCATCGATTGCGTTATCTATTTTGTTTACTTTACCGGAAACTGATGAGTGAATGTTTGCCGAAACAAAACCTCCGGCTTTAGCCAGAAGAGTTCCTACTTTTACAACATCACCTTTCTTAACCACAGCCTGCGCAGGGGCACCGATATGTTGACTCAAAGGGATAATAACTTGTTTGGGTGCAGCCAGTGCGGTAATTTTTTTACCGGCAGACAATTTATTTTCGGGTGGGTGAATACCTCCGATTCGAAATGTCTTTAGCATACTAATATGATTTTATTGTTGATTTTTACTTTCTTCTTTATTTTCAGCAGTTGTAGTTGCAGCTGCTTGTGGTTTTGCTGCTACAGCTTCTTTAGCTGCTGCAGGTGCCGGCTCTTTGCGTGGAGGGAAATTCAATTCGTGGATTGCTCCTGTAGGACACACGGCAACACATTTGCGACACATGCGGCACTTGTTGAAGTCGATGTAAGCAACATTGTTTTCGACAGTGATTGCTTCAAACGGACATTCTTTCGCGCATTTTCCACATCCGATACAAGCATTGCTGCAAGCTTTGCGTGCAACAGCTCCTTTATCCTTGTTCACGCAGCTGACGAAAATACGGCGTGATTTCGGACCTTTCTTGCGCAATTCGATGATGTTTTTAGGACAAGCTTTGACACAAGCTCCACAAGATGTACATTTTTCTTCATCAACAGTTGCGATTCCTGTTTCAGGATTGATGTGTATTGCATCAAAATTACATGCTTTCACACAATCGCCATAGCCAAGACAGCCGAAACTACATCCGGTTTCTCCGCCATAAAGTGATGTTGCGATTGCACAACTCTTTGTTCCGTCATAAGTGTTGGTTTTAGGGCGAGCCTGGCAAGTTCCGTTGCAGCGAACAACTGCAACCATAGGTTCGGCAGCCTTTGCTTCTTTACCCAAAATAGCCGCTACTTTTGACATTACAGGAGCACCTCCTACAGGACATAACAGACCGTCAAGTGAGTCTGCCTTTACACAAGCTCCTGCAAAACCAGAACATCCCGGATAACCGCATCCTCCGCAGTTTGCACCGGGCAGAACTTCTTGTACTTGCGCAATGCGAGGGTCTTCATAAACTTCGAATTTCTTCGAAACTACATAAAGCAGCAACGCACCCGCGGCACCAATAATTCCTAATGAAATAATAGCAATTATAATCATGTTTTTTTATCATTAAAATTTCCCAAGTTTGAAAACGAATTGTTTTTTCAGTCTGTCTCTAAGCTTATATAATATGAAATAATAAGGTATAAGCATAGCCAATCCTGCCAGACCGGTTGTTGTTTCGCTATATCCCAACCATGTTCCTATGGCTATTGATGCAAGAAGAATGAATAGAGGTATAACAAAAGCTAGAAAAACAGCTTGAAGGCCAAGCGAGGTTTCGCCGCATATGGAAACCTGTTCTCCTATGTGGTATTCGCCTGTGTGGTCTTCCACTTCAATTATTTTTTCTTTGCTTTCGGATGCGTTGCATACAGATTTTGCATGACATCCAGAGCAAGCCGACTGCTGCAGTATTTTTACATATATAATATCGTTTTCAATACGCACAACAACTCCGGCATGATGTATATTTCTGTTCATATTTGTAAACTCGACATTGCAAAATAGCACGGCAAATGTACATATTATTTTTTACGATGCAAGGAATATATTATGAAAGTTTTAGGTATCGTTTTTATATTTTCAAACATATAAAATACCTTATTTATAGTATTGTTTTTCTTATTTGTTTGTATAGCTATTCCTTTTGTTTACATCTGGAATGTTTTTCTTATAATTAAATTTTATATTATAATGAAAAGCAGTTTTTGTGTGAACAAATGTCACGTGGAGTTGGCTTCTGAACTTGTGTCTGAAGCCTCGTTAGCTTTAAAGTTTGAACACATCTAGACCTACATTGGAATATATACGGACCCACGAAGAAATATATACGGCCCGACGGAGAAATATATATAGTCCTGTGAAAAATAGCTTCGAAGGGTTTTATTTGTTGTTTCGGATGTTTTTTGCATAGTTTATAAATGCTTTGATTGGGCTAAGAGTGATATGAGTCGATAAATTCAAAAACATAATTAAAAATTATAGTATCCCTTTTAAAAACACTACCTTTGTTTCAAAATCAAATATATCAATGAAACGATTAAAATTAGTATCAGTATTGTTTGTTTTCTGTGCAAATGCATTATGTGCGCAGAATGGAGGAAAACCGGTGGAACTGAAAGATATAACCGGTGGAAAATTCCGTCAGGTTACATCTGTAGGGGAAATGCGTTCGCTTCCCGATGGTGAATATTATACAGCTATGAACAACGAGCGGAGTATGATTATAAAATACTCTTATCGCTCAGGTAATGCAGTTGATACACTGTTCAATGTCAATACAGCACGCGAATGTACGTTTGACAAGTTTGACGGTTATGAAATAAGCAGCACCGGACATCACATTATGGTGTGGTGTGAAACAGAACCAATTTACAGACGTTCGTTCAAATCTGTAGTGTATGACTATGATGTTCGCCGTAATTATGTAAAACCGATTTCCGAATCAAAAAGCAAACTGATGATTCCTACATATTCTCCGGATGGAAGAATGTGTGCTTTTGTCCGTGATAACAATATCTGGATTCGCAAATTCGATTTCGATACAGAGGTGCAGGTAACCAAAGATGGTGAATTGAATAAAATTCTGAATGGTATAACTGATTGGGTATATGAAGAAGAATTTGCCGTAACAAATCTTATGGCATGGTCGCCGGATAGTGAATATCTTGCTTTTGTACGTTCGGATGAATCTGGCGTGAAGGAATATTCAATGCAGATGTATAGTGATGGAACATATCCCTCATATTATAATTTCAAATATCCTAAAGCTGGAGAGAAGAACTCAACAGTGACATTACATTCATATTGCGTCCAGACTCGTGACACAAAACATCTGGATGTCCCACTGGATGAAGACGGATATATCCCACGCATAACATTTACTAAGAATTCTGACCAATTGGCTGTTATGACTTTGAATCGTCAGCAGAATTTGTTCAATATGTATTATGTGAATCCTAAAAGCGGCGTTTCAAGATTGATTCTTCGTGAGGAAAACAAATGTTATGTAGATTCAGAATGGTTGAAGTCAATTCAGTTCTTGAACAATGGTTTCCTTTATGTTAGCGAGCAGGACGGATATTCACATATTTATATGTATTCTCCAACCGGAGTAATGCAGCGCCAGGTAACAAAAGGAAATTGGGACGTCACTCAGCTGTTGGGAATCGACGAGGCTACAAAAACAGTATATTATGAATCTGCCGAAGAAAGCCCGATGCAGCGTGCCGTTTATAAAATTGACGCAAAAGGAGTGAAAACAAAATTGTCAACTGAGAAAGGAACAAATAATGCTCAGTTCAGCGCAAACTTCGCATATTATGTGAACCGTTACTCAAATGCGAACACTCCGATGAAAATCACTGTAAACGAAACCAAGACTAAGAAGGTTTTGAGAATATTGCAGGACAATGCGGCATTGAATGAACGTCTGGCAAAATATAATTTTGCGAAGAAAGAATTCTTTACTGTGAATACAGCTTCAGGTGTTGAACTGAATGCCTGGATGGTGAAACCTTTGAATTTTGATGAAAACAAACGCTATCCTGTTCTGATGTTCCAATATAGCGGACCAAATTCACAACAGGTTCTGGATTCTTACTCATTCGACTGGGAACGTTATCTCTCAACAAAAGATATCTTGGTTGTTTGTGTTGACGGCCGTGGCACAGGTGCCAGAGGCGAAGCCTTCAGAAAATGTACTTATATGAACATGGGCGATTTGGAATCAAAAGACCAGGTTGAAGCTGCTCACGCATTGGCAGAGTTGCCTTATGTGGACGGCGACAGAATGGCTATCTGGGGATGGAGCTTTGGCGGTTACAACACTTTGATGGCTTTGACAGTGGGAAAAGGCACATTCAAGGTCGGAATTGCAGTAGCACCTCCAACAGACTGGAGATATTATGACACTGTATATACTGAGCGCTTTATGCGTACACCACAGGAAAATCAACGTGGTTATGACTTGACTTCTCCATTGAAACGTGTCAAAGAACTTCAGGGAAAACTGTTGCTTATCCATGGTACAGCTGACGACAATGTGCATTTCAAACAGACAATGGATTATGCCGAAGCTCTTGTTCAGGCAAACAAGCAGTTTGATATGCATGTCTATAGAGACAGAAACCATAGCATATATGGTGGAAATACTAGATTCCATCTGTACACAAAAATGTCTAATTATTTATTCGATAATTTATAATGGCAGAACATGTAAAGAAGCCGGATTGGTTGAAAATCCGGCTTCGTGGCAATGAACAGTTTACGCAGACAAAGAGAATTGTTGAATCTCATTGTCTGCATACTATTTGCACAAGTGGCAAATGCCCGAATATGGGTGAATGTTGGAGCAGGGGAACTGCTACATTTATGATTGGCGGTGAAATTTGCACTCGTTCATGCCGTTTCTGTAATACTCTTACCGGAAAACCGCTTCCGCTAAATCCAAAAGAGCCGGAGAATGTGGCTGAAAGCGTACGCCTGATGAATCTGAAGCATGCGGTTGTAACTTCTGTTGACAGAGATGATTTGCCAGACCTTGGAGCTTCACATTGGGCGGCTACAATCCGTAAAATCAAGGAAGTCAATCCGGCTACAACATTGGAAGTTCTTATTCCGGATTTCCAGGGACGATTGGATTTGGTTGATATGGTTATTGACGCCCAACCGGAAATAATCTCTCACAATATGGAAACAGTGAGCCGTATCAGTCCTACTGTTCGCAGTGCAGCGAAATATGAGGTTAGCCTTTCAGTCCTTGAACGTATTGCTTCACGAGGAATCACCGCCAAAACTGGAATAATGGTGGGCTTGGGAGAAACAGAAGAAGAAGTTCTGGAATTGATGGACGATGTGTTGAAATGTGGAGTTTCTGTATTGACTATCGGACAATATCTCCAACCATCACGTAAAAATATACCGGTTGTGGAATATATTCATCCTCAGCAGTTTGAAAAGTATAAAACAATAGGCTTGGAAAAAGGCTTCAAATGTGTGGAAAGTGCCCCTTTGGTGCGTTCCTCATATCATGCAGAGAAACATGTTTGATTTCTGAACTTTTTGCCTGTTAAAAATGTTTTCTCCTAAAAGAAGCTTGTTGATGAAATAGGAGATGAAAAACATGAAATGGCTAAAAAAGGGAATAGAGAATCAGTCTGTAGGACTTTTGCCTATAATACTGTTTATGTTTTTGGACAATTATTTTGATTATAGATTGTCCTTTGTTGTTGCTGTAGCGTTTTGTGTTATAAGTTTTTTTGCTTATTACCTTTTACGCAAGGACAGGAAATATATGTATATGCTTGTGCCGACGATTGCAACGTTTATTCTCTATTCCCTTTTCATGTGTTTGCGTATATATCCAATTTTATATGTTTATTCCTCTTTAGTTATAGAGCTGTTATTGGTAGGAGTTCTTGCAGTTGCTGGAATTTTCAAACAGAGAATGTTCCGTCTGATACGTGAATCGGAAGCAAATAAATTTGAGAAGAATAGGATGCGCAATTTGCTTAACGAGTTCTATTTTATAGTTCCAATCGTTAAACGCATTTATATGATTCATTTGTTCTCTGTCCTGGTTTATGGTTTGTTGCCGGAGAGTATGCAGTCAATAACATTTGAACGTTTTTTGCTGAGGTCACTTCCTGTTATAATTGGTATTTGTATAATTTTATTTGAACAGTTACGATTATTCCTTCTTCTATATCAGTTGGAAAATGAAACTTGGTTGCCTGTGCTTAGCGATGAAGGTCGTGTTATCGGAAGAATAGCTAGTTCTGTAAGTAAATCTGTCCCTAAGAAGTACTATCATCCTGTTTTGCGTGTGATGATTGTTTGCGAGGGCAAATTGTTTTTGACCAGACGTGATTTTCGTTCTTATGTTTCCCCGGGGAAATGGGACACTCCATTATATTGCCATATTAAGTTCAGACAAACTATAGAGGATTCTCTTTATAGTCTTGCTGCAAATTTAATGGATAAATATTCCATCGTTCCCCATCTCCTGGTCCGTTATATACATGAAACAGAGAAGGTAAAACATCAGGTTTCTTTGTATATGGTTAATATTACTAATTCTCAACTGGTAGATTTGAACATTAGTAACGGAAAACTATGGACTTTTGGACAGATAAAATCTGATATTGAAAATGGTATTTTTAGTGAATATTTCAATGAAGAATATTCTTATTTGTCAAATACAATAATGCTTGCAGAACAATATCGTAATGCAGATTAGTAGAATCTTGCTTATTATTCGAGTTCTATAACTTCCAAATCTTTTATCTTGTCCTGGTCTATTGAAAACCTAACCAATGTACGAACTTTATGGAAACCTGTTTTTCCTGCAGCTCCAGGATTTATATGCAGACAATTCTGTTTTTTGTCAAACATTACCTTTAGAATATGTGAATGTCCGGATATAAACAGATTAGGCTTTTCCGAATTAATAATAGGCTTTATTTCCGGATTATATTTTCCCGGATAACCTCCTATGTGAGTCATGAGTACCTTTACTTTTTCTATAGTGAAAATAGTAACTTTCGGAAAATCCATTCTTATGTTTTGCCCATCTATATTTCCGTATACAGCTCTTACAGGTTTTATTTCTGCAAGTTTTTTTATTAAAGTTTCAGATCCGATATCTCCGGCATGCCATATTTCATCACAAACCATAAAATACTTTCTGTATTTTTCATCCCAGTATGCATGTGTATCTGATAGTAAGCCAATTCTTGTCATATAAACTGATTATTATACAATAAAAAAGTTCCCGAATATATGAAATATAAATTTATATCCATATATCCGGGAACTTCTTATATTATAAGAAATATTATTTCTTATCTTTTACCTAGTTTATGATCCATGATGCCTAAATGACATTCGCCATAATTCTTGATTTCATCAACAATTGATTTAGCAGTTGATTCTTCTTCTACCTGTTCTCTTACATATTTGTAAAGGAAGTCAATGGCTGCACGGTCTTTTTCAGATTCTGCTATGTCAACCATCTTATCGATCAACTCAGAAACGTATGTCTCGTGTTTGTATACATGTTCGAAAACTTCCAAAGCACTGCCCCAACCAGACGGAACTACATTAACTTGCTGAATTTCGATATTGCCACCTCTGTCAAGGCAGAAATCTATCATGTCATGTGCATGCTCCAACTCTTCATCAGCTTGTTTCTGCATCCAATGAGCAAAACCGTTCAATCCTTGTTTCTTGAAATAAACAGCCATTGACAGGTACAAATTTGATGACCACATTTCAGCATTCACTTGTGCGTTGAATGCTTCTGATAAATTCTTACTTAACTGCATAACCTTAAATTTTTAATTATGACTTTCTATAGTTTGATAATTCTTCAGCCTCAAATTTACGGATAAAATTGAAATGTTTTTCAATTTCTGCTTCTGCATAATTAATATATACGTTCGCTGATTCTGTAAACATTTCAGGAGCTTTGGTCGCATCTTGTATAAGCAGATGGCTCATCAATGTTACAGCTGCCATTTCCATAAGTTTACGTGCAACGAAATCAAGTAATTCCTGATTCTGCGCTTCTTTGACTGCATTTGTGCAAGCCTCGAATTTACGAGCCATATCTTTCACTCGGTTCATCAATCCTTCGAATTCAGGAGCGCAAGGAATCATTTCATATTCGTGCATAGTTGCTGCATAGGCTCCGTTAGTAACATAGCGGATAGCTGCTACAGTTTGCAACTGTGTTGTTCCTTCATAAATGCTTGTGATGCGGGCATCGCGATATATACGCTGGCAAGCATATTCCATCATAAATCCGGAACCACCGTGAACCTGAATACAATCATAAGCATTCTGGTTTGCATATTCAGAGTTCATACCTTTTGCAAGAGGAGTGAAGCTGTCTGCAAGTTTTGCGTAGCGTTTCTGTTCCTGTTTTTCTTCAGGAGTAAGTTTGCGTTCACGAGCAATATCATCCAAAGCTTTGTATATATCAACATAACGAGATGTCTGATAAAGCAATGCACGACCTGCATCAAGTTTAGCTTTGATAGTTGCAAGCATATCATATACAGCAGGGAATTCGATGATTGCCTTGCCGAACTGTTTACGGTCTTTAGCATAAGCCAAAGCTTCATTGTATGCAGCCTGGCTCAAACCTACAGACTGAGCTGCAATACCAAGGCGTGCGCCATTCATCAATGCCATCACGTATTTAATCAAACCAAGCTTTCTGTCGCCACATAATTCAGCTTTTGCATTCTTATATACAAGTTCGCATGTTGGTGAACCGTGGATACCAAGTTTGTTTTCGATACGTCGAACATCTACACCGCCGTCACGTTTGTCATAAATAAACATAGACAAACCGCGTCCGTCTCTTGTTCCTTCTTCTGAACGAGCCAAAACAAGGTGTAAGTCTGCGTCTCCGTTTGTGATAAAACGCTTCACACCGTTAAGTCTCCAGCAATTTTCTTTTTCGTCGAATGTTGCTTTCAACATTACGCTCTGCAAGTCAGAACCTGCATCTGGCTCAGTCAAGTCCATTGACATTGTTTCGCCGGCACAAATTCTAGGAATGAAACGGCTGTGTTGATCTTCGTTACCGAATTCATACAATGTTTCGATGCAGTCCTGCAATGACCAGATATTTCCGAATCCGGCGTCAGCTGCAGCAACAATTTCAGCACACATTGTATATGGAGTGATAGGGAAGTTCAAGCCACCGAAACGGCGAGGCATTGTCATTCCGTTCAATCCGGCTTTAACCATAGCATCCAAATTCTGTTTTGTGCCAGAAGCATATTCCACACGACCGTTTGCACAATGTGGACCTTCTTCGTCAACACCTTCAGCATTTGGTGCGATGATTTCACCTGTTATTTCACCAGTTATTTCCAACACTTTGTCATATGAATCCAATGCATCTGCATAATCCTGCGGAGCATAGTCATATTCTTCTTTATCTTTATATCCGCGTTCTTTCAGTTCGCAGATTCTTTCCATCATAGGATTGTTCAAGTGATACTTGAGCTCGGGGATGGAGGTATAGTAATTTGCCATATAGTTTTTATTATTTTATGGAGTTATAGGAAGTTATAAAGGAGTTATATGGAGTTATAAGCCAATACTGTCAGATGCTTAAATCCATATATCTTTTATTTATTATACCTTTACAATAATTGTTAAGAAGATAACTAACTTCTTCTAAGCTCCATGTCATATTATTATAAATATCTTCAGAAATATAGTTTAAGTCTTTAGAAAGAATTATATAATACCTGCATTCTTCCAAGCTTCCTTGTGCAATATTTAGAAATCTAAGTTTGTCAGCCTTACTTATCTTTTTATATCCTTCAGCAATATTGGCTGGAATTGACACTGCGGCTCTCTGAAACTGAGAAATTAAACAGAATTTTTCTGTTTCAGGGAATGTATTTGTTGTACGGTATACAGACAAAACAAAACTGTGAGCCTTTTGCCATACAATTAATTCTGTAAAAGATTGCGTCATATAAGTATTGGCTTTTAACTCCTTTCTAACTTCTTATAACTCCTTCTAACTCCCTAAATTTATTTACTATTCTTCTTATAATACTTAATCAACTTCGGAACCACTTCCTCAACATTGCCATTAATAACATAATCAGCAATAGCGTTTATAGGAGCATTCTCGTCGTTATTAATAGAGATAATTATACCGGCATCCTGCATTCCGGCGATATGTTGAATCTGTCCGGAAATACCACATGCAATATATAATTTCGGACGAACAGTTACACCTGTTTGACCAATCTGGCGGTCGTGTTCGCAAAATCCAGCGTCAACAGCGGCACGGCTGGCACCAACCTCACCATGAAGTTCTTTTGCTAGTTCATAAAGCATGTCAAAGTTTTCCTTTGACCCCATACCATAACCACCGGCAATTACAATAGGTGAACCTTTCAGATTATGTTTTGCTTTTTCAACATGACGTTCGATAACTTTTACTACAAAGTCAGTGTCGTTTACATATTTTGAAACCTCATGTTTGATAACTTCTCCCTTATAGTTTTCGTCCAGGATTTCTTTCTTCATCACACCTTCGCTAACTGTTGCCATCTGTGGACGATGTTCCGGGTTGATGATAGTTGCTACGATATTACCGCCGAAAGCAGGACGAATCTGATAAAGCAGATTTTCATAAGTCTTTCCGGCTCTTTTATCTTCGTGAGGACCAATTTCAAGAGAAGTACAGTCTGCTGTCAATCCACTAGTCAGTGCCGAAGAAACACGTGGGCCAAGGTCACGGCCGATGACAGTTGCACCCATCAGACAGATTTGTGGATTTTCTTCCTTGAACAAATTGATAAGGATTGATGAATGAGGCAGAGATGTGTAAGGGAATAATTCAGGAGCGTCAAAGACATGCACTTTGTCAACACCATAAGGCAAAACCTGTTTTTCCACACCTTCCAATCCGCTGCCAATCAATATAGCTTCCAATTGGCAATTCAGTTGATTAGCCAATTTGCGTCCTTTGGTTAACAGCTCCAAACTTACATCGGCAACTGTTGTACCTTCAAGTTCACAATATACATATACATTATTCATAATAAATCTTCTTTATTTAGCCAATTGTATGATTGCCCAACAGTTCTACAATAAGATTTTCTATATCTTCATCAGAAGCTGTAAGAGTTTTGCTTTCTTTTGCCTGGAAAACTATATTCTGAATAGCTTTTACTTTTGTAGGAGAACCAGACAAACCGCATTGTTTCAAATCTCCGTCAACATCTGCAACACTCCATTCCTGTATATTCAGATATGGACGTTTTTCATACAATTCTGCATATGGCAGAGCCTGTGCATCAGAGCTTCCACAAGCAGGAGCTTTTTCCTGATTACCCAAAGCATACTTATATTTCATCACAAGCTTGGCATTTCTCGGGCGGCAAGGAGCAGCCGAGCCATTTACTGTAATAACTAGTGGCAGTGGTCCTTCAACTGTTTCAACACCTCCGTCAATGTGGCGTTTAACTGTTATACGTCTTGCAGCTTCGTCAACATTCAGGATTTCTTCAGCATAAGTAATCTGTGCCAAACCAAGTTTTTCAGCAACCTGAGGTCCAACCTGTGCAGTATCACCGTCAATAGCCTGACGGCCACCGATGATAACATCATATTCGCTGATTTTCTTTATTGCTGTTGCCAATGCATAAGATGTAGCTAATGTGTCGGCACCTGCAAAAGCTCTGTCTGTTAACAAATATCCGTTATCAGCACCACGATATAAGCCTTCGCGGATAATTTCTGCAGCACGTCCAGGACCCATGGTTAGCAATGTTACTGTTGAGCCTGGGTGTGAGTCTTTTAGGCGTAAAGCCTGTTCCAAAGCATTCAAATCTTCCGGGTTGAAGATTGCAGGCAAAGCAGAACGGTTAACTGTTCCTTCTGCAGTCATAGCGTCTTTTCCAACATTTCTGGTATCCGGAACTTGCTTCGCTAATACGATAATTTTTAAACTCATTTTTATAGAATATTAGATTTGTACTAAGGAAAATACAAATAGAAACTACGTTTCCATTTTATCTCGGATTGCAAAAGTAATGAAACATTCCAAATCTCAAAGTAAAAAGTGAAGGAATATGCACATAAGGTATGGTTTTGTGCATGTTTTTTTGAATTATATAACTTAAGTTTCGCATGTGTTATAAGTTATGGAGTTACAGGAGTTAAAAAAGGAGTTATTGGAGTTAAAGGCCAATACTATTTGTATCTGAAAACTATCGGCTTTTAACTTCCGGGCTATGCGAAGCATAGTCATAACTTCATATTACTCCATATAACTCCTAAAAGTGAGCTTGCGAAACTAGAGTTATATAATAAAAGAAAGGGCATATCAACATAATTGATATGCCCTAGTATTGTTTTATATCAGTAAAGGATTACAATTTGTCGTTTGAACCCAATACGTTGATAATTTTGTGTTTGTAAAGTTTTTCCATATTGTCACGAGCCGGGCCCAAGTATTTACGAGGGTCGAATTCAGCTGGTTTTTCAGCGAATACCTGACGGATTGCAGCAGTCATAGCCAAACGAGAGTCTGAGTCAATGTTGATTTTGCAAACTGCAGACTTGGCAGCTTTACGCAATTCTTCTTCTGGAATACCGATAGCAGCTTTCAATGCACCACCGAATTTATTGATAGTTTCAACTTCTTCCTGAGGAACTGAAGAAGAACCGTGCAATACGATTGGGAAACCTGGAAGTTTTTCCATTACTGCATCCAATACTTCGAATGCCAATGGAGGAGGAACCAAACGGCCTGTAGCTGGATCAACTGTGCACTGTTCTGGTGTGAATTTGTAAGCACCATGAGAAGTTCCTATTGAGATAGCCAATGAATCGCAACCTGTGCGAGTAGCGAAGTCGATAACTTCTTCTGGGTTTGTATATGTGTGGTGGTCAGAAGAAACTTCGTCTTCAACACCTGCCAATACACCGAGTTCACCTTCTACAGTTACATCGAACTGGTGAGCATATTCTACAACTTTCTTAGTCAAAGCAACGTTTTCTTCGTATGGAAGGTGTGAACCGTCGATCATTACTGAAGAGAAACCAGAGTCGATACAGCTCTTGCAAGTTTCGAATGTATCACCATGATCCAAGTGAAGAACAATCTGAGGATTTTCGCAACCCAATTCTTTAGCATATTCTACAGCACCCTGAGCCATGTAACGCAACAATGTAGCGTTTGCATACTGACGAGCACCTTTTGATACCTGCAAGATAACAGGTGATTTTGTTTCAACTGCAGCTTTGATGATTGCCTGCATCTGTTCCATGTTGTTGAAGTTGAATGCAGGGATAGCATAACCGCCTTTGATTGCTTTAGCAAACATTTCTCTTGTGTTTACCAAGCCTAAATCTTTGTAATTTACCATAGCTATAATTATGTTATTACGTTAATGATTAAAAATCTGATACAAAGATATAATTTTCTGCATAAAAATATGCTATCAAACATACTAAAATAATTCAAATTTTATTTGTGGTGAAAAAAATATACAGGAAACTTTGATTATTCGCAAGTTATCTATACCTTTGCAAGCCGAATATACCGGTTACCAAAAACATTAGAGTATAATTAAAAATAAAATAAGCGAAATGAAAAAAGGTATTCATCCTGAAAATTATCGTCCTGTAGTATTTAAGGACATGTCTAACGAAGACATCTTTATCACTCGTTCAACAATCAACGCAAAAGAAACTATCGTAGTTGACGGTGTTGAATATCCATTGGTAAAAGTGGAAATCTCTAACACTTCTCACCCGTTCTACACTGGTAAATCTAAATTGGTGGATACAGCTGGACGTGTTGATAAGTTCATGAGCCGTTACGGTAACCGTAAGAAATAATTCTATCGGAATTAGAAATGAAATAAAAAAGCAATCCTGGTTTTCCGGGATTGCTTTTTTATTTTTGTGGTGAGATGAGTCTAAATAATTTTTCGTAATAATATTTATGGTAGCTGAATCAAACAAGGCAAATGCGGGAAATACCGCTTTCGGGATATTGTTTTTCTTGAGTATTGTTCATTGCATTAATGATACATTGCAGTCAATAATCACGGCAGTTTATCCTTTGCTTAAAGATGAGTTGATGTTGACTTATGCTCAAATTGGTTTGATAACAATGGTGTATCAGATATCTGCATCAGTGTTTCAGCCCGTTGTCGGCATTGTTATGGACCGCCATCAGAAACCGTGGTCTTTACCCGTTGGAATGGGATTCATTTTTATAGGTTTGTTGCTTTTGTCATATTCTGATTTGTTCTGGATGATTCTAGTTTCAGTGGGAATGATTGGTATTGGTTCTTCAATTTTCCATCCGGAAGCATCAAGACTGACTGCTTTAGCTTCTGGCGGTAAACGTGGACTTGCTCAGTCTCTTTTCCAGGTTGGAGGAAATTTGGGCGGCTCGTTTGGTCCTCTTATTACAGCCTTGATTATTTCACCTTATGGCAGGCATAATGCTTCTTTTTCTTCTATTTTAGCTTTAGCCGGTATATTGTTTATGATTCCTATATGCAGATGGTATGCTTCACATATAAATGAATGGAATCAGCGCCGTAAACAAAAAGTCGATACAGGTGCTTCGATGCCTTTGTCCGCTAGGAAAACTGTCTTTGCCATAGGTATAATAATTGTCTTGATTTTCTCTAAGTATGTGTATATGGAATCGTTGCGCAGCTATTATACATTTTACCTGATACATAAATTCGGAGTTTCTGTACAGGATTCGCAATATTATCTGTTTATATTCCTGTTTGCTACTGCTGTGGGAACATTACTTGGAGGTCCAATTGGTGACAAGATAGGACGTAAATATGTAATCTGGGGTTCTATTTTAGGTTCTGCTCCGTTCACTTTGCTGATGCCACATGTCGGACTTGCTGCAACAGTTGTGTTGAGCTTTATTATCGGATTCATACTCTCATCTGCATTTCCTGCCATATTGGTATATGCTCAGGAGCTTCTTCCGTATAAAATAGGAATGATTTCCGGCATATTCTTCGGCTTTGCATTCGGAGTAGCAGGAATTGCATCTGCCGTTCTCGGAAATTATGCAGATACATACGGTATAGAATATGTATATAATGTAGTAGCTTTCACTCCTTTATTGGGATTGATTGCATATTTCCTACCAAATTTGAAGAAATGAAAATAAAAAAGCTTACATCAAAATATCATTTACAGATAATCGACGTTTGGAAGCGTTCGGTCGAGGCAACTCATGATTTTCTTAAAAAGGAAGATATAGAGTTTTACCGACCTATAGTTTTCCAATATTTTAAGGAAATGAACTCTTATGGTCTTGTTGATGACGGCGGAACTCTTTACGGATTTATAGCTTTCAATGAGGAAAATATTGAGATGCTTTTCCTTGCGCCTGAAATAATAGGTAAAGGCTATGGCAGGAAACTTATCGAATGGTCAATAAGTAAGTTCGGACTTCGCTATGTAACGGTAAACGAACAGAACAAATCCGCACTGGCTTTTTATAAGAAAATGGGTTTCGTGACAGAATCGCGCAGCGAATATGATTCGTTTGGAAAACCATATCCGCTTCTGAATATGTGTCTGCCTCAGAATGTAGAAGTTCATCCTTTAGGTTTCTTTCTTCCACAAAACAGTCATCTTCTTATGCTGGGAAGTTTTCCTCCACCTCGTCAACGTTGGTCAATGAATTTCTATTATCCGAATATACTTAATGATATGTGGAGAATATTAGGATTGATATTCTATTCGGACAAAGATTATTTCCTGGATTCACCAAAGGCATACAGCGAAGAAAAAGCCAAGGCGTTTTGTATGGAAAAAGGCATATCGATAGGTGACACCGGCGTTGAGGTTGTTCGTCTGCAAGGAAACGCTTCAGATAAATTCCTTAAAATAGTTAAGCCGATAGATATTAAGCAAGTTCTTGAATCCATTCCGGAATGTCGCGCAATAGTTGTCACAGGGGAAAAGGCAATGGAAACTCTTTTGTCTGTTCTTCCTCCGGTTCGTGAGCCTGAAGTTGGTTCGTATTCTGAGTTCCGTTTTATGGAGCGTGACATGCGGCTTTACAGAATGCCTTCTTCTTCAAGAGCATATCCAAAACCTTTGGAAGAGAAAGCAGCAATATATAAGCCTATGTTTGAGGATTTGGGAATGATTTGAGTTGACAAGGCTACAGATACAAGTTGACCAGGCAGGGTAGAAGATACTTTTGAATAAAAAACTTGTCAACTTGTCTCTGTAACCTCGTTCCCTATATTCAAATTTGTTTCAACGATTTGAAAGCCTTTCCAAGCATTTCGGTGATGTCACTTGCAATCATGCTTTCTTCACTATTAGTTGCAGCAGCAAAATCACCGGCAGTAGCATGGATGAACACGCCTGAAACAGCTGCTGTTTTCGGCTCCATTCCCTGTGCTAGGAATCCAAGAATTATACCAGTCAGAACATCACCGCTTCCGGCTGTAGCCATTCCCGGATTTCCGCAAGAGTTGAAATATACATTACCTTCCGGAGTGCATATTGCTGTGTATGCATCTTTCAATACAATACACAAATTATAGCGTTTTGCAAAATCAGAAGCTTTCAGCATTCTCTCATATGCCGAGTTTGAAGGTCCGGCAAGTCTGTCAAACTCTTTCGGGTGAGGAGTAAGAATACTGTTTGCCGGAATTTTGCCAAACAGGCTTTCGTTGCTTGAAATGATATTCAGAGCGTCAGCATCAATTACCATTGGTGAGTCAACCTTGTCGAACAATTCGTCGATGGCAACAGCCGATTCAACTTCCTGACCGATGCCAGGACCAATTCCGATTGCTGAAAAAGCAGATACATTTTGTATTTCGGTGAACAGGTCATTGTGCTTGTCTGTTTCAACCATAGCTTCCGGAATATATGTTTGCATCAGTTGTTCTCCACATTTTGGCACATGTGCAGTTATAAGTCCAACACCACTTCTCAAACAAGCTTTTGCGCTTAGCATTGCAGCACCCATTTTTCCGCGGCTTCCGGCAATCAGCAGAGCATGTCCGTATGTGCCTTTGTGCGAAAATCTTGGGCGAGGATGATATACCTGCTGCATATCTTCTTCGGTAATCATCTTATAGCGTGTCGGAGTCATTTCAATGATTTCCGGCAGAATATCAACATTGATAATTTGCCATTCTCCAACATAGCAAGCATTTTCAGGGAACAGGAAAGATAGTTTAGGATAATTGAAAGTCAGCGTCATGTCTGCCTTGATTATGGCATTCATGTTGTTTCCTCTGTTATCCTCGCCAAAAAGTCCTGATGGAATGTCGATAGACACCACTTTCGCAGGTGAATTGTTGATGAAATTCACAAGTCCTGCAAAACCACCTTCCAATGGCTTGTTCAATCCCGTACCGAACAAACCGTCTATTACGACATCTCTCTCAGTGAGTGTAGGCAGAACAAATTCCTTTTGTATTTCAAAGAATTCAGCCTGCTCAAGATTCAACAGTCGTCTTCTGTTTTCTTCGCATTCCGGACACAGATAATTAGTCGGATTAATCAGATATGTTATAACCTTATATGATTCATCATTTAGCATACGTGCAATGGCAAGAGCATCAGCTCCATTCTTGCCTTGTCCGGCAAATACTATTATTCTGGAAATTTTAGAATAATGAAGGCAAAATTCCTTTACAAATGCCATTGCTGCTTCTTCAACCAAATCCGATGACGCAATAGGTTTGTTTTCTATTGTGTACATGTCCAGACTTTTAACCTGGTCGTTTGCGAATATTTTAATCATGTTTCTATTCTGAGTTTGTGAGTTATTTAAGGCAAAGGTAAGGAATATTTTTAAGTTGGTGAGTTTTTGTGTTTCTTAGTTTATATGTTCTTGTTTTTTATAGGTTTCAGATTAATGAAATATATGTCCGAATGTATGGGAATTTTCTTCCGTATATATTTTGTGTAATAAAAAAGCTGCCGATGTTTCTGTTTTGAAAACGTCGGCAGCTTTCTGAAAAAACATCAGCAACTTTTTTTCAGAACTTAAAGTGTTTTAACCTTAAGATTTCTCCATAGAACTTTAATGCCGCCACCATCGTGAATCTGCAAGGCAATTCTTCCTTTGCCTTTACCTATTTTTTCATCGTTGATGTTTACCATTTCTTCGCCATTAAGCCAAGTCTGAACATTATCGCCCTGGACTTTGATGCGCATTGTGTTCCACTGTCCCTCTTTCAGGATATTTTCTTTTTCGTCAGGAATCTGAACAAGCCAGCCGCGTCCGTAAGATTCATATATTCCGCCAGTGTCGTGATTCTTTGGAGCAACTTCAACCTGCCATCCGTTAACTTTTACGTCTTCTTCAACGAATGAGCGGATAAACACACCTGAGTTACCGTCAGCTTCCTGTTTGAATTCTACTGTCAAGTCAAAGTCGTCATAATAATCGCGAGTTGCCAGATATCCGTATTTCTTGTCCGGACCACTTTCGCAAACGAGATTGTTGTCTTTGTCCACATACCATTTTTCTGTTCCATAAGCTTCCCATCCTGTAAGGTCTTTACCGTTGAACAGATTGATTTCTTTTCCTGCCTTTTTAGGAAGTTCTTTTATCTTTATATTTCTGAAAGAAGCAGGGTATCCATGGTCCTGAAGGCAGATTACACCTTTCTTCGCAAGACCATATTCAGGAGCATTAGCCCATTTTCCGCTGTTTTTGCGTTTGTGCCAATCGTCACTCCAAGCTTCAAATTCCAGAATTTTCTCACCATTCAGCCAATGTTCCACATGTCCGTTATCGAATACGATTTTCGAGTTGTTCCATTCGCCTTGAGGATTAATTTTCATCTTTGATTTGTCCGGCAAATACATTGCGTAGTCAACGCCAAGTTTCTGCCACTCTTCCAATGGTTCGGCGAAGTTTGGTTCGTCAATAAGCTGATATTCCGGACCAGTTACGTAAGGAACTTTATATTGCGGACGTTCCACAACGTGATATAGCATACCGCTGTTACCGCCTTTGCTAAGTTTCCAGTCCCATGACAATTCAAAGTTGTCATATTCTTTATCAGTAACAATATATCCGCTGGCATCGCTGCCGTCACCTTTAGCCTGTATGCATCCGTCAACCACGTGCCATGGCTCTGTAAGTGTTGTACCATTATAATCTCTCCATCCGTTCAGAGTCTTACCATCGAACAGCAATTGCCATCCATCGGCAATTTCTTCTTGAGTAAGAGTGTTTTGCTCAACTGTTGAGCACGAGAAAAGAGAGAAAGATGCAGCAGACAGTGCTAATAATGACGCTGCAGTGCTTTTTTGAATAACTGTAATCATAATGAATTGATTTAAGAATTTCCGTCAAAAGTATAGTTTTTTATTTCTTGCTACAAATTGTTTTTGATAAAATTCAAGTATCTGTTTATACACTTCTATATTATTATGGATAATCTATGGATAGTAGTATTTATAAGTTAATCTATTAAGTATGATTTAATAATAAGTGCAAACTTGACTAAAACTAGCTTTTTGTTATTTATTTGCTTTACTTTTTTTAAAACTAAGCCTAAGTTTTTAAAAACTAAACCTAAGTTTTTAAAAACTGAATATAAGATTATAAAAACTAAGTCTTAGTTTTAAGAAAATATCTTATCCCTTTAAGTTTATAATACTTCTTTTTTTTTCTTAATTGCTTTTGTAATGATTAACTTTGTAAGTAAAGATAACAAGACATGATAAAACTAATTCATACTTCAGACTGGCATTTAGGGCAACAATTCTTCGGTTATGACCGTGAGGCTGAGCATGAAGCTTTCCTGGAATGGTTGCTCGATGTACTTGATAATGAGAAAGCTGATGTTCTGCTTATTGCCGGTGATATATTTGATGTGGCAAATCCTTCGGCTGCATCACAACACCGTTTTTATAATTTTCTGAGTGAGGCTCATCGTCGTGTAGATGGTTTGCAGATTGTGATAATTGCCGGTAATCATGATTCCTCGGCTCGCTTGGAGGCGCCTGTTCCTCTTCTTGAGGAAATGAATATATCTGTGACTGGAATTGTCCCTCGCAATGAGGAAGGAGAAATAGATTTTGAATCGCTTATCCAACCATTATATAATAAGGAAGGGAAGAGAGAAGCCTTGTGTCTTACTGTTCCATATCTCCGTCAGGGTGATTATCCTCGTGCTGATGAGGGAGAAGTTGTTGAAGGAGATGCTTATGCTGCCGGAATAGGCCGTATGTACAGGCATTTGATAGAATATGTTTTGGGGCGCAAGGCTGAAGATGAGGCATTGGTAGCAATGGGGCATTTGTATGTTTCCGGCTCGGAATTGTCTGCCGACGATTTGAGCGAGCGGACAATGGTTGGAGGACTAGATGCAGTTTCTTCGACAGTCTTCACAGATGCGGTGGCATATACGGCTTTAGGTCATATTCATAAATCTCAGAAAGTTGGAGGGAAAGATAGCGTGCGTTATGCAGGAAGTCCTTTGCCAATGTCGTTTGCCGAACAGAATTATCATCACAGGGTGATGTCTGTAACTTTGGATGGAGGAAAATGTGTTGCGGTGGAATCATTGGAAATACCTCGGAAAGTTTCTCTCCTTCGTGTTCCTTCTGTTCATATGCCGGCTAAGGATGTTATAGAGAAATTGTCATTGTTGCCTGAGATTGCCGAGGGTGATAATTGTTCCGAATATCCTTTCCTTGAGGTTCGTGTTCTGTTCACTGAGCCCGACCCATCGTTCCGTTATAGAGTTGAGGAAATATTGTCGCACAAGGCTGTGCGTCTGGCAACAGTTTCCGTAACATATCCCGATGTTGATAAAAAAGAGGGAGAAGATAATCCTCAGACTTTTGCCGATTTGCAGAAAATGAATCCTTTGGATTTGCTTCGCCGTACTTATTATTCCAAATACGGTAATGAATTGTCTGAAGAATTGACAGCATTGTTCAACGATGTAATGAAAGAAGTGGAGATATGAAAATAGAAATAATAAGAGGAAAGAATCTGGCTTCGCTTGAAGGAGAGTTTTGTTTGGATTTTACTGAAGAGCCGCTTCGCTCGGCAGGATTATATTCAATATCAGGACCGACAGGTTCGGGAAAATCAACATTGCTGGATGCTGTTTGTCTTGCTTTATATGCAAACACTCCGCGAGTTGAGAAAGCTAAGGAAAGAGGTGTTTCGCTCAGAGATGTGTCAGACAAAACTGTTTCGCAGAACGACCCGCGACTTATTTTGCGTCGTGGAACGGCTTCAGGTTTTGCAGAGGTTGAATTTATTGCCTTGAATGGTGAGAGATACAGAGCCCGTTGGTCTATTAGTCGTGCACGAGGAAAAGTGGACGGACCGTTGCAGAAAGTTTCTTATACATTATATAATTGTACGCGTAATGAAGAAGAGAAAGGAACATTCACTGAATTGCTGAGGCGCGTGGTGGAACTCTCCGGACTTACGTTTGAACAGTTTACTCGCTCCGTTCTTCTAGCCCAGAATGATTTTGCCACATTCCTTAAAGCTGAGCAGAGCAGCAAGGCTGAATTACTTGAGAAACTGACTGGAACAGAAATATATTCCCGTATATCAAAGACTATTTACGCCGGATATGTGCGGGCGGAAGAAAGACTGGCAAAAGTTCAGGCTCAGATTCAAGGTATAGAAATATTGGAAGATGAGCAGATAAATGAAATAAATGCTGAGCTTCAGAAATGTGCCGGACGTATTTCCGAAATGGAAAAGGCAGAAAAGGATTTGAATTCTTTAAAAGAAGAGGAAGCGAGACAGAATGTTCAGCATAAAGAATTGATAGATTCGAAATCCAAGACGGAAGAGCAATTGCGTTTGTCCAGGGAAAAGCTTATTGCCTTAGATACAAATATGAAGTCTGCTTCTGCAGAAGTGGAGAATCTGGAAAAGGATTTTGAAACAGTTCGCCCTCAGATATTGAAAGCCCGAGAACTCGACGCTCTACTCAAATCAGTTGCAGAGGCTAAAAAAGAGGCAGATAAAAGATTGGGTGATTGTTCGGAGAAACTGAAAAAAGGAGAAGCTCATCTTTTGTTGCAGAAGAAAACGGAAACTGAGAAATCTCGCCTATTGGGTGAATTATATGAATGGAAAGAAAAATATAAATCCAAGCAAAGTATTGCCGAACAATATCCTTTGTTGATTGTGCATTTGGAATCGGCAAAAGCTTTGTCCGACACTTGTGCTAAATTGTCCGTTGAAATAAATCAGAAACAAAAGGCGGAAATTGAGGCTCGCAAACTTGTTGCTGCAAATCTTGAAAAGAAGGAGAAAGAGCAGCAAAGTTGTGTGGCTGTTGAAAAACGTATATCAGAACTTGAAGATATTTTGCAGAAAAATAATCCGGACGAATTAGACCGTGAAATCAAGGAAAAGATGGCTGCCCGAGAGAAATTGCTTGTTGAACAGGCTTCTTTTGCAACTACGGGTGATATAAAGAAATTACGGGAGAATTTGACGGAGGGAAAACCTTGTCCGGTGTGCGGAAGTCTGGAGCATCCGTACGCTTTGCCTGCACAGGCAGTGAAAATGCTTGAGCTGGCATCTGCAATTGCCGGAATTACAGAATCAATTTCTGCTTTGGAAAAACGCAAGAGCGAATATCGAAGTGTTGAGAAAAATGCAGCAGATTTGAGGAAGAAATTTGCCGATTTGCAGAAAAACATACTTGAGTATGATAATAAGATAAATGTAAATACTCAGGAAATAAAATCTCTCGAAGAAAGTCTTGTTTCTTTGAATTTGCGTATATCCGAAGAAAAGGCAAAACAGGAAGAGCAGTTGCTTAAAGCTGATGTTTTGTTCGGTCATAAGGAATGGCGGGAGTCGTGGTTGCGCAACGCTTCCGGATTTCAGAAAACATTGGAATCATTCGTGAATGATTGGAAAAAGAAAACGGATGAGATAACTAAAACTGAACAGGCGCTTGACAAACTAAAGGCTGAAATAAAAGCTATCGAGGCCGGTTTGCTTCCTGAATTGCGTGAACAGGAGAAATCTGCAGCGGCATATTCAAAGGAGAAATCTTTGGAATATGAAAACAGGAAGAACGAACGAAACAGCATTTTGTGTGGAAAACCGGCAGATAATGTTGAAAAAGAATATAACGACAGAATAAAAGAACGCAGGAATTTCATAACGGCATTGAAAGAGGAGAATACTAATTTGCAGAAACAGGTCAGCAGCGCAGAAGGTGTTCTCAAGCAGCTTGGTGTGCTGATAATTGAAGCAGAAAGGAAAATAGAGGAAAACAAAAAAGCTTTAGAGAAATGGAATGAAGAATTTGCCGTTAATTCCGATTCTGTTCCGTTTGCTGAAGAACTTGCCGCATTGAGACAGTTGAAAGGCGAAAAAGAATTCCGGTTGAGAAAGAATCAGGAAAATCTGTTACGTATTGCCGGTATGAAGAATGATATAGATAAAGCCCAGTTGGATTATGACCGATGGGCTAAACTGAATGATTTGGCAGGTTCGGCTGATGGTGCTAAATTCCGGCGTATCGCCCAAAGTTATACTTTGGATATTTTGCTTAATTATGCCAACGTGCAGTTGAGGAATCTTTCGCGAAGATACCGGTTGGAGAGAATACCGGACACACTGGCCCTTCAGGTTATCGACAAGGAAATGTTTGACGAGATTCGCTCCGTGCATTCTTTGTCCGGTGGAGAGTCTTTCCTTGTTTCATTGGCTTTGGCATTGGGATTGTCTTCTTTATCGTCCAACAGAATGAAAGTTGAGAGTTTGTTTATCGATGAAGGATTCGGTTCGCTTGATGCCGAAACATTGTCGGTAGCAATGGATGCGTTGGAGAATTTGCGTACTCAGGGAAGAAAGATTGGTGTGATATCACATGTCCGTGAAATGACAGAGCGGATTCCTGTACAAATACAAGTAATCCGCTCCGGCAATGGTAAAAGTGAAGTAAAGGTTCTTACCACTTATAACTGAAACCAAAACTTAACTGTTCGTTAATCTGTAAATATCGGTCGAATTCAGGATTCTTTGTGACACCATCATCATATCTGAGGTTAAGAGTGATGATGGTTGAGAAGAATCTGCTGATGGCCATAGCCAAACGATTCTCAAATTCTCCTTCTATACGGTGGTAATTGGTGTTGTAGTACAAACGTGAATACCAATTGACATTTCTGGAAATTTGAAAAGTCATAGTAGCGTTTATGGTGGAACCAATTTGACTTAATTTTGTTGGAAATTCTCCGGTAATCTTATCTGCTGTGAAATGACGGCTTAAATCAATTTCTTTGTCAACAGTTTGACGGAATGTGTATGAAATAGGAGCAATGTTGATTGACATAGTTAATGTTTTTTTGGGATTTGGAAAAGCTTTTGCCAAATCGTATTTCATACCAAGACCGACGTTAACACTATAAGGAGAAAGGAAACCAGCTAATTTAGTTTCTGAATTTTCACCAAAACTGCTTAACAACTGTGTCTTGAATTCCATATCAATAGTGTAGAACCATTTACTGAATGCTCTAAAACCGAAGTTGCTATGTAAACGGAAAACATCGTCACTCACTTTGTAACTTCTAAGTGTGTCATTTGGAGCTGTTGTTACAGTATTTTTTATTTCAAGTTCGTTGGTGAACTGAATTTTGTCTTTGTTATAGTTGTAAATAAAATATTCACGATTGTTCAAGTTGAAGTTGCTAGTACCACCTTTATGCCAGTTTGGAGAAATATAGTTTTGGGCAAACTGTATATCACTTTGGAAACTAGATGTCCAATAACGTCTTTCAGGAATGAATTTTGTTGGAGCAGAAACATCACTGAAGTCTGCATCGTTGGCGACAACTATAAGGTTTTCTCCTGAAATATGTTTTTTAATTACATTTGTTTTAACAGCGTCTTTCGGTAATATGTATGAAGAATATCTGAAAAATTCAGGATGTTTTTGTTCTACATATGCATGTGTTGCTATCTGATGATTCCTTATTCTTGTATAATCGTTGAAAATTGTTTCCTGCTGATAAACCGGCTTTACATTATATTTGGGCATTACAGAATCTAAACTAAAAAAAGAAATATCTTCTGGAAGGAAATTGCCTTCAAATGTAACAGGCATGAAAAGAGGATTTACTATTATTGTATCGGCAAAAGTAGTATAAGAATCAAATTCATTACTTCTGTCATACATTTTATTTATCCAATACAGAGCTTCTTCAGACATTTCCAACTTGTCCGCATTCTTTATTTCCTCAAGTTTTTTACCTAGAGCTTGTGGAACGGAATACTGGCTGTTCAGTGATTTGAATTTTGTACGCAAGTCCGGAATGTTTTCCAAATCGACAGAGTTGATGGAAATAGTAGTGTCTTTTTGTTCTCCTTCATCATTTATCTCCAAGGAAAATGAAGAAGTATTAAAGACAGTAGTGTCTTGTGCAAAGATGTGTATATTACACAAGCTTAAGCTTAAAAGAAGAATAATTGAAAATAACTTTTTCATCTTAACATCATTTCGTGTGACCAAATCTAACACAATGCAAAATTACTAAAAAAACTATATATAATTCTATATGCCTAGTTTTAAACATAAACAAAATATATTTTCAGTTTGTTCATATTGTCTGGTAATCAGTAAAAACAGGAGAGTGTTAAATCTTATATTTAATCAATAATTGGTATAATACATTAATTATTTAACAATCCTGTTGTAGTGCTTTAAATATTGAGTCTGTTTAAATTTGTTTTTAAAGTGAAAACCTTTTTTGTCTGTGCGGAAAAATCACTAAATTTGCACTTTAAAATGCATAAATCCGATTTTTTGGAAAACTAAAATATTACTATCGTGGCAGATACAAAGTACATTTTTGTTACGGGAGGCGTAGTTTCTTCATTAGGTAAAGGAATTATTTCAGCCTCATTGGGTAAATTGCTTCAGGCAAGAGGTTATAAAGTAACAATCCAGAAGTTTGACCCATACATTAATATTGACCCGGGTACATTGAACCCGTATGAACACGGAGAATGCTATGTTACTGTTGACGGACATGAAGCAGACTTGGACTTAGGTCATTATGAACGTTTTTTGCATGTGCCTACAACACGCGCAAACAACATTACGACTGGTCGTATTTATCAGAGCGTAATTAATAAAGAGCGCAAGGGTGACTATTTGGGCAAGACTGTTCAGGTTGTGCCTCACATCACAGATGAAATCAAGAGAAATGTAAAACTGCTTGGTTCAAAGTATAAGTTTGATTTCGTTATTACTGAAATCGGAGGAACAGTTGGTGATATAGAGTCTCTTCCGTTTATTGAAAGTATGCGTCAGCTGAAATGGGAATTAGGAAAGAATTGTATTTGTGTACATTTGACTTATGTACCTTATATCGCTGCAGCTAAAGAATACAAGACAAAACCGACTCAGCATTCAGTAAAGCAGTTGCAGGAATTAGGTATTCAGCCTGATATCTTGGTTTTACGTACAGAACATGAATTGAATAATAATTTGCTTCGTAAAGTAGCTTTGTTCTGTAATGTTGAAGAAGATGCTGTTATCCAGTCTATCGACGTTCCTACAATTTATGAAGTTCCACTTGTGTTGCAGAGACAGAAGATGGATGAGATTGTCTTGAGAAAAACAGGTTTGGAAGTAGGTCCTACACCGGAACTTAAACCTTGGAAAGAATTCTTGGCGCTTAAATCATCTGCTACGGAGTCTGTGAAGATTGGACTTGTTGGTAAGTATGTTGAACTTCAGGATGCATACAAATCAATTGATGAGTCTTTGCTTCAGGCTGCAATTTACAACCATCATAAGTTGGATTTGCATTTGTTCCATTCTGAAAAGCTGAATGATGAAAACGCAGCTGAGCAGCTTAAAGATATGGATGGAATCCTGATTGCTCCAGGTTTTGGACAGCGTGGTATCGAGGGTAAATTCGCTGCATTGAAGTATGCTCGTGAAAATGATATTCCTTGCTTGGGTATTTGTTTGGGTATGCAATGTATGGTTATTGAATTTGCCCGCAATGTTTTAGGTTTCAAAGATGCTAACTCAACAGAAATGGAACCAAACACAACTCACAAGGTTATTGATCTTATGGAAGAGCAGAAGAATGTCACAAATATGGGTGGTTCTATGCGTTTGGGAGCTTATGATTGTGTGTTGCGTAAAGGTTCTAAAGCAGCAGAAGCTTATGGAAAAGAACATATTCAGGAACGTCATCGTCACCGCTTCGAATTCAACAGCGAATATCGCTCACAGTTTGAAGCCGCAGGTATGATGTGTGCAGGTGAGAACCCTGAAACAAACTTGGTTGAAGTTGTGGAAATTCCAGCTTTGAAATGGTTTGTTGGAGTTCAATATCACCCTGAATACAATAGCACAGTATTGAAACCTAATCCATTGTTCTTGAGCTTTGTGAAAGCTGCAATTGATAATAAGAAAAACTAAGACAAAAGAATAGATGGATAAAAATACAATTATTGGATTTGTCCTGATAGGAGTTGTGTTGTTCGGCTACAGTTGGTTCAACCGACCAACTGCCGAACAATTGGAAGCACAGCGTCGTTATCAGGATTCAATTGCTTTGGTGCAGCAGAAAATAGAGCAGGAGCTTAAGAATAAGGCTGAAGCTTCGCCTGCTGATGAATTGGCTTCTTTGCCTGACTCAGTTCGAATGACCCGTTTGCAGAATGATTTTGGTGATTTTGCAAAATCATTGACTGGCACGGAAGAATTTGTTACTCTTGAAAATGATTTGGTTGAAATCAAGTTGTCAACAAAAGGTGGTACTGTTGCTTCAGCCAGATTGAAAGAATATGACAGGTATGATGGTCAGCCTTTGGTGTTGTTCGATGGAGAAGAGGCTAAGATGGACTTTTCTTTTGCCACTGCGTCAAATCGTCTTATAAACACTGGCGACTTTTACTTTACACCGGTGAAAGGTGATGCTAACTCTGTAACTATGCGTCTTGATGCTGGTAACGGAAGTTCTCTGGATTTTGTTTATTCTTTGAGAGAAAATGACTATGTCTTGGATTTCTCAATCAAAGGAAATGGCTTGAACGGAAAATTGTCTCCTTCAACAACTTCTCTGTCTTTGATGTGGGAGCAGGATATCCGTCAGCAGGAAAAGGGAAGAAAGTTTGAAGACCGTTATGTAGGTTTGCACTTCAAGCCTGTAAGCGATGATCCTGATTACTTAAGTGAAACAAGCAACGACAGCAAGAAACCAGAAGAAAAGTTGCAATGGATCGGATATAAAGATATGTTTTTCTCAACAGTGCTGTTGTCAAAACAGGGCATGGAGAATGTATCTTTAGATTCTCATATGTATAAGGAAGGAGAATATATGAAGCACTTCACATCAAAGGCTGTTGTTCCTTTTGATTTGAAAGGTGCCGAATCTACGGATTTCCAGTTTTTCTTTGTTCCTAACAAGTTTGCTTTGTTGAAAGATTACAATGATAACTTGTCTGGCGATGAAAAACCTCATTTGGAAAAGCTTGTCCCTCTTGGTTGGGGTATTTTCCGTTGGGTTAACCAGTATTTCATAATTCCTCTGTTTAACTTCTTGGGAAGCTTTATCTCAAGTTATGGATTGATAATATTCTTATTGACTATTATCGTTAAGGTTATATTGTTGCCATTGACATATAAATCATATATGTCATCTGCCAAGATGAAAGTTCTTCGTCCTCAAGTTGAGGAAATCAATGCTAAGTATCCTAATCCTGAGCAGGCAATGGATAAGCAGCGTGCGATTATGGAACTTTACAGTAGTGCCGGTGCAAGTCCTATGAGCGGATGTATTCCAATGTTGTTGCAGATGCCTATTTTGATTGCTCTCTTCATGTTTTTCCCTTCAGCTATTGAATTGAGACATGAAAGTTTCCTTTGGGCAAACGACTTGTCAACATATGATGCTATTGTCAGCTGGGATGCTCAGATTCCTTTGATTTCTACATTCTTTGGCAATCACATCAGTTTGTTCTGTTTGTTGATGACTGTAACTAATATTGTTTATACAAAATATAATATGGAAATGACCAATACTGGTCAGCAGCAGATGCCTGGAATGAAAGCGGTAATGTATATGATGCCGTTGATGTTCTTGTTTATTTTCAATAGCTATGCATCTGGTTTGACATATTATTATTTCATTTCTACTTTGGTTACTATTGCGCAGACATTATTCTTCCGCTACACTGTTGATGAAGAAAAACTGTTGGCTAAACTTGAAGCAAACAAACGTCGTCCTGTTAAGAAATCAGGATTCTTGAAGCGTTTGGAAGAAGCTCAGAAAATCCAGCAGGAAACTTTGAGACGTCAGCAGGAAGAGCGTGAACGCAACAAACGCAGATAATAGAGATTACATTATATTATTAGCGAAAGGCTGCTATATTTCTCTTGAATATAGCAGCCTTTCTTGTGAATGTATGATTTGTTATAACGCAAAATCGCGCTTGTCAGTATTTGGCAGGAATTATTTTAAGGATCTATTCTGGCAATTAAATCCATCAGATAATTAAAATCAATATATTTATCCTTTCTCTCTTCAAATATAATATATTCTTTTAACATTTGCTTTACGCCTTTTGTTGTTTTAGCACATTTGGCACGGGTTGCCGTTTTCGATAACTCTTCTTTATGTATTGAGTACATTTTGTTCAATTGATAAAAGAGTTCTTTAACCGGGTATTTGCGGAATCCGTTATATGTTCCTAAAACTCCTGGTAAAGGAGCGTCACATAACAAATAGTATTCATCTTCCAGACAACTTATTTGCTCTTTCAGTATCTTGTTATATTGCTTTAATATATCGTCAGAAAGATTCTCAGGATTATTTGTCTGGTCTTTCATCCAGTTTACCTGCATAATCAACAGTGAGGCAAGATCTTTTTCTTTATAAGCTTTTGTGAGCTGTTTCATTTTTTCTTCATTTTCCGCTCTTTGCTTCTCGTCTGCCTCCTTGTCTGGGTGTAATTTTTTTGCAAGTTTCAGATAAATTTCTCTTATGGATTTATTTGTTATCTTTTCTTGCAGCTCTTTTTCCAACTCGTTCTTGGTAGAAACTCTCTTTTTAGAAGATTGTTTCTTTTGTTCTTTTTCATTGTTAATTATAGCTTCGAACTCGTCAGCTTCTTGTGACTCCAGAATAGCTTTGAAAAAATCCTCTTCATTTTTGGCTTTCTTTATTTTTTCTGTAACCTTGAAACCCATTCCCTGATAAGCATCGATTAACATATTAACCTGCTCTTGTTCGATTTCTTCTAGTGTTAGTCCGGTGTGAATTTGTGTATATTTATTATAAAGAGAGTATAAAACCTCCATTCTTTTTTCATCATATGGAAGGTCGTTGATGTATTTTGATTCTAGTAGAAATAATGCAGGTAAATATGTTTTTTCTTTATTTGTTAACTTGGCTGTTTCGTATGCTTTGTCAAGGCTTAATAGGATTGATTCTACATAGTTTGCCTCTTCTTCAAATAAACATGAGAGATGTTCATCAAAGAATTCTTTTATTATTCGTTCTCTTTCCGGAATTTCTTCAATTTCACTTTTGAGTTTTGCGATTTTTTTATTTAACCTGTTGAATGTAGTCTGTGCACTTGACAGCTTTACTTTTCCTTTTTGTATAACCGGAATAATTTCTTTTTCTTGACTTATTTCAAAGTCAAATTTTCCTTGTGTGTAGTTTCTGTTTGCCATATTTAAGGTGTATATGTTTATTAATAATTCTAGGATGAGATTTATATAGAAAAAGGCTAAATACTTATCATTAATAAGTATTTAGCCTTTTCTGTCGGGATGAGAAGACTCGAACTTCCGACCTCCACGTCCCGAACGTGGCGCGCTAGCCAACTGTGCTACATCCCGCGCTTTTGAAAGTGGTGCCACCAGGAATCGAACCGGGGACACAAGGATTTTCAGTCCTTTGCTCTACCAACTGAGCTATGGCACCATTTTGTTTTTGCGTTGTAACCGTTGTTGTTTCGATTACGGGTGCAAAGGTATAGACTTTTTTTTAATCTGCAAATATTTCTGAGATTTTTTTTGATAAAATTTTCCTTGATTTTATTAATTATCTGATAAACAGGTTTGTGTGTTTTGAGTAAAATGGAGAGAAAAGCATATTCTTTAATATAAAAGTTAGGCTCGGACTCCAAAATTATTCGAGTCCGGACCTAAATATTATTCCTGATATGAAAATAATCCGTCTTTTCAGTTATTCTGATCAGGTTTCATTACGACACCCAAGCTTCTTTTGCCGTCCATTTTTATAATCATAGGCTTTTCCAGTCTTACGTGGCGCAGATATTGAGTTTCCTCAACTGCCGGAATATTGTTGAGATATTCTTCATCGAACCATCCGTCGCCTTTGAATGGATTTATTGTGAAATAACCTACGCCGAAAGATGTCAGATTCTGGAAGAAATGAGTTCCCTGGCTAGGATCGATTCTGTAGTTTTCCAAGCCACATTCAACTATTACTCGTGCATTGCTGATATGAGGCCATTTTACAGGAATGCCAAGCCAATGATCACTGCTTCCCCATCTGCCCGGACCAACAAGAACATAACTTTCCGAACGCTCGGTAAATGTTCTGTTCAATTTTTCAATCTCATAAGCTATTAGTTGGTTATTGGCAGAATTGAATGCTTCGCTCTTTACATATATAATATCTTTTACATCATTTACGATGCCATGCCCCAATACGCTTGTTGACGAAAGAATCGTATCTTCATTCTTTACCTGTGAAAGATCTTCTTCCATAACTTCTTTATTGTCCACAATAGGCCTTATTTGCAGAAGATAGAATGTTGCCTTTTTAGGGTCATTTATATCCATGTTTACTGCAAACTCTATTTCTATTGGACGACCCATTTCGTCTTGTCCGATATGCAATATCTGATCTAATGTATGGGCAAGAGGAAAGACATCATGCTGCAGGATATTGACGAATGATATGATTTTTCTTCCGCCAGGATAGAAACCGTCGCGGATAATCTGGTCATACGGGTCATATGTGGAAACAATATACCTCAGCGAACCATCAGCCTCTGCATTTTTTAGGTTTAACTTTATGAGGTTAAATGCATCGTCTGTTTGGAAATCTTCAGCCATATTTTCGAGGTCAAGAGCATAGAATCTTGTCTGAGTTTCTCTCAATGCAAAATCCATAGTGCTCATCTGAAGAATATTGTGCGGATGCCTTGGTGAGAATCTCAATGTCACGCCTCCGTCAACGATATATTTACCCAAACCTAAAGCGATATTTGCAATTCCGTCCTCTGCTTTTTCATTGCCAATAGGATAGAAATTCAGAGAGCGTGCAACACCGGAAATGGTAGGATAGAAATGATTGTTATATCGTGTTCCTATTACTTCCTGCAACACAACGGCCATCTTTTCCTGGTCAATAATATTTGAGGTTGCCGTCATGTATGCTTTGCTGTCACGATAGAAAACAGAAGCATAGACAGCCTTTATGGCATTGCTGACAGTTCGGAGCATCTCATATTTGTCCTCAATCTTAGGAACCATATATGTAGAATATATTCCGGCGAATGGCTGATAATGCGAATCCTCAAGCAAGCTGGAAGATCTGACCGCTATAGGACTTTTCACAACATCAAAGAATGCCATCAAATCCTCAATAAGCCTTTTAGGTAAGCTGGCATGTAGGAAATATTTCAGAATTGTTGCATCGTCAACATCGCTTAATGCTATCGGATATAATTCGTTTGTTTCCATAAATTCATCGAATATATCCGTACAGATAACAACAGTCTTTGGAATATTAACCTGGAAATTCTCATGATCCAACTTTGGATATCGTTTTATCATCGCTCCGATAAATGCCAGACCACGCCCTTTCCCTCCAAGAGAACCGTCGCCGATACGTGCGAAGTTGCTGTATTCGTCAAATCTTTCCTTCTGGTATATGGCAACAACTCCGGCATTCTTCATCCTTCTGTATTGCACAATAAGGTCGAAAATCAATTTTCTCGCCTCATCCATGTTTTTATAATCAGAAACATCAACATATTTCAACACTTCTGCAGGAGGAAACATCGCTCTTGAATAGAAGAAACGTGAGAAATGATTCCGGCTTAAGTGATAGACCAGTGAATCGTCCGGTATTTGGAAAATTTTTACCTGAAGGTCTTTCAGGTCTTTTATCCTCATGATTTCTTCTTTTGTGTGAGGATTAAGAATGACAAAATCACCAAAACCAAAGCGCTGCATTATTTTCTTTCGCAAATCCTGCGGATAGCTTTTTGAGTTCTTGTCTATAAACGATGCGCTTAGCTCTTTGGCATAAACCACGTTGCTGGCTTCAGAAGATTCAAGTATGAAAGGAATAATCAATCCTGTCTTACGCACATATTGTCCGAATTTATATCCGGCAAAAGGATCTTTTGCACCTTCGCGCATAAAACTCATATCAGAAATTATTCCTAATATATTGTTCTTGTATTGTTCAAATATTCTTATTGCTTCCTCATAGTTTCTGGCAAGTTTAATTTTTGGTCTTCCGCGCATTCTTAATGTGCGCTGGTGGTCGTTTAGCGCCTCTTTTGAGAATTCCTGGCTTTGCTCAAGGACAAACTTGTAGAGGTGCGGCAAAGCAGATGAATAAAATCTTATAGAGTCTTCAACCAGAAGTATGATTTGAACGCCTACGCTTGCCACGTCTTCCGGAGCATTCATCTTGTCCTCGATAAGTTTGATTATGGCAAGTAGCAGGTCTGTGTTTCCAAGCCAGCTGAATACGTAGTCAATGGCGCTCAAGTCCTCATTGGCAACCCTCTTTGAGACTTCTTTGGAAAAAGGAGTAAGAACTACTATGGGAATGTTTGGGTAGTGAACCTTTATTTCTTTTGCCGCTGAAAATATGTCCCTGTGGTCCATATTCGGCATACATATTATAAGTTCGAAGTTCCTGTCCTTAAGCTCTGCCAGTGCTTCTTCTTCGGTAGTCACCTGTGTGAATCGTGGAGGATAGCGCAAACTTAATGATGTATATTCATTGAATATCTGTTCGTCAACTCGCCCGTCGTCCTCAAGCATGAAAGCATCGTATTTTGTCGCAATCAACAACACGTTGTAGATACGCTTGTTCATAAGATTGGCAAAAGGCGTGTCTCTCAGAACCAACTCTTTTAGATTTGGAATACCGCTCATAAATACGTTATTTTTTATATCTGCAAATATTATGTTTCTTTATTTGTTTTTGTTTTTGGCGCACCAAAATTTGTAAAATCTGTAGCCCTCAAATAAAACACCCATAATAACTCCGCCTAGCAATCCGTATGCTATAGCCATGGATTTTATGTCAAAGTTGTTTCGGATAGCAAGTCCAAAAATAATTCCGGCGAATAAGAATACACCGAAAAGAGGAGAGGGGTTGAATTGTTTGCTGTCGTTTTCCATGATATTAAGATTATAATTTTTCGTGTTTGTTTAAGTCTTTCTGTTATCATATTATTTCATGGAAAATCTATCCCCAATATTATAGTATGAATAACAACTTCACTTTATGCAAAGTTATAATATTACTTTATTAAACGGATTGAGAAAAAGTTAGTTTTTCAACATAAAAATGTCTTATATTAATCGTTTAATTTACCAGGTAGCTCCGACTTAAAAGTTGACAAGGCTTCAGATACAAGTTGACGAGGTAAACATTTATTTCCTGGCAATTGATTATCTGAAGAAACTCTTGTCAACTTGTTTTCTTGCTAGCTTATTGCCATAATCCTGAACCAGCATAGCTTATTTTCTTAAAAATATCTTTTAATAAATACGTTTATCCTTATGTAAGTTTAAAACTAAGACTTAGTTTTTATAATCTGAGTCTTAGTTTTTATAAACTAAATCTTAGTTTTTGAAAACTAAGCTTTAGTTGCAAGAAAATATACTACCCTTTCAGCTTTAAATTACCTTATTACAGTTTCATCAGCATAAAAAACAAAACTATTGTAAAGTATAAGTTTCGCAAACTCAACTTTCGTTCTGCTTATCTACTTGTCAACTTGTCTCTGAAGCCTTGTTAACTATAAAAGTTGATATATATGTCATAAATTCCAACTAATTCAGTACCTTTGCCAACTAGTACGTAGTGAATAAAAAATTATGGCATCAAAGATTACTAAAGGTATAATAATTACTTGTTGGGCTTTATTCTTCATAGGAGTAGCTGTTGTATTTTTCCTGTTCTCATCCATAGCAAACGGTTCTATCGGTTATATGCCACCGGTGGAGCAATTGGAAAATCCGATTGATAAATATGCATCTCAGATAATATCTTCGGATGGTAAAACTTTGGGCAGTTACGCCCATAGTCAGGATAACCGTATATATGTTAACTACAAAGATTTGTCACCATATCTTGTTAATGCACTTATCGCGACAGAAGATGTCCGTTTCGCATCTCATAGCGGTATAGATATGCAAGGACTTTTGCGTGCAGTGGTTAAGCGCGGAATACTTATGCAGAAGAGTGGTGGTGGCGGAAGTACCATTACACAGCAGTTGGCAAAACAGCTCTTCTCCCCAAGTGCCGACAATATGATGGAGCGTCTGTTCCAGAAACCTATCGAATGGGTTATTGCAGTTCAGCTGGAGCGTTATTACACAAAGGAAGAGATTATCAATATGTATCTTAACAAGTTCGACTTCCTTTATAATGCTGTTGGTATTCAGTCTGCAGCAAGAGTGTATTTTGGTAAGACTCCTAAAACTCTGAAAATAGAAGAAGCTGCAACTTTGATAGGAATGTGCAAGAATCCTTCATATTTCAACCCTGTCAGACGCAACGAAAGAACTCGCGGACGCCGAAACACAGTTCTGGATTTGATGGCTAAGGCCGGATATATTTCAGCTGCAGAATGCGACTCGTTGAAGAAACTTCCTTTGGTTCTTCATTTTACGAGAGTTGACCATAAAGACGGATTGGCTCCATATTTCCGCGAATATCTGCGATTGACATTGACGGCAAAGAAACCGGACAGAAAGAATTACGCTTCATGGCAGGAGCAGAAATTTAAGGAAGACTCAACTGCATGGGAGAACGACCCTATGTATGGTTGGTGTAACAAAAACAAGAAAGCCAATGGCGAAAACTATAATATCTACACAGACGGTCTTAAGATTTATACAACAATTGATTCCAGAATGCAGCAATATGCTGAAGAATCAGTTCGTGAACACGTAGGCAAAACTCTTCAGCCTGTTTTCTTCAAGGAAAAGAAAGGTAAGAGCAATGCTCCTTTCTCCAAGGATATTACCAAAGGTCAGGCGGATACAATCATTATGCGTGCAATGCATCAGACAGACCGCTACCGAGCTATGAAGAAAGCCGGTATGAGTGAAAGCGAAATGACTAAAGTATTCAAGGAACCTATTGATATGCGAGTGTTCAGCTGGGACGGACCGATTGACACAATTATGTCGCCATGGGATTCAATCCGCTATCACAAATCGTTTTTGCGTAGTGCCTTCATGTCAATGGACCCGAGAACCGGACATGTCAAGGCTTATGTAGGAGGAATTGATTACAATAGTTTCCAGTATGATGTGGTAAATGGCGGTCGCCGTCAGATTGGTTCAACAATCAAACCTTATCTTTATTCGTTGGCTATGATTGAAGGCATCAGTCCTTGCGATGAGATGCTCCATGTACAGCAGCAACTGACTGACGAAAACGGAAAGCTTTGGATTCCTCGTAACTCCAACAAGAAACGTATCGGCGAGATGGTTACAATCCAATGGGGATTGCAGAATTCTGACAACTGGGTAACCGCATATCTGATGGGTAAACTTTCTCCTTATACATTTGTTCGTTTGCTTCATTCATTCGGATTGAAAGGAGAAATTGACCCGGTTGTTTCAGTTTGTCTTGGAACTCCGGACGTGTCGGTAGGGGAAATGGTCAGTGCTTATACGACATTCTCAAATAAAGGAATACGAGTTGCACCGCTTTATGTTACCCGTATCGAAGACTCGTATGGGAATACGATTGCAAACTTCACTCCTAAGATGAATGAAGTGTTGCCTGAAGACGCTTCTTATAAAATGTTGCATATGCTTAAGAGTGTTATTGATGGCGGAACCGGAGGACGTGTCAGAGGACGATACGGTATAAAAGCCGAAATGGGAGGAAAGACAGGAACAACACAGAACAACTCTGATGCTTGGTTCATGGGATTCACTCCAACTCTTGTATCCGGTTGCTGGGTTGGTGGAGAAGAGCGTTCAATCCATTTCGACAGAATGGAATGGGGACAAGGTGCTGCATCAGCTCTTCCGATATATGCCCTTTATATGCAGAAAGTATATAAGGATAAATCTTTAGGATATAGCGAAGACGATGTTTGGGAAATCCCTGAACAATATGCTAATCCTTGCAGCTCGGAAAAAGAAATTGTAAATGATGAGCGTGGAACTACGGTTGGCGGTATTGATGAGATGTTTGATTGATATATAAATATTTTGAGTTTCGCAAGCTCAACATTCAGGAGTTAAAGAAGTTATATGGAGTTACGGCTACGCTTCGCATCGCAAAGAAGTTAAAAGCCAATACTATTTGTATCTGGAATCTATCGGCTTTTAACTTCCTGCGGAGCTTTAACTTCCTGTAACTCCATATAACTCCTAAAAGTTGAGCTTGCGAAACTTGAATAAAATATTATGCCTTGAAATATATGTTTTATGTGAATTTTTTACTAAATGTTAAATATGATGCCCGAATTGAGCATTTGTCAATCTAATTACATATATTTGCTAAGGTTATAGTCGTTAAATCAAAACAAAATGTTATGATAAACCGTGAGTTAGTCAATCCTCAAAGTATTGTTGTTGTCGGTGGCTCCAACAATGTTCACAAACCGGGCGGTCGCTTGGTCCGTAATTTATTGGACGGAAAATATAAAGGTGAACTTTATGTGGTAAACAAGAAGGAAACAGATGTTCAAGGTCTGAAATCATATCCTTCAGTTAAAGATGTCCCGGAAACGGAGATGGCAATTTTGTCTATTCCCGGACCGGCTTGTCCTGATGCCGTAGAGGTTTTGGCTAAGGAAAAAGGAGTGAAGGCTTTCATTGTCGTTTCTGCCGGTTTTGGTGAAGAAACAAAAGAAGGCGCAGCTCTTGAAGCCAGAATGCTTCAGATTATAAATGAAGCAGGAGCTTCTCTGATTGGTCCGAACTGTATCGGTCTGATGAACATGAACTTTCACGGTGTCTTCACTTTGCCTATACCTGAATTTCATCCGGAAGGAGTTGATTTCATTTCCAGCTCCGGCGGAACTGCATTGTTTATTATCGAATCAGCTCTTACAAAAGGATTGCGTTTCTCTTCAGTATGGTCTGTAGGTAATTGCACTCAGAATGGAGTTGAGGATATATTGGAATATATGGATAAGAACTTTGACCCGGTAATGGATTCAAAGATAAAGATGCTTTATTTGGAACAAATCAAGAATCCTGACAAACTTTTGTTCCATGCTTCTTCTCTTATCCGCAAAGGTTGTAAGATTGCTGCTATCAAAGCCGGAAGTACAGATTCAGGAAAGCGTGCCGCTTCATCACACACTGGCGCTATCGCTAATGCTGATTCTGCGGTTGAGGCTTTGTTCCGTAAAGCCGGAATCGTAAGATGTTTCAGCCGTGAGGAACTTACCACTGTTGCAAGTATATTCACACTTAAGGAAGTGAAAGGCAAGAACTGTGCGATTGTAACTCACGCCGGTGGTCCGGCTGTTATGCTTGCCGATGCTTTGTCAAAAGGAAGACTGAACGTGCCGGATTTGAACGGACCTATTGCTGAAGAACTGAAAACTAAACTTTATCCTGGTGCAGCAGTCGGAAATCCTATCGATATCATTGGTACAGGAACTCCGGAGCATCTTGCCACAGCAATTGATTATTGCGAAAACAGATTCGACAATATCGACCTTATGATGGTTATTTTCGGTAGCCCTGGTTTGGTTAAGCTTTATGACGCATATGAAGTTCTTCACAAGAAAATGGAAGAATGCAAGAAGCCTATTTTCCCAGTGCTTCCGTCAATTGTAACAGCAAGTCCGGAAGTTCAGAGTTTTGTTAAGAAAGGACATGTGAATTTCTCTGACGAAGTTACGCTTGGAACGGCATTGGCACGAGTAATCAACACACCGAAACCTGCAAGTACAGATATTCAGCTTTATGGCGTTGATGTTCCTGAAGTTCGTCGAATCATTGACCGTTTGCCTGAGAGCGGATATTTGAATCCTTCGGATACTCGCGAGCTTCTTAAGGCTGCAAATATTCCTTTGGTTGAGGAATTTTCTTCAGATAATAAAGAAGAGATTATCAATTTTGCAAAATCAGTAGGTTTCCCAGTTGTTGCTAAAGTTGTTGGTCCTGTCCACAAGAGTGACATTGGCGGAGTTGCATTGAATATACGTTCAGAAGAACATCTTGCTCTTGAATATGACAGAATGATGAAACTTCCGGGCGTGACAGGAATTCTTGTTCAGCCAATGTTAAAAGGTCAGGAACTTTTCCTTGGCGCTAAATATGAGAATCGCTTCGGTCACGTAGTTGTATGTGGTCTTGGTGGAATATTTGTGGAAGTGCTTAAGGATGTGACTTCAGGTCTTGCTCCTCTGTCTTACGAAGAAACATATTCAATGATTCACTCTCTTCGCGGGTATCCAATTATTAAAGGAACACGTGGACAGAAAGGAATCGATGAACAGCAATACGCAGATATTATTGTTCGTTTGTCAACATTGCTTCGTTTTGCTACGGAAATCAAGGAAATGGACATCAATCCGCTTCTTGCAACAGAAAGAGGTTTGTTTGCTGTCGATGCCCGCATAAGAATTGAAAAGTAAATAATTTAAGTTTCGCAAGTTGCTCAATTTAAAAGTTAACAAGGCTTCAGATACAAGTTGACAAGGTCAGAACACTTATAATTTCATGAATTATTATCCGAAATTCTTGTCAACTTGTTATCTGGAAGTTGAGCTTGCGAAACTTGAATTAATAACATAATATATAAAGAAAGGAGTTAAAACCGTAAAGCGGATTTTAACTCCTTTTGCTTGTATTAACCTCGTCAACTTGTATCTGACACCTTGTCAACTACAATTTATAAGCTATACCAAGAGAGAAATAAATATTGTACATATTATAGCTCAGCCCGTCAAAATCCGAAGGGAAAATAGGAATCAATCCCCACGATAATTGTCCCGTAACAGCCATTTTTTCTGTGAAAAACCAATCAGCAGATGCCATAAGTCCGCAATCGAATCGCTTTACTTTGTCTGCGAAATCGTAAGTAGCAGATTCAACATTTATACGTTCTCCGGTCGGTCCGCCGTTCCTTATGTAACCGTCGGAAGCAGTTCCCTCAAATTTAGCGTTATTCTGCACAGCAACATATCCGCCAAAACGCACTCTCCATATTTCGTTTGGACGATAAGCTGCCATAACTGGAATCACAAGGTAATCATTTCTCATGTCCGTTGTGTTTTTTCCGGAGAAAGTGCCAGAGAAAGTACCGGTATTGTCGCCTTCGCCCACAACGAGATTCGTTTGAAGATATTTCACTTCTGCTCCGATTTTCATACCTTTAAGGTCGATAGCTAATCCACTGCTAACTCCCCATTTAGGAGACAGCCAGCGAGTTGCCTGAAAAGCAAGAGTTCCTCCGAATCCTGGTTTCCAATAGTTTATTTTTCTTATTTCCGCAGGTAACGGAAGTGGAGATGTTCCTCCAATATTATATCCTGCAAAAACTTTACATTCCCAATTACTTGAAAATTCCTGTGCCTTGGCAAAAGAAGCCGATAAAAAGGAAATACCTGCTATTGCCAATATCTTTATATCTTTATTCATCTTTTGTCCTCCTGTATTTTTACTCTGTTACAATCTCAACATCGTCAACAATAAGTTTGCTTCCCGGTGTTCCTTCATATATGTAGCCATAAAAGCTTGAAGAAAATACCAATGCGAGTTTATAGGAATATTTATTGAAATCAACTTCAATGTCGTTTTTCTTCACGAAAGGAATTTCAAACGGAATCATTTCCTCGCCTGGAGTAGAAGAACGGTCCGGTAACATTGCCATCGATACAATGTTTTTATGAGTCATAATATTTGTACCGTCAAGAGTTTTAATGTTATCGTCAATCTTATAAAATACAGCATAAATAGCACACGAGTCTTTTCTTGAAGGATTTGCTTTCCCGTCGTGCTCAATATAACTACCACTTCCGGATTTATAATTATAATATCCTTTAAGTGTTATCGGTTTTTGGTTGAAAGGTTGTCCCATTTCCGTAGCCTTCAGAGGATTTGCCAAAGCATTCAGAAGATTCATTGTGCCGGTAAACAAAGAACCTGCTATTACAGGGATATATTGTATTCCCATAATACTTCCAGGTCCTTCTTTTGTTATAATTTCAGCAGCCTTTCCTCCATTCATCTCAATGGAATAAGTAGGGTATAATGACGGGTCGCTGAATTGCTGGTATAAAGAAATTCCATGATTACTTGACGAGAATATATTGAAAGTCGTTCCGTTGTCCAGTTGTTGTATTGGATATTCGTAGTTGAGAGTTGGATTTGTCTGCCAGGTGTTAAAATTGAATTTTTTCATCAAAGGAGTAAACACGTCGTCCGTCATCGGTATTATATTAACCGTATATTCACGAGTATGGATTCCGTCTTCAGCCATAACGGTGTATATTACAGGATTAGTGAAATCCTGTGCAGTTCCGGATGCCGGTGAAAGAGTTGATTTGTCGTTTACCTCCAATGTTGGAGTGATGTTAGTGAGGTCTGTGTCTTCATTCACAAATACTTCGATAGTATTTGTCCCTTGGTTTATTACCGGAGTACTGAATGCTATCTTTTCAGGAATGGAGAAACTTGTTATTTCAGCTTCCGGACAAAGAGGCTCATCCTTGATGCAACTGTTGAACGTCAATAAAGCAACGTTGCACAATATTAAAATTTTATTCTTCATGCTATATCTTATTTGTTGAATAACAACTGTAATGGTAGATAAGTTTCTAAGTTTATAAGTTTTTAAGTTCAGTTTACAAGTAAACAAGGCTACATATACTAAATAACTGTTCAATATTAATTTTATTCAAGTTTCGCAAGCTCAACTTGCAGGAAACGAGTTGACAAGGGAACAAGTTGACGAGATTTTTGGATAATAATTCGTGAAATTACAGCTGTTCAGACCTTGTCAACTTGTCTCTGAAGCCTTGTTAACTATTTTGTTTCCGTAATCTATCGGCTTTTAACTTCCTGCAGAGCTTTAACTTCATGTAACTCCTTATAACTCCTATAAGAGTGAGCTCAGACAAACTTCTCTTATAAAAATAATTTTGAACAACTACTATAAGTATTCTGAAGTCCTTAAAGTTTACCTATTATGAAACTTCACACTAATTTAAACTCTTACGTGGCAAACTTACATAATAAAATGCGTTTTACTTGATTTTTATCAAGTTTTTTGCCTAAATTCATATTTTGCAAGATTACTTGTCTGATATTCGAAATCATTTAATAAATTTGAGTGATTGTTAATAACCTTATATAAATACAAAATAATAACCATGAATAATAGCGACAAGAAAAATGCTATAAGCCGCAGGGAGTTTTTAGGTTTGTCGGCTTTAGGTTTAGCAAGTTTGACAATTCTGCCAAGTTGGAAAATTGATGGTGTGAAAATAGCGCCAAGTGACAGGGTTGTTCTTGGTTTTATCGGTTTGGGACAGCAAGGCTTGTCTGATTTTGGAGCCTTTTCAGAATGTCCAGGTGTGCAGGTTGCAGCATGCTGTGATGTTGATACATTGAAAACAGAACGCTTCCGTCGTCGTGTTGCTAAGTGGCAGGCTTCAAAAGGAATGAATGAGCGCTGCGACAAATATGAATTCTACGAAGATTTGTTGGATAGAAAGGATATTGATGCAATCGAGGTTGCAACACCGGATCACTGGCATGCTTTGTGTACAATCCACGCTTGCCAGTCAGGAAAAGATGTATATTGCCAGAAACCATTGGCATATACAATTTCTGAAGGTCTTGCCATGGTGCGTGCCGTACGCGAAAACCGCAGAGTGCTTCAGGTTGGTAGCCAGCAGCGTTCAAGCAAGGAATTCCAGAAGGCTATCGAATTGGTAAGAAGCGGTGCTATCGGTCATATCGAAAAGATTTATGCTCGTGTGGGTGAACCACCTACACCACTTAATTTGCCGGAAATGCCAGTTCCTGCAAACTTGAACTTCAATCAGTGGATGGGTCCGTTGAACGATCCTAAGATTCATTATCATCCAGACTTGTGTCCTCCTATTTCTTTGGATCCTGAAGAAAATGAAAAATTGTGGGGCGCTTGGCGCTGGTATAGCGAAACAGGGAATGGCTACACAGCAGACTGGGGTGCGCATATGTTTGATATTGCTCAGGCTGCAATCGGTATGGATGGTTCAGGTCCTGTTGAATATATTCCTAAGGGATATAATGGAACCAAGTATGCTACAATGAAATATGCAAACGGAATCGTGATGACAGAACAGCCATTCCGTGATGATGATGCTAATGCTCAGGGTATTCGCTTTATCGGTGATAAAGGATGGATCAAAGTGGCTCGTGGATATATCGAATGTTCTGATCCTTCTTTGTTGGAAAAGAAAGAAGAAAAAATCGGAAAAGGTCAGTACGAAAAGAGTGCTCCTCATATGCAGAACTTCATCGACTGTGTACGTTCACGCAAGAATCCTATCGCTCCGGTTGAAGTTGGTTGCAGCACAAACACTCTATGCTGCTTGAACAATATCGCACGTGAATTGGGCCGTCCGGTTAAATGGGATCCTGCAACATTGTCGTTTGGCGATGACAAGGAAGCTGCTGCTCACCGCTTGTACTGGTATCAGTATCGTAATCCGTATTCATTGCCTTATTTCGATAAATAAGAGTTTCTATTATAAGAAGCTGTGTCAAAACGAAAATAAAGAAACACAGAGGCACGAAGTCACAGAGGAAATAAATTGAGTATAAAAAAAATATAAACTCTGTATCTCTGACTCTGTGTTTAAACTTATTTTTGACACAGCCTCTTTTTTTGTTTGCAATTGTGTGGGTGGTTTGTCTAAATTTTGTATCTTTAGGATTTAATGTTAATTGGGATACTTTTGTATAGCTATCTCTTTTTCAAAAATCATAAAACAAAATTTCATATAAAACTATATGACTTTATATTCAATATTAGATACTGATTTGTATAAGTTTACCACATCTTATGCTTATATAAAATTGTTCCCTTACGCAATGGGAACATTTGCGTTTACCGACCGCGACGAAACGGAATACAGTGAAGAATTTCTATCAGAACTTAAATCATCAATCAAATCATTGGCTGAAGTAAAGCTTACTGAAGAGGAAAAAGATTATATGTATGCTCATTGCCGTTTCATACCTTTGGTTTATTGGGAATGGTTGTCGTCTTTCCGGTTCGAACCGGAAAAGATAAATGTCTATCTCGATGATAAAAAGCATTTGCATATTGAAGTGACAGATTTTCTTTATAAAGTCACTTTATATGAAGTTCCGCTGCTTGCAATTGTATCTGAGATTAAAAATAAATATTCAGGATATAAGATAGATAGGGAATATGTGTTGTCCAGATTGAAGGAAAAGGTGGAATTGTCAAATCAAAACAAGATGCCATTTTCCGAATTTGGAACACGACGCAGATTCTCATACGAAGTTCAGGAGTTGGTTATAGATTATCTGAAGAAGAATTCTCTTTACTGCACCGGTACATCAAACTGTCATTTGGCTATGAAATATAATATGCTGATGATGGGAACTCATCCGCACGAATGGTTTATGTTTCATGGGGCACAGTTCGGGTATAAGCATGCCAATTATATGGCTCTTGAGAATTGGGTCAATGTTTATGACGGAGACCTCGGTACGGCGCTTTCAGATACTTATACTTCAGATTCTTTCCTGTCGAATTTCAGCCGTAAGCAGGCTAAATTGTTTGATGGCGTGCGTTGTGATTCGGGCGACGAATTTGAATTTATCGACCGCCTTATTGCCCGTTATCAGGAATTGGGAATAGATGCTACGACCAAGACTATTATTTTCAGCAATGCTTTGGACTTTGAGAAAGCTCTGAGAATATATAATTATTGCAACGGAAAGATACGCTGTGCATTTGGTATCGGTACAAATCTTACCAACGATACAGGATATAAACCTTCTAATATAGTCATGAAACTTACTCAATGTAAGATGAACAAGAATCAGGAGTGGCGCGAATGCATAAAACTTTCTGATGATTTGGGAAAACATCTTGGAAGCGGAACTGAGGTGGATGCTTGTCTTCATGAACTGCGACTTGTTTAAGTAATTATAGATACGAGTTGACAAGAAAACGAGTTGACAAGAGTTATTAATATAATTAAAGGATGTTTGACCTTGTCAACTTGTCTCTGAAGCCTTGTCAACTTTTAAGTTGAGTAACCTGCGAAATAGAAATAATTGATATTTTATGAAAAGAATACAGAAATTCATTGCCGGAAAAGATTTTAAGGCAAACGGAAATATACTATCTTCTGCGACAGTAGTTGAACTGGCGGAAAAATGCGAAGCAGAATATGCCATGTTATATCTTTCAGAGTCATTGATAAACATGGGGTTGTTTGCCGAAGAACGCTTCCTTCAAATAGCAGACGATAGCCGTGCTTCAATGGTATATGCAGATTATTATGAAGAGAGTGAAGATGCATTACAGCCACATCCGCTGATAGAATATCAGGAAGGCAGTTTGCGTGATGACTTTGCTTTCGGTCCGGTTCTTTTGGTTCGTGTGTCTGCTTGGCGTGAAGCCTTGTTTTCACTAAAGACTGAGTATGAGTTTGCCGGACTATATGCATTGCGTCTGGCTTTGTCGCGAATAGCTCCGATAGTTCATATTGATGAATATCTGTATTCTGTAAAGGAAATAGATACCCGTGCTTCAGGAGAGAAAATTTTCGACTATGTAAATCCTCGTAACAGACAAGTTCAGATTGAAATGGAGAAAGCATGCACTGAGCATCTCAAAATAATCGGAGCATATCTTTCTCCTGTTTTCAAGGAAATAGACTGGAGCAAGGATTCTGCTTCGTTTGCTGTTGAGGCGAGTGTTATCATTCCTGTTCGTAACAGAGTGCGTACAATACGTGATGCCATAAAGTCTGTATTGGCACAGAAAACGAATTTCAATTTTAATCTTATAGTTATAGATAATCATTCTACCGACGGAACAACTGAAGCCATAGGTGAGTTTGCTTCGGACAGCCGACTGGTACATATAATTCCTGAACGCAAGGATTTGGGAATCGGTGGTTGTTGGAATACAGGTGTTCATCATCCTTCATGCGGAAAGTTTGCTGTCCAGTTGGATAGCGACGATGTATATAGCTCTGAGAATACTTTACAGAAAGTGGTTGATACTTTCTATGAGCAACAATGTGCGATGGTTGTAGGTACATACAGAATGACGAACTTTGCAATGGAGGAAATACCTCCCGGAGTAATTGACCATAAGGAATGGACATTGGAAAACGGACGCAACAATGCTTTGAGAATTAACGGTCTTGGCGCACCACGAGCATTCTATACTCCTTTGCTCAGAACTATAAATCTTCCGAACACAAGTTACGGTGAAGATTATGCACTTGGTTTGCGTATCAGCCGTGAATACAGAATTGGCCGAATTTATGATGTTATTTATCTCTGCCGCAGATGGGAAGATAATTCCGACGCTTCGTTGAGTGTAGAGAAAATGAACAGATATAATTTCTATAAAGACAAATTAAGAACAATCGAGCTTAGAGCACGTTTGTTTCAAAACAAATAACAGACATGGAAAAGTCGGACTATAGCAAGGAAGCACATAGTTTTATAGAAGAACAGAAAAGAAACTGGCCTTTGGCATCGGATAATTTCAAAGCTTTATCCGGTGTTATGGTCCGTAATCTTAATGTTTGCGGCGAACAGATTAAAGTACAGTTTAATCCCGCCCGTATTGTTTCTTCAGCTGCAAAAATAGATTCCAAGTCAATCAGCGAGCGTCCATGTTTTCTGTGTTCTGAAAATTCGCCGGCAGAGCAGGGAAGGATGGATATACATGATAAATATTGGTTGCTTTGTAATCCATTCCCGATATTTACGGAACATTTCACCATTCCTTCGCGGATACATGAAGCACAAAGCATATATGATCACTTCACGGAAATGATGGAGCTTTCTGCTTTGTTATCAGATTATACATTGTTCTACAACGGACCTCGTTGTGGCGCTTCTGCTCCGGACCATTTGCATTTTCAGGCTGTAACTTTCGGACAAATGCCATTAGATATTGAAGTGAACAAAAGTTTGGATAATAGTTCATTGCCTGTTATATGCAAGAATGATAAAGCTGTGTTATATCATTATCTTTCTGATTCCAAAAGTGGTTTTGCTATAGAAGCAAAAGATATAGAATCAGCTTTGTCTTTGTTTCATACATTATATAATGTATTACCTTGTGAGGAAGGAGAAACTGAGCCGAAGATGAATGTATTCTCATATTTCAAAGGAGAAGTATGGAGAATACTGATGATACCTCGCAAGCAGCATCGTCCGCGTCAGTATTTCCTGGAAGATGATGGGAAAATATTGACAAGTCCTGGTGCCGCAGACATTGGAGGTTTGTTTATAACACCACGAAAAGAAGATTTTGATAAACTGACTTCAGAAATATTGGAAGATATATATTCTCAGGTTTGTTATAATAGTTTGGAGATAAAATCAATATTGTAAGAAACAGTTAATTAGAGGTATACTGGAGCTGAGGAGATGTTAAAAGCTAACACTTTATTATCAAAATCTTTTGCCTCTTTACTTCTGAGTGTTACAAATCAGAGCACTAATTATAACGTAATTTAGATTAATTCATAACTAGGCAAGCTGTGTGTCAATCGTTATCGTAACATTGATACATGGCTTTTTAGGAAAGTTGTAATTTGGAGTGATAGTAATAATTTTTTAATAATAGAAAAACAACGTTATTTTATGAATATAAGAAACAATTATTGGTTTAAAGTTCGTGATAAAACACCATATAACATTTGTCTCTATTAGAGACTTTGTATACTACAATCAAATCTTCTGATTTACAATTAACCCCGTTTATTGTTAGAAAACCTTCTGTTGAAACTATGAATCCAGAAAAATTCCTTTTTGTAAGCAGTGTTACAGATCGTTATATCTTAATGGAAATTGTAGAAAAAAAATATGATTTTGGATTACAAACAGGTTTCCCCCGTACTAATATAGTATACGATATGCATGATAAGACCCTGTTTGAGTGTGTTGTATACAATAAAGATTTTTCAGATAAGAAACAAGTATATATGAATTCAATCCCTTTAGACAGAGATGTATTAACATGGCAAACTTTAAAAACAGAAGATTTAATAGAATTCTATAGTGATGATAAATTAAAAGGTGAATTAAAAGAAATAGTAGCAAATTTGGAAGAAGATTCAAATCCTGTTATAATGTTGTTAAAAAACAAAAGATAATTTATGAAAAACCAAGTCTTTAATAGCTTTAATGGTGGTTGTGTAAATATTTTATCATTTTCTTCCTAAGTATTTATGCGACTGTTCACATTGGCTTGGGATGATTTAAAACCAATAGAGAAAGGAAGACGGCGATTACCACCGCCAATTTATTCGTCAGTGTTTGGAAATAAAGTAACAAAGCCGTGTAGAGAACGATAAGTTCAATCTCACACTCGTACAATATATTCTTGAGCAAATGTCAACTTTATGTTTATCTTAGCTCGCACAACGAAAACCGAATCCATCATATGTATTTTATAAAGACGATGATAGGCATTATATGCATGGTCGAAAACATAAAAAGAGCCAGATTCATCAGGTATTACATTCATTACCCTAACATCGTTTACTTTTGCTTCGGTTATATGGATAAAGGTAGGGACTCAAGTCTCTACATCATACAAAGTGTGGACTTTGATATATCCATTATGTGTACGAAAGTTAACACAAAGAAGAACTCAATCATTTGGGCGAAAACGTATTTGTCTTTATTCATATGCAACCTATATATAGGCTGCAAAATTAGAAATTCAAATTGTTGTATGGAAAACATCTTGTAATAAATTGTAATTCAATTATTTCAAAGAAGTATTTGCGATTTTTAGCGGACGCTAGTGACCTTTTGTACTAAATCAACCTTACAAGATTTAAAAAGACATAGTTTCGTTACCAAATCGTTACCTATTAATTATTGGAAAAATAATAACGATTTGTTTGTGAATTGTGTAATAGTTAGAGTTAAATAAACTCAAAATTTAATTTGTTCAGTTGATTAATTCGGCTTTCTTTTTTTTCTTTAGAAATCTTTTATTGGGGCGCTTCTTTGTTAACCTATGGTGCTCTGTTCAATTGGTATTTACAAATTATAAGAATTAATTATGGCTAAAATATATACCCCCAGTTCTCTACAGGAACTTAAAGAGTTAGTTAATGATAAGAACGTTCGTCTCGGTGATATTGAAACTTCTTTGATTACGGACATGACAGAGCTTTTTAAAGACTCAAAACGTAAAAGCTTCGATGGACTTGAAACGTGGGATACCTCGAACGTTACTACGATGAAGGGCATGTTTTACAGGGCGAAATATTTCAACCATCCCATAGGCAACTGGGACGTTTCAAAGGTGGGGGATATGTCGTACATGTTTTGTGAAGCCCCAGCCTTCGATCAGCCGATTGAGCTTTGGGATGTCTCAAACGTTCACTACATGGATTCCATGTTCGCTTGGGCGTATAGCTTCAACCAGCCGATTGGGCGCTGGAATGTTTCGAATGTATGTAACATGAAAGCTATGCTGTATTTCGCAAAGAATTTCAATCAGCCACTTAATGATTGGAATGTATCAAAGGTTTATACCATTACATGTATTTTTTGCGGCGCGAAAAGTTTTAACCAGCCTCTTGACAAATGGGATACTTCGGGAATACAAGAAATGGCATATGCATTCTCTGAATGTTACGAGTTCAACCAGAATATCGACTCGTGGGATACGTCGGATGTCACATATATGGATGGAATGTTCGACCGTGCGAAAAACTTCAACCAACCTCTTAACTCGTGGAAGACTGGTAATGTAAGATTTATGAGGCGCATGTTTCAAGGAGCGTCAAGTTTCAACCAACCGCTTGACAAATGGGATGTGAGTCGCGTTGAAACAGCTGAAATGATGTTCAAGAATGCGACGAGCTTCAGCCAGCCTCTCTATATGTGGCAGATATCGAGAGATTGCGATGTCAACGATATGTTCCTGGATGCTTCGTGTTTCGCTGATGTCAAAATTTTGACGCTCAACTTTGCCCATACTAACAAAATGAGATATCGTGAATATTTGAAGGAAGTTTTAGGAAGATTAGACGCTAGGCAGGTGTATGCCGAACTTTCAGGTTACAGCGACAAAAACACGGCTAAATATATGCGTGAACTTGAAAAGGCACATCCGGAACTGAAGGCTCCAGTCTGTACTGTCTCTGAAACGGGAAAACATAAGCCTCGTTCAAAAAAAGAGCTTATAGAGCTATTGAGTATGGGAATTCAAATGCCTCTTGATAAGATTGATACGTCATGTATAACTGACATGGAAGGTCTTTTCCGAAACTCTAAGAGTAGAGACTTTACCGGCATCGAAACGTGGGATACGTCAAATGTCGTAACGATGAGGAATATGTTTGCTGGTGCGGAATACTTCGACCATGACATAAGCGGTTGGGATGTCTCTAAAGTACGAGATATGTCACACATGTTTGATGGGGCAAGAAGATTTAATAAGCCGTTGAATGATTGGAACGTCTCAAATGTACAGAACATGTGCGAGATGTTTGCCTGGACTAGAAAATTTAATCAGCCGCTGAACAATTGGGATGTCTCTAATGTGCGTAATATGTCTCGCATGTTTGCTTGGGCATCCAAATTCAACAAGCCATTGAACGATTGGAACGTATCGAACGTGCAGAACATGTTTGAGATGTTTTATTACGCTGAAAAATTTAATCAGCCACTGAATAATTGGAATGTTTCTAACGTACAGAATATGTGCCGTATGTTTGGCGGGGCATCAAAATTCAATAAGCCGTTGAATGATTGGAATGTATCGAACGTGCAGGATATGCTTGAGATGTTTTACAATGCGTCGAGCTTTAATCAGCCTTTGAATAATTGGGACGTTTCAAATGTACATGATATGTCTCTCATGTTTTACGGCGCATCTAGTTTCAACAAGCCTGTCGGTGCGTGGAATGTTTCAGCCGTTAAGAATATGAAACAGATGTTCAATAGGGCGGAAAAATTTAATCAGCCGTTGAACGATTGGAATGTATCAAACGTAAGGAACATGAGTAAGATGTTTTGTAAAGCGTCGAGTTTCAACCAGCCACTGAATAATTGGAATGTCTCAAACGTCGAGAGTATGGTGCAGATGTTCAATGACGCGTTAAGTTTCAACCAGCCTCTCGACCGCTGGAACGTATCGAAAGTCAAAGATTTGACTTGTATGTTCTACGGTGCGACCTCGTTCCGGCAACCGATAACGGCATGGAAACTGTGCGACCAGTCTACGAGGGGTATCTTCCTTGATTTGCCCGACTACCGCGATATGGAGTCGCGTGTCATGTGCCTAGCCGTGCTTGACGGGAACTACCGGGAATATGAACTTCAAGAGATGATAGAAATATTGGGAGAGGAGGTGGTTCATGAAGCACTGCGGCTTTACGGAGAGAAATATGGTCTTAAAAATAATGGAGAGTAATTATGATTAAAAAATACAAACCTTGCAGTCGTAATGAACTAAGGGAATTGGTAAAAGATGATAGCATTTGTCTCGGTGACATCGATACTTCTCTTATAACTGATATGAGTTGGCTGTTCTGTGATTCAAAACGCACAAACTTCGATGGGCTAGAAACGTGGGACACATCGAATGTCACTACTATGGAACGCTTGTTTCATAGGGTGAAGCATTTTAACCATCCCATAGGAAATTGGAATGTTTCGGCTGTAACAAACATGGAATGCATATTTTGTGGCTGCAGTGATTTTAATCAGCCGTTAGAGGTTTGGGATGTTTCGTCCGTAACGAATATGGAGTCGATGTTTGGCGGTTGCGTCAAATTTAATCAGCCGCTTAATGATTGGGACGTTTCAAAGGTCCAGAAAATTTCGTGTATGTTCTGCGAAGCCGAGAATTTTAACCAGCCACTTGATAAATGGGATACATCAGAAGTACGTGAAATGGCTTGGACATTCGCCGGTTGCACCAAGTTCAATCAGAATATCGGCTCGTGGGATACGTCGAAAGTCTTTAGAATGGAAGGTATGTTTGAGGGAGCAGTACGCTTTAACCAGCCTTTGAACGACTGGAACGTTTCGAACGTGCGGTATATGTTACGCATGTTCGACGGGGCGAAAAGCTTCAATCAACCGCTCGACCGCTGGAACGTGAGCCGTGTCGAAGACGCCGAACGAATGTTTAAAAATGCGCGCAGCTTCAACCAGTCACTCGATATGTGGCTGATACCACGGTTTTGTGATGTAAACAACATATTCCTTTATACTCCCCTCTTCACCGACGTGAAGACGTTGGCACTCTGTTTCCATCTTACAACTAAAAAGAACTGCCGCGCAAGGCTGAAAGAAAAGCTGGACAAACTCTCACCTGCGGAAGTATGCACGGAACTTTCACGTTACGGCAGCGAGCATACAGCGGAATATAAGCATGAGCTTGAAACGGCGCATCCGGAGCTGCAAGTCTCCGCCAGTATCGGCGTGGGAGAGGAAAAGCATAAGCCTCGCTCAAAACGCGAGCTTATAGAGCTTTTGGACTTGGGCGCAAAAATGCCTCTCGCCAATATTGATACTTCTTTGATAACTGACATGGAAGGCCTTTTTAGGAAGTCTAAACGCAGTAACTTCGCCGGTATTGAGACGTGGAATACATCAAACGTCTTAACGATGAAGCACATGTTTGCCGGCGCAATCTACTTCAACCATGACATAAGTGGATGGAATGTCTCCAACGTGCGTGATATGTCACACATGTTCGAAGGAGCGCACAGATTTAACAAGCCGCTTGAAACCTGGGACGTATCATCTGTTACGGATATGAGTTTCATGTTCAACGAAGCTGAACGCTTTAACCAGCCTTTACGGAAATGGAACGTGAGCAGTGTAACAGACATGAGCAGTATGTTCTCCTGCGCAGAGAACTTCAACCAGCCGCTCGATGGTTGGAATGTCTCAAAAGTCCGCAGTATGAAGTACATGTTCTACCGTGCCTTCTCCTTCAATCAAGATTTAAACTCATGGGATGTCTCAAGCGTTACCGATATGTGCCACATGTTCGATATGGCAAAGAGCTTCAACCAATCTGTCGGTTCATGGAATATCTCAGCCGTTACAAATATGAGAGAGATGTTCGTTCGGGCATCGGCATTTAATCAACCTTTGAATGATTGGAACGTATCAAACGTACAAAACATGCGTGAGATGTTCTGTGAAGCAAAGAGTTTTAACCAGCCGTTGAACGATTGGGATGTCTCAAATGTGCAGGATATGCGTGAGATGTTTAGCAAAGCGTCAAGCTTCAATCAACCACTGAATGATTGGAATGTTTCGAACGTGCAGAATATGTTCTGTATGTTCAACGAGGCAAAAAGTTTTAATCAGCCGCTCGACCGCTGGGACATATCAAATGTCAAGGATATGGCATATATGTTCTGTGAAGCGACCTCGTTCCGTCAGCCGGTAACGGTGTGGCGTCTGTGCGGCCAATCTACGAAAGGTATGTTCCTAAGATTGCCTGACTACTGTGATATGGAGTCGCGCGTTATGTGTCTCACTCCTCTTAACGAAGAAGCGATGAAATACGACTTGGAAGACATGATAAAAATATTCGGAGAGAAGGCGGTTAATGATGCTCTGCAACTTTATGGCACGAAATACGGTATAAAGGAGTATTAATTTTATTTACCCATAGATTTGCTATCTGATAGATATTATATCAATAAATAAACTGGTGGGTGTTGCAAAACTCAAACCGGTATTTTAAAAAGTTACAGATTGAAACATATAAATAAGTAAGAGCCAATATTAATTTAAACTATAAATTAAAGATGTTGGAAAGTCGTTTTTTGCATAGTGAGATGAGAATAAGTGAAATCGTAGAAGAATTGGAATTTACGATGAAAGCTGCCTGAATAGGTTATTTAAGAAGTATAAAAACTGTAATCCAACTGATTTTAGAAAGAAGTATAGAGAACTATAAGTGGATTTTTAGTGCAAGGTGCAAATATATCTATATATAACTTGCACCTTGCACTAACCGTTTCGTTTTTTATTTGTGGTTTTGGATGTAAGGCGTTGTGACTATGTGGTTAGAATTATGGGCTCAAAAATCCGGTCTCTCCGTAATAAAGGGTGTAAACCGGAGATTACTAAATTTTTAATGCCGATGTATTTGTTGCCATAAAAGTCTTATTTAAAATCAAGAGCCAGATTTTTAGGCTGGCTGTTTTTTAAACAGTAATATACTCTGTTTTTTATTTTTTTCTTTTCTACCTGCGACATTGCCTCAAGAAATTTTTTCATTTTTGCATCAGACCAGTCTATGCCAAGTCTGGTAATAATTTCTTTAGAAGAACAATACTCTACTGATGATAATATTTTTACAATCTTATCATTCAGTATTTCGGTTTCTCTCTGTTCCTCTGTCTTCAGATTTTCTGTATCAGGCTTGATAGTATTACCATTTATATCTACGGCTGTGGAGTCTTTTCCGAGCGTGTCCTTTCTATCAGTTCCACATAGCCGTTGGCCATATCCACGTCCTGCTGTGTCAGCCAGTGTTCGTGGTCGTACAGAATGTTCAGTGGCTTGAGTGTTTCCACCGTGTACTTGTTCTTTGTTGCCTGTAACATAACATTTGATT
>JAXDRC010000055.1:0-26207 GCA_034091205.1 Parabacteroides sp. | reverse complement strand
TTTTTCACCATATTAAGATACTAATAAAATTCCACACTTGCAATTTTTTAAAGAAATAATAAACTGATATACAACATTATATCATACTTTTATTTTGTTACGAACTAAAAGAATCTCCACCTAAATTGACGAAGAACCAACCTCCATGTTTTGGAAAAAAGCTGCCTATGTTTTCCCGGAAAGGTAACTAGTTTTTACTGGAAACTTCCCATGTTTTTTATAAATTGTTTCGTTTGCAGAAAACATATGCATTTACAGGATTTATAAAAATAATTGTGAGCACTTCTTAGTTTTATGATTAATGAAAGTTTATAACCTATTTGTGAATAATGTTTGCTTATTTGTGTGGTAATTATAAGAATTTACGGAGCTTTTGTCTAAAAAACATATGCTTTATTTATAATTTAGTTTTGATTGAATTTTATATTAAGTTCATACTTTTGCTTTTTATGTGTAGAATAATATAATATTTTGAAAGATATAATAGTTTTTTATGCTCAAAATGATTATAAGGCTCTTTCCTACAGCTGCTAAGTATAATGTTAATATATAATTTTTAACTGTTTGAGGTGTTACCGTTTGATAAAAATAGCGTTATATTTGCCAATACTTTATGATACACAAATAAATGATACTCAATTGGATTATTCCATAGATTGAATTGTAGATTTTCTTATTACTATAAGATATTCAGATATTTGAACTAGATTTGGGTAAATGTTGTTTACCTGTGTTGTTAGAAGTACAATATTAATGTTGATTAACCGTGTTTCATATAGTTTTTATTAATGAGTAAAAATAGAATAAAAATGGCTTAAAAAAAGAGTTTTTTATAGCCGCTGTTATTTATCAAATAGAAATTTGAAAAAACAATAGTTGATCTTAATAAACAAAAAAAGTATGAAAAAAAAGAGTAATCTGATTCCTGTTAAGCAATTATGCATTGGAATCTCTCTGAGTTGTTTGGCTGCAGGCGTTAATGCTGCACCAATCGACGCATCAGCTAAAGCTGAAAACAATGCTGTAAGTGTTACACAACAGTCCAAGAAAATCTCTGGAGTTGTTGTTGATAATGCTGGTATTCCTGTAATTGGAGCCAATGTTGTTCAGAAAGGAACAACAAATGGTGTGATTACAGACTTGGATGGAAACTTTTCATTGGATGTTCCTGACGGAGCAACTGTTGAAGTTAGTTATATAGGTTATACTACGCAAGAATTCGTTGTAAGCGGAAATCAAACAACATTTGACATTAAATTGGTTGAAGACACTCAGAAACTTGATGAGGTTGTTGTTACTGCATTGGGTATCAAACGCCAGTCTCGTTCTTTGGGTTATTCAACGACTCAGGTCGGTGGTGAAGACTTCACGATGGCTCGTGACCCAAACTTGGGTAACGCGTTGTCTGGTAAGGTTGCCGGTGTAAGTGTGTCTGGTAACTCAACTGGTAGTGGAGGTTCTTCACGTGTCGTAATACGTGGTAACGCATCATTGACTGGTAACAACATGCCTTTGTATGTTGTTGATGGTGTTCCATTCAACAACCAGAACTTGGGAAGTGCCGGAACTTGGGGTGGTTTGGATATGGGTGATGGTTTGAACAACATCAACCCTGATGATATCGAAAGCATTCAGGTATTGAAAGGTGCTGCAGCTTCAGCTTTGTATGGTTATCGTGGTGGTAACGGTGCTATCTTGATTACTACTAAATCTGGTAAGAAAGGTAAACCAATCAGTATTGAATTTAATAATAACTTGACATTCAATACAATCTACGATTATCGTGATTATCAGAAGGTGTTTGGTCAGGGAACATACGGTAGCCGTCCTACAGACATCAATTCAGCTAAATCTTCAGAAATGTCAAGCTGGGGTGATGTTATGGATGGTGGAGATGCCGTAAACTTCTTGGGTAATACATATAAATATTCATACGTTGATAACTGGGATAATTTCTATCGTACAGGTATCAACAACTCAACATCTGCTTCAATCAGCGGTGCAGGAGACAAGATTACTTATCGTTTCGGTATTTCAAATATTACAGAAAGAAGTATTCTTCCAAATGCAGGCAATAACCAGCAGGGTATCAATATGAACACTACATATGATATTTTCAAAAATCTTCATTTGATGGTTAATGCCAACTATGTATTTGAAAAATTCAATGGCCGTTCAAACTTGTCTGATGGTAACGGTAACACCAACGCGTCTTTGATTCACCGTGGTAACTCATTTGATATCCGTTGGTTGGAACGTGGTGGCGAAGGTTGCGATTGGGGTACTAATCCTGACGGTTCTGAAATGCTTGGTGGTACTAACGTATATTTCAACAACCCGTATTGGTTGCAGTATCGCAAGACAAACGAAATGAACAAGAACCGTTTGACCGGATCTATGACATTGAAGTGGGACATCACAGACTGGTTGTATGTTCAGGGAGCTGTCCAGCGTGATGGTTACAGCTTGGATTTCAAACAGGTGCAGCCAACAGGTGCGGCAGCCGATCCTAACGGTTGGTTGACAGAATATTCAAAGAACTTCTCTGAAATGAACTTGAACTATTTGATAGGTTTCGACAAAGAGTTCGGAGATTGGTCAGTTTCAGCTTCTTTGGGTGGTAACCGCCAGCGTACAATAACAAAACAGTATACTCCTAGTGAAGGCGGCCGTCCTTTCATTGTTGACGGTTTATGGTCAGTAAACAACTTGGGCGATAAGCGTGCTGCTAAAACTTATCTTGAATATCAGGTTAACTCAGTGTATGCGACTGCAGACTTCGGTTGGAAAAACCAGGTGTTCTTGAACTTGACAGGACGTAATGACTGGTTCTCAACATTGTCACCTCAGAATAACAGTTTCTTCTATCCATCAGCTACATTGTCTTGGGTGTTCACAGATACATTTGATATTCCAGACTGGTTCAACTTCGGTAAGGTTCGTGCTTCTTATGCTTCTGCATCAAACGGTACAGACCCATATAAGAACTTGTTGCTTTATAAATTGAGAGACTATACAGTTAATGGTCAGCACACAGTTACTCAGAACAATAATGACCAGTATCCGAATCCGGGATTGAAACCTGTAAGCATTTCTGAATGGGAAGCAGGTTTGAACTTGTCATTCTTCCACAACCGTTTGACATTTGATATGGCATACTATGTGAAGAATACTAAGGACGACATTGCTGTTGTTTCAACATCTTCTGCTTCGGGATATAGCTCAAAGGTTATGAACATAGGTGAAATCAGAAATAAAGGTTTCGAATTTATGGTAGATTTCGTTCCTGTTCAGACTAGAGACTTCATGTGGAACTCAACATTCAACTTTGCTTTGAACGATAGTGAGGTTCTTTATCTTGGTGAAGGAGTGAAGATGTTGCAGATTGATGGTGCTACATCTCGTTCTGGAAACGTATCTGTGCAGAATGTAGTCGGTTCTTCTTATGGAGAGTTGATCGGTTATAAATACAAACGTGATTCTAAGGGAAATATCGTGTTTGACAAGGGTATTCCTCAAAGAGAAGACGAATTGTCAAGCCTTGGTAATGGTGTTTACAAGTTTACAGGTGGTTGGGCAAATACATTCAAGTATAAGAATTTCTCACTTTCATTCTTGTTGGATTTCAAAGCCGGAGCTGATATATTCTCTGGAACAAACTACTCATTATATAGCGAAGGTTTACACAAGAATACTTTGCTTGGTCGTACAGAAGATAATCCTGTAGGAAAAATAGTAGGTGTAGGTGTTATGTTGGACGAAAATGGAAATTATGTTCCTAACACTGTAGCAGTAGATGCACAGACTTATTATCAGGGTATTTGCAATAACAATATCGGTGAAGAATTCGTTTACAATGCAAGTTTCTTGAAATTGCGTGAATTGTCATTCGGATACGAATTCCCTAAATCAGTTTTGGAGAAGATGAAAGTTGTCAAAGGTTTGAATGTTTCATTGGTTGGTCGTAACCTTTGGACAATTATCAAACATACTGACAATATTGACCCGGAAGCTGCATACAACAACTCAAACGGTCAGGGTCTCGAACTTAATGGTTATCCTGCAACAAGAAGCGTAGGTTTCAATGTTAATGTTAAATTTTAATTCTTGGAGTAAACGATTATGAACAAATATATTAAATATGCTTTCGCTGCAGCGTCATTGGTTTTTGCTTCTACAAGTTGTAGCGATTTCGGAGATACGAATATTGATCCGGAGCACATGAATGAAGGAAATGTTCCTTATGAAATGCTATTCACAAATGCACAGCATCAGATGTTGGGCTCCGACTGGGATGTATGGCGTAATGCTTGTATTTATTCAGCACAGTGGATGCAGCACGTATCATCAATCAGAAACTGGTGGAACTATAGTTTATATGCTTATAGCGAAGGTTATTCTTCTGCTTATTGGGGAATATACAGTGGCGACCGTGGCGCACTTCGTGATGTAACAACTGTAATGGATTTGTGGAAAGAGCAGGCAGGTTATGAGATTGACTATAATATGGCACGAATCGTACGTGTATATGGTATGCATCGAATGACAGACCTTTACGGTGATATCCCATATTCTCAGGCTGGTCGCCCGAATGAATATTCATATCCGGTTTATGATGCACAGAAAGACATTTATATGGATATGCTGAAAGAACTTGACGAAGCTCAGGCTAATCTTAAGGCCGGAGGTGTTGCCAAGGTGGGTAAACAGGATGTTTATTTCCAGGGTGATGCAGAAAAATGGGTTAAGTTTGCAAATTCATTGATGTTGCGTATTGCTATGCGTATGTCAAAGGTTGAACCGGAAACTGCTAAGACTTGGGTTAATAAAGCTGTTTCTAATGGTTTGATCACTTCAAATGCAGAAAATGTAAAACTGGAGCATCCTGCAGGTGTTACTACTGATGACTCTTCTGAACCTTATGCAAAGATTTATTCACATGAAGACCGTGGAGAGTTTTTCGTAAGTGAATATTTCGTTAATATGCTTAAGGAAACATCAGACCCTCGTTTGGCATTGATTACAACTGTTTGTGAGGATCCGACAATTTCTGTTCAGGACGCAAGTAACTATCAGTATGGTAATTCAGACCCTGCAATCCAGAAAGGTTTGCCTTGTGGTTACAGTAACGACAAGACTAATGAATGGTTTATTGGTATAGATTATCCGGAATTTAAGGATGATAAATATCTTGATAACTATAGAAGTGTTTATTCGACTATCAACCGTTACACTTATTCAAATCCGACATCTCCGACATTTATTGTTACTTATGCTCAGACACAGTTGCTTCTTGCTGAGGCTGCTGTTCGTGGTTGGATAAGCGGTGATGCAAAGACATATTATGAAACAGGTGTACGTGCTGCAATGGAACAGTTCTCTCAGTTCCCAAATGCAACAGCCTTGTATAATCAGTATTTGACATCAGATGCTGTTGATGCTTATTTGGCTAAGAATCCGTTTGATGGTTCATTGAAACAGATTAATACTCAGTATTGGATCAACTGTTTCTGTGATGAATATGAAACATTTGCAAACTGGCGTCGTTCCGGATACCCGGAACTTGTTCCAGTTAAGAATGCAAAAACTTACGGATTGTGTGCAACAGATGGTTCCATTCCACGTCGTTTTGCATATCCTTCAACAGAATCCCAGGTCAACAGTGACAATTACAATAACGCAGTTTCAAAACTTGAAAATGGTGATACGTTTGTGTCACGAGTATGGTGGGATACAAAATAATTTATATATTTGATAGGATTGTTGGAATGAGGGGCTATGGCTATTGCCATAGCCCTTTTCTGGTTTTATAATGTATGTCCTTTATGTTTTGAAACACAAAAAGTTCTATATTTGCAGCTGATAAACGCATATTAAGAAAATGTTTGAAGGATATATAGGCATACATTTGTGGGACGAACAGCAGGTTAACGATTTGTTGTTTGCCATGCTTCTATTTTTCTTTTCGTTTTTTGCATTGGGTTTCCGAAATAATTATCATCTTTTTTTTAGAGTGGCTAAAGAGGCTTGGTATGTCAAATCACGCCAGAATCTTTTTGAATCAAAGGTGAAGGATAGTTTTCTGTTCCGCGTCTTTTTACTCCTCCAGCCATTGTTTCTTTGTTCTGTGATATTATTTGTTGAGATGAGGAACTCGGGTAGTGGTGATTATTATGATCCATTATATGTGCTTAAATATATAGGAATAAATTTTATTGTGTTTATCCTGTTCTTCATCGTTAAGCAAATGTTTTTGTATCTTTGGGGATATGTGTTTGCTGATAAAGAACAGTATTATAATTGCCGAAGTTGTTATAATTCGATAATAGCTCTTTGGGGTGTGTCTTTATACCTTCCGTCTTTATGGATGGTATTTGTGGGTGATGAGCATTTTTTACCAATGATTATATTTATTTCTCTCTATTTTTTATCACGTTTTGCAATAATTTACAAGATAATTCGCATATTTCACATAAGAAATAAAGGAATATTCTACATAAGTTTGTACCTTTGCGCCCAAGAAATTCTGCCTTTGTACTTTTTATACAGAGGCATTGTTTATTTGTATAACTTTATTGGTTAAAAGTGCTATATGGCATTAAGCATTAAAAAACTATTAGTATCACAGCCCAAGCCAACGTCTGAAAAGTCTCCTTATTTTGACATTGCAGAAAAGTATGGTGTGGAAATCAATTTCCGTCCTTTTATTAAGGTGGAACCTCTTTCGTCAAAAGAGTTCAGACAGCAGAAAGTCTCAATATTGGACTATACAGCAGTTGTTTTTACTGCAAAAACGGCTATCGACCACTTCTTCCATTTGTGTGAAGAGTTAAGAGTTACTATCCCTGAAACCATGAAATATTTCTGTATGACAGAAGCTATTGCTGTTTATTTGCAGAAGTATATAGTTTACAGAAAGAGAAAAATCTTTTTCTCTCAGGTTGGTAAGCAAGATGATTTGGTTAATATTATTGCCAAACATGCTAAGGAAAAATATCTTGTTCCGGTATCAGATGTTCACAAAGATGATTTACGCAAGATGCTTGAAGCAAAGAAGATTATCTTCAAGGAAGCTGTCATGTATCGTACTGTGAGCAATGATTTCACTGCAGATGAGAAATTTGACTATGATATGCTCGTGTTTTTCAGTCCGGCAGGAATTTCTTCTTTGATGAAGAATTTCCCGGAATTTGAACAGGGTAATATCAGGATAGGATGTTTTGGCCCGTCTACAGCGAAAGCAGTTAAAGAAGCCGGATTGCGACTTGATGTTGAGGCTCCTACACCGGCAGCACCTTCAATGACGGCTGCCTTGGAGCAGTATCTGAAGAAAGAATCAGGAGAATAATAATGACTGAAAGAAGATATACTCTTTCAAAAGCTGAACGCCTGTCATGGAAACGCTATATAGACCTTTTATTTGAAAAAGGAGAATCATTTGTGGCGTTTCCATTACGGGTTGTTTTTTTGACTTTAGGTAAAGATGAGGAATTGCCCGCTACATCTTCCATTCTGATTAGTGTTTCAAAGAAGAAGTTTAAACGTGCGGTGAAGCGGAATTTGGTTAAACGCCAGGTTCGTGAGGCTTATCGTGTACGTAAATATGAACTTATTGATTCTCTTATCTGTAATGACAAAAAGATTCTTGTTGGCTTTATTTTTATTGAAAAAGAAATAAAACCTTATGCCGATATTGAAAAAGCTATGAATAAGGCTATACGCCTGCTAAAGGAAAAAAATGGATTATGAAACGTATTCTGACTGCGATTTTATTAGTCCCTATTTACTTTTATAAGTATTGTATATCTCCGCTAACTCCTCCTTCATGCCGTTTTACTCCCACTTGTTCCGAATATGCAGTGCAAGCCCTGAAAAAGTATGGCCCTTTTAAAGGGCTTTATCTGACAGTCCGTCGTCTTATGAGATGTCATCCCTGGGGAGGAAGCGGATATGATCCTGTTCCTTAAAAATTATTATATGAAGATAAATATACACACACACTCAGTTTCCTCTTCAGATAAAAGAACAGATACTATTGAGATTGTTAATCATATTATTAATTCTTCCTCGATAGAATATCAGGGGAAGTATGTTTCTTTGGGAATACATCCATGGTATATTCATAATCCAGATGAACAATTGGAAGTTCTGGAAAAAGCCCTGGCTTCGGATGTAAATATTATAGCAATCGGAGAGGCCGGTTTGGATAAATTGAAAGGAAACGTAATGAAAGTCCAGCATGATGTTTTTGAAAAACAGGCATTGTTGGCCGAACAATATTCAAAACCTTTTATCATTCATTGTGTAAAGGCTTTTGATGAACTGTTGGCTTTTAAGAAAAGAATAAGGCCTTCTGTTCCTTGGATTATTCATGGTTTTAGAGGGAATCATATTCAGGCTCAGCAACTTGTAAGGAATGGTATGCTGTTGTCTTTTGGACCGCAGTTTAATTGTCAGGCATTAAATACAGTATCTAATGGTATTTTTTTCCTTGAAACAGATGATTATAATACAACAATAGATGATGTTTACCATTCGGCAGCATTGGCTATGGATATAAGTGTTGAAGATTTGGAATTTAGGATTGAGGATAACTTTCGTTCTATGAATAGCTTTAATTGATGGAATTATATATAATATCCGCATAATTTAGAATCCTTGTTAAGTTTTTATCGAAAAAATCCCTATTTTACATAGGGTAAGAAATACTACTAAACGTCTATTGGTAAAAGACGTTTCAATAGATAAAGGTTAAGTTAGATTAAGGTTAATTGAACGAGGTTGCTGAGATATGAAAAATTTCATATCTCAAACTTCGTTTAAAAAAATAGGATGATGCGTAACAATATAAATGAAGACATAGAACAGCAGAACAAGGATATAGAGTTTATCTTGGAATTGACGGACAGACTGAAAAAGCAACGTCAGATACCTGTTGATGAAAATTGGGCGGAATTGCATTCCCGGATTAATAGGGAAAAATATCGTGACAGATTTTTCACCATTGTGCGTAGGGCAGCGGCAATTCTCATCTTACCTGCTTTAGCTCTTTCAGGATATATGTATTACGAATTGGATAGTTTGAAAAAGCAACCTATAGACCAAATAGAATTGCAAACTGCTTATGGTGTAGTTTCCCGCGTTGTCCTTTCTGATGGAACAGAAGTAATGTTGAATTCCGGCTCAAAACTGACTTATCCCGAGAGATTTGTTGGAGAAAAACGTCAAGTCCATTTGTCGGGAGAAGCTTATTTTAAAGTAGAGTCAGACCCTGATAACCGCTTTGAAGTGTTGACATCTGAAGGCGTAACTGTAAGTGCATATGGAACAGAATTCAACGTTAAATCTTATGACGATGATGATGAAATTGAGGCAACACTTACAAGAGGAAAAGTTGAAGTTGAATATTCCGGCTCAGATATAAATCAGGATTTAAATCCCGGAGAGCAGGCTGTATTCAACAAAGATATGAAGAATATAAAGCTCCATACTGTTAATCTGCTTACTGAAACCTCTTGGAAAGATGGAAAAATCATATTCCGTAGAACCCCAATGGAAGATGTCGCAAAGAAATTGTCTCGTCATTTCAATGTAGATATAATTCTTAAGGGGGAAAAAGTATATGATTATGCTTATTCAGCAACTTTTACAACAGAAACTCTTTCAGAAATATTATCATTGTTGGAAAAGACGGCACCGATAAAATGTGAGATAGTTGAACCAAAGCAGAATGGCAATCTTATATATTCCCGAAAACAGATAATTATTCATCCGATTTGATTTTTTTTAAGAAAACTGGAATTTTTTATAGGGTGTTTTAATTTACATACGTCTAATAGATAAAAAAGAATGTTAAACCTTTAAATCAAAATTTGTTTTATGAACACATTACTTTCCGGATAGAAAAACGAGAAACCGCAAAAACAGTTTCTCGCTTATATTGAAAACCTTTTGAATATTATCCGAAGCTCCTACCTTTCGGATAACACATAATAACCTAAGTCGTTAAACTTAAATTATACCTGTAAAAATATGAATAAAGTACTAATACCACAAGGATTTAAATCTCCTTTAGATTTATTCCCTAAAATACCTATGCGTATGCGGATAACTTCAATTTTGCTTGCCGGTTTCCTTACCCAAGCAAGTGCAGAAACAATATATTCTCAATCTATCCGTACATCGTTGGAAATGAACAATGTTACAGTAGAAGAGGTATTGAATGAAATAGAAGCCAATTCTGAATATACTTTTTTATATAATAGTAAAATTATAAATGTTGACCGCCGGGTTTCTGTTTCGGCTGATCCAAGTAATATCGACCAGATTCTAAAGGAACTCTTTGGAGGAACAGATGTAGTATATAAAATAAATGACAAACATATTGTTCTAAGTAAACGAGAATCTGCAGATACTATGACAGCTTCAGTTCAGCAAAAGAAAACTGTAACAGGAACTGTTGTTGATGCTTCTGGTATTCCTGTTATTGGAGCTAATGTTATGGTGAAGGGAACTACTAATGGAACTATTACGGATATGGATGGTAAGTTCTCATTGGAGATTCCGGAGGGTGCTGTGTTGGAAGTAAGTTATATTGGCTACCATACACAGATTGTTAAAGTGTCAGGTAGTAATGTTACAATTACTCTTAAAGAAGATACGCAAAAATTGGATGAGGTAGTTGTTGTAGGATATGGTACGCAGAAAAAAACAAATTTGACAGGTGCTGTAACTACAGTCTCAATTGATGATATGACAAAACGTCAAGTTGGACAGACTTCAATGGCTTTACAAGGTCTGATCCCTGGTGTCGCTATTACACAAAGAAGCGGACAGCCTGGTGCCGATGGTGGTACTATAAGTATCCGAGGAAAAACTACTTTAAATAATAATGATGCATTGATATTGGTAGATGGAGTTGAGATGGGAATAAATGATATTGACCCGTCTTTAATAGAATCTATTTCAGTATTGAAAGATGCAGCTTCTTCAGCTATATATGGTTCAAGAGCGGCTAATGGTGTTATTTTGATTACTACTAAACGTGCTGATGCTGATAAGTTCTCTGTTTCTTATAATGGGTATGTAGGTTGGCAAAGTCCTACAGATTTACCCGAAAAAGTTGGAGCTATTGATCATATGTTAATGATGAATACTGCTTATACAAATATTGGTAAATCTCCATTATATTCAGATGAATATATTGAGGAATATCGTAAAGGAATGTTGACTGATCCTGATAGATATCCTGACACTGATTGGTATGATGAGTGTTTGACAAATAGTGGATTAATGCAAAGTCATTTTGTGTCAATTAGTGGTGGTTCAAAACGAATAAGAACTAATGCTAGCTTTGGATATCTTGATCAAGAAGGTATTACTGAAAATACAAATTATAACAGATATACTGTAAGACTTAATACAGATATGGATATTGCTAAAAATCTATCTGCTAAGATTGATGCACATTTTGCAATGGTTGATCAAAATGAACCGGCAAGAATGGGAGAAGCATTCCATTGGATGAGTAGAATTCCTGCGAATCAGGCAGGTGTTTTGACTTCAGGACAGTGGGGTGAAGGATGGAATGGTGATAATCCTATAGCATTTACTAATGATGGAGGTTTGAAAAAACAGAAAAAACCTACAGCTGTAATTAATGCAACTTTAAATTATAAACCATTTGAATGGTTGACTTTACAGGGAAATTATGCAGCTAATTACTGGGAGAATCATATTTCTAATTTTAATAAAATGGTTCAGACTTATAAATATGATGGAACTCCATATTACAGATCTCCTCAAAAGTCTACATTGACAGATGAGACTCAAAGAAACTTTAGAAATTTATTGACTTTGTCTGCAACTTTTGAGAAACAGTTCAATGATCATGGTTTGAAGGTATTATTTGGTTATCAGCAAGAAGATTATCGTTATGATAATCATCGAGGATATCGTGAAAATTATGCATTTCCTGATTATCCTGTATTGGATGCTGGAGGTGAAGAAAATCAAAAAGCCTATGGTAATTCTTCAGAATGGGCTTTACGTTCATATTTTGGTAGGATTAATTATGATTACAAAGGTAAATATTTGTTAGAAGCTAATATTCGTTATGATGGTTCTTCAAGATTTGCATCTGGAAATAAATGGGGCGCTTTCCCATCATTTTCTGCAGGTTGGAGAATATCTGAAGAATCTTTCTTTGAACCAATAAAAGATGTTGTAAACAATTTGAAAATAAGAGCCTCATGGGGACAACTTGGTAATCAGAATATCGGAGACTATTATCCATACTTTTCAATGGTGAATCTTGATAATAAGTATGTTTTTGATAAAACTATTTCTTCAGGAGCAGCAATTGTGAATATGGCAAATAAAAATATAACTTGGGAAACAACAACTTCTACAGATGTAGGTCTTGATGTTACATTATTTAATAAATTAAATATTACAGCAGATTATTTCTATAAAGTAACAGATGATATTCTAATGAAACTGAATATTCCATTGATTATAGGTATGAATGCTCCTCAGCAGAATGCCGGAAAGATGGAGAATAGAGGTTGGGAAATAGCTTTAAGTTATGCTGATCACGTTGGAGATTTCAATTATAGAGCATCATTTAATTTATCGGATGTCCGTAATAAAATCTTGGATATGAGAGGTGTGAACGAAACAGGTTTGACTGTAAACCGTGAAGGGGAAGAAATGTATTCTTTATATGGTTTGGAAGCTATAGGGTATATTCAGCCAGAAGATTATGATGCTAATGGTAATTATATGGGTGCTACACAGTATGGAAACTTCGGACCCGGTGATATCAAATATAAAGACCAAAATGGAGATGGTGTTATAAATACTTCAGATTATGTAATAATGGGAGGAACTATACCTAGGTATACATTCGGTTTATCTCTTTATGGTGAATATAAAGGAATAGATTTGAATTTGTTATTACAAGGTGTAGGCAAAGCTAATGGCTATATTTATGGTCAAGGTATACAAACATTTATTGAAGGAGGTACAGTTCAAGAACAACATAAAGATTACTGGACTCCTGATAATAGAGATGCAGCTTTTCCTAGATTAGCTTTTAATGAGGTAAATAATATGCAGAATTCTTCATTCTGGATGAAAAATGCAGCTTATATTCGTTTGAAGAATATACAATTAGGATACACTTTACCTAAGAAAGTTTTACAGAAAACACCTCTTTCATACATTAGATTCTATGTTAGTGCTGATAACTTACTAACAATAGATAAGTTTTGGAAAGGATTTGATGTTGAAGCTCCTGTAGGAAATGGTGGTTATTATCCACAGATGAAGACTATGAGTATTGGTGTTAATCTTAGATTTTAATATAAAAATATAATAGAGATGAAAAAGTTATTATTATATATAACAGTTACATGTTCTGTATTAAGTTTGGATTCTTGTAGTGATTTTCTTGATAAAAGTCCAATAAGTTCACCTTCAGATCAAACTTTCTTGCAAACAGAAACAGAAATGCAGATGGCTCTAACAGGTTGTTATTCCACTTTGTGGACTAATTGGGAAACAATGACATTTTTCTTATCATTGGAAGAGGCTTCAGATATAGGTTACGAGAGAAATACAAATGCTTTACAGGTAATGGCACAGGGTGCTGCAGATGCTAAAAATGACATTGCATTAAATTATTGGAAAGCTTTTTATCAAGGAATTTCCAGATGTAATTATCTTATAGAAAATATGCAAAGAGGAGAATCTGTGGTTGATCCGGATGTGTTTAATCAAATTAAAGCAGAAGCGAAGTTCTTAAGAGCATTATATTATTCATATTTAATTGAATTATATGGAGATGTTCCTTTGATCACAGAAACATTAACATTGGAAACAGCGCAGCAGCCTAGGACTCCTAAAAGTGAGGTCGTAGATTTTATTTTGAAAGAATATACTGAGGCTGCGGAGTTTTTGCCAGTAAAAAACAATCCAACATCAGGTCATGCAACAAAAGGTGCTGCTTTAGCTTTGAAGGCAAGAACCGCTTTATATAATGAACGTTGGCAAGATGCTATATCCGCATCTAAGTCTGTTATGGAAATGGAGGGTTCTGAATATATTATTGAGGATGATTATTCTAAACTTTTCAAGTATGAAGGACAAACATCTAAGGAGGTTGTTTTCTCTGTTCAATATCTTTTGGGTACTCAGGTTCATGCTCTTTATCGTTTGTTTGGCTCTAGAAATGCTTTAGCACATACAAATAAAAAACCAGCATATCAACTTGCTGATTCTTGGGAATGTATAGATGGAAAACAGATAGATAAATCTCCGTTGTATAATCCGCAAAAACCTTATGATAATAGAGATCCAAGATTGGGTTATACATTGGCAGTTCCTGGTTCAGAATTTTTAGGATTCCAGTTTGAAACACATGGAGATAGTTTAAAATGTTGGAATTATATGACTAATCAGCGTGTTGATAATTTGGAAGCTACTCATGCTTATGCAAGTTTTACTGGAATATGTTGGAGAAAATATGCGAATATAGAAGACAAGGATGCTCTTAATGATTGTGATATGAATACTATATTGATTAGATATCCAGAAGTTCTTCTTACTTATGCTGAAGCAAAAATTAAAGCTGGAGAAATTGATCAATCAGTTTTGGATGCAATTAATAAAGTTCGTCAACGTCCGTCAGTTAATATGCCTCCTATTACTACAACAGATCCAACAGAATTATTCTATGCAGTAGCTCGTGAAAGAAAATATGAGTTTGCAGGTGAAGGTTTACGTTTGTTTGATATAAGACGCTGGAAAATTGCAGAAATTGTAATGAATCAGCCTTTACTTGGTAGAATGAAGAAGGCTTATCCCGATAAGGCTCCAAGAATTGATGAATGGGGTACTGCATTTTATGATGATATACCTATTGCATCAAGTGGAGAATCCTCTGATTATAAGATGCGTTTAGTTGATATTCGTAAATTTGATAAAAATAGAGATTATTTGTGGCCTATACCTTATATTGAAAGACAGACAAATCCGAACTTGACTCAGAATCCAAATTACGAATAAGTAATATAAAAACCTTAGATATAGATTTTAAAAGATTAATATCTAAGGTTTTTTGATAAAATAATTGTTACCATGAATTTAAAATATTGTATATTATCAATAGCTTTTCTCTTTTCTTGTAATATTGAGAAGAAGGAAATGATGGTTAAAGAAGTTGATGTATGTGTATATGGTGGTACATCAGCTGGTGTAGTAGCAGCTTATTCTGCAAAAAAAATGGGTAAGTCTGTAGTTTTAATCGAACCGGGTAAATATATTGGAGGAATGACTACCGGTGGACTTGGAGCAACTGATATTGGAAATAAATATGCTGTAACAGGTTTGGCGAGGTTATTTTATAGACGAATTGGTGAACATTATAATAAATTTGAACAATGGATGTTTCCTCCCAGTGTTGCTACAAAAGTAATGCAACGTTTTGTGGATGATGCTGATATAGATGTTTTGTATAATAGAAGATTGGTAACGTCTAATGTTGAACAGAATGCTATAAAATCAATAATTTTAGAGAGTTCAAACAAAATTCTTGATGAAAAATTGTTGAAAGTTAAAGCTAAACAGTTCATAGATTGCACTTACGAAGGTGATTTAATGGCAAAATCTGGGGTTTCATATACTTTAGGACGTGAAGATAATAGCGTTTATGGAGAAACTTTAAATGGTGTTCAAATGTCAATTTATCATCAGTTTCCAGATGGTGTAGATCCATATAAAATAGAAGGTGATTCAACAAGCGGTTACTGTTGGGGTATTAGTAATAATGAATTGAAAGCGACTGGAAGTGGTGATAAATTAATACAAGCTTATAATTTCAGATTATGTTTAACTGATAATCCAGATAATAAGAGAGCATTTGAAAAACCTGAAAATTATAATCCTGAAATGTATGAGTTGTTAGCCCGCGCGATAAGAAAGATGGATACTGATATTAATAAATACCTATTAATGCCATCTGGGATACCTGAACAAAAATATGATGCAAATAATAAAGGCCCTTTATCTACAGATATGATAGGCATGAATTATGATTATCCTGAAGCCGATTATGATACACGTCAAAAAATTTGGGATGCACATGTTGATTATACAAAAGGATTGCTTTATTTTCTTTCACATGATGAAAAAGTTCCTGAGGATTTAAGGAATAAAGTAAATCATTTTGGGTGGGCTAAAGATGAATTTGTGGATAATGATAATTTTCCTACACAACTTTATGTTAGAGAGGCTCGTCGAATGATTGGTGAATATGTTATGACTCAGAAAAACTGTCAGGGAGTTGAATTTGTTGATGATGCTGTTGGTATGGCTGCATATACAATGGATTCTCATAATTGCCAGAGAATAGTTGTAAATGGAATGGTGAAAAATGAAGGAGACGTAGAAGTTGGTGGATTTCCTCCTTATCCTATATCCTATAGAAGTTTAGTCCCTAAAAGAAATGAATGTACAAATTTATTGGTTCCTGTATGTTTATCTGCAAGCCATATCGCTTACGGTTCAATAAGAATGGAGCCTGTATTTATGGTTTTAGGACAATCTGCAGGGGTTGCTTCAGTATTGGCTATTGATAATAGTAACAATATAGTTCAAGATGTAGATATTAATCAGTTACAGAATATCTTAGTAGAAGATCCATATTTAGATGGCTCAACTCCAGAGATTCTGGTTGACGATAGTGATTCTTTATGTGTAGAGTATTCTGGTAATTGGGAAAATAAAAAGGGATATAGTAGTTATAAATCAGGATATAAATTTAAAAGTAATTCTGATAATTCTGCTGTTATATTTAAACCTCAAATAAAAAAGAAAGGTAAATATGAAATATATTTCTTTTGCCCAAACTTATCAGATAAAGAAATGCCAGAGTATTTAATTTTGAATATTAACTCTAGTAATGGATTGATACAAAAAAAGGTTTATCCTAAAGATAATAGGAACTCATGGATTTCATTAGGCACATTTGAATGTGAGAAAGGTACTACTTCTTATGTAAGTATTAAGAGTATTAATTCGAACGAAAGAGTATTTGCTGATGCTATACTTTGGGTTTCAAAAGATTGATTTATACTTATGATAACACGTCGAGATTTTTTTAAATTCACTGCTGCAGGAAGTGCATTGGCGGCTATGAGTAATGTTCAGGAAGCTAAAGCTGTTATAAATAAAATATTGCCAGACTCTGGGTTTTGTTATGAATCAGAAAGAAAAATACCAATATATTCAGAAACAGATATTGTTGTTGTTGGAGGAAACTCTAGAGCTGTAGCTGCAGCTGTAGCTGCAGCAAAACAAGGCTGTAAAGTGTTTCTTATAGCTCCTCTTACTTATTTAGGAGATGATATATGTGGCTCTTTTATGTACGATTTAAAAGAAGGAGAAAAGCCTCAGACAGCCTTGGCTAGGAAAATATTTGAGGGAGAAAAGACATTTAGACCTTTGTATTGTAAGACTGTTCTAGAAAATGAACTTATAGATAATGGGGTTTATTTTCTTTATAGTAGTTATATTACAGAATTATTGGTCGATTCTTCGGGGAATATTTCTGGAGTTGTTATGGTTAGTCGTTCCGGTCGTCAGGCTATAAAGTGTAAGTCAATAATAGATGCTACTCAGGAGGCTAATATCGCAAAATTAGCTGGTCTTAAAAGATCCCGTACAGATATGCCCGTAGATTATGTTTTTACTGCTGTAGGAAATAATTTGAAATCCGGAGATTCAGAAATAAAGGTAGAATCTGTCCCAGTTCCTGTAGTTTCTAATGGAAAAGAATATTCTGTTATTCGTTATATCTGTAAAAGCTCAAGAAAAATTGAGTCATATGCAGATCTTATGGATATAGAACATAAATTAAGAGACTACGCTTGGGATCCGGATCAGGTTGACAGTTCTGATATAATATGGTACATTCCTAATGAGCAACTTGAGTGTAAGGTATCTTATAATGGAGATATTTCTTCTTTGCGCAAATATCCAATAGATTCTTTTCAACCAAATGGAGTAAATAATTTATGGATTATAGGTCCTTGTGCTGATATATCTAGAGAAGCAGCAGAGTATTCTATGCGACCTGTTAATGCATTGTGGTTAGCAGAACTGTTGGGAGAGCAAATTGGTAACAGAACAAAAGCATTCTCTTTACCTGCAAATGTAGAAGTTCAAAGTAATAATTCTGTAAAATCCATTGATATGGGTTATATTGGTGAAGTCTTAAAACCTGTTAGACCATTTTTACAGAAGGAATATGTTTATTCTAAGAGTAGTTCTTTGCCAATTTTGGGAGAATATGATGTAGTAGTTTTGGGTGGAGGTACAGCAGGTGCTTCTGCTGGAATATCATCTGCAAAGCAGGGAGTGAAAACACTTGTTCTTGAGTATCTTCATGGCCTAGGCGGACTTGGAACTTTGGGTCTCATAGGTTGCTATTGGGATGGATATAGAGAAGGTTTTACATCCTATATAGATGAGAGTGTACATAATATGGCTCCGGAAGAACATCCTCGTCAGGAAAAGGATTGGAGACATAGAAGTGTTTCTGACTGGAAAATGGAATGGTATAGAAGAGAACTTCATAAGTATGGTGGAAAATTATGGTTTGGAGTTTTAGGATGTGGGGCATTGGTGAAAAATAACATAGTTAAAGGCGTTGTTATTGCTACACCTTTTGGTCGTGGAGTTATATTGTCTAAAGTATTAATAGATAGTACAGGAAGTGCTGATATAGCTATTTCTGCAGGAGCTGAATATGAATATACAGGAATAAAGACCTTGGCAATACAGGGCGCAGGAGCTGGTAAACGAAATCTTGGAGACTCATATAATAATAACGACTGGCTTTTTATTGATGATTCTGACGTGCTTGATGTTTCCAGAACATTTGTTCAGGCTAAACATAAAATGGCAGGAAATTACGATATTGTTAAAATACCTCAGACAAGAGAAAGAAGGAGAGTTATAGGTGAACATGTAGTTTCCGTATATGATGTTTTGAACCATAGAAGATATTCTGATACTATATCATTTCATCAAAGTTCTTTTGATACGCATGGTATGATAGTAGATCCTTATTTTATACTTTCACCACCAATGAAACGACATGTTATATATAATGCTGATGTTCCTTTGCGTAGTCTTTTGCCTAAAGGGCTTGATGGAATATTAACTACAGGACTTGGAGCGAGTGCCAGTAGAGATGCCATGCCCGTTATAAGAATGCAACCTTGTTTGCAAAATCAGGGATATGCTGTTGGTTATCTTTCTGCACGATGTGTAAAAGAAGGTAAAACCTTAAGGAAAATAGATATTAAGAAAATACAGAAACATTTGGTTTCTATAGCTAATCTCCCAGAGCGTGTTTTAAAGGATAAGGATTTCAAGGGTTTTGGTAAGTCTGAAATGAATAGGGCTGTTGAGACTGTAACAGACAATTATAAAGGCTTAGAAATACTACTGACAGATCCGATTCAATGTAAGTCTTTTTTATTGAAACGTATTTCTAAGGAAAATAATGTTGAAGCTAAGACTATTTTGGCAAGTATTTTGTGTATGCTTGGAGATGATTCTGTATCAAATGTTCTTGTTGAAGCAATAAAATCTTATGATAAGTGGGATGAAGGATGGCATTATACAGGAATGCACCAGTTTGGAATGAGCCTTAGCCGATTAGATGCATTGATTATGTCGCTGGGTAAGAGTGGAAACAAAGGTTCTTTGAATGTTATAACAGATAAGGCAAGAATACTTAATCCCGAGGATTGTTTTTCTCACTTTAGAGCAATTTCGATGGCTTATGAAAATATAGGAAGCCGAGATGCAATTCCTCAACTATCAGAAATGTTGTCAAAACCAGGTGTTGTAGGACATTCTATATCAAATTATAATCAAGCTAGAATTAGTGTTGTTCCTGATGATATAGATGTTTCAACCAGAAATCTATCATTGAAGGAACTTCATTTGGCTAGAGCATTATATTTATGTGGGGATAAAGATAATATAGGAAGAACTGTTTTGGAAAAATATGCATCTGGCTTGGAAGGTCATTATGCACGTTATGCATTTGAAGTTTTACAAAGTAAATAAATAATTGGTATGAAATATTTAAGTTTATTGATTACATTTATAATAAGTGTTTCTAATGTATTAGCAAACAATATATATGATTTAGTAATCGTAGGAGCAACACCTGGAGGAATTATGACTGCTATATCAGCAGCTCGCTTAGGTAAAAAATCAGTAATATTGGAGCGTAGTAATAGTATTGGTGGATTGCCTGCAAATGGATTAGGTGCTACTGATATAGCTACGAGATCTGCAACTACAGGTTTGTTTTATGAGTTTGTTAGTCGTGTAAAGAAACATTATGTTGACACCTATGGTGAAAGTTCGGAACAGGTGAAGCTTTGTAGTGAAGGCTATCATTTTGAACCATCAGTTGGAGCAAAGGTATTTAACGATATGTTATTGGAGTATGAAGATAAGATAACTGTTTTTACTATGCGTCAGTTTGATGCAGAGAATTATAATATAGTATTATCTGATGATAAAATAGAACAGATAACGGTTTTAAATAGGAACTCCGGAGAGAAAGAAATATATAAAGGGAAAATATTTATTGATGCTACTTATGAAGGTGATTTGGGAGCTGCGGCTGGTGTTCCATTCAGAGTAGGACGAGAGGGTAAGGATGAGTTCAACGAACCTGGTGCAGGTCGGGTATATAAATATTGGGGTGGTCCTGAAGGAGAAGGTAGTACATTTCAGGGAGATAATGCAGTGCAAGCATATAATTACCGACTTTGTTTGACAAATAATCCTGAGAATCGAGTATTATTTAAAAAACCAGAGAACTATAACAGAGAAGAATATGCGTCTATTGTTGAAGACGTTTATAGTGGTATAAACACAGACCGTCTGATGATTGGAGTTACAGAGTCTGATATAAAACGTAATAGAGATATTGTTAATTCTGGTCGAAAATCAGAACTGCCGGGAGATAAATGGGGTATAGCAAAGGTTACCAATATAGTTAATGTTCCAAATTCTAAAACAGATGCAAACAATCAGCATGGTGTTTTTTTGTCAACAGATTTGCCTGAAGAAAATTGGCCATGGCCAACATCTTCCTGGGAATGGAGAGATAAATTTGCAAAACGTTTGAGGGAATATACTGAAGGTTTATTCTATTTTGTTCAGAATGATAAGTCATTGCCCGAGCATTTTAGATTAGCATGTAGAGAATGGGGCTTGGCAAAAGATGAATACACAGATAATGGAAACTTTCCTCGTCAGGTATATGTTAGAGAAGGTCGTCGTTTTGAAGGAGTGTATTTTTTTACAGCACAAGATGCCACACCTGTAAGTATAGGAAGCCGTCCCCCAGTTAATCAATATAGTATAACAGCAAGCCATTATGCTTTAGATTCTCATGCTGTTAGGAAAAGAGAAAAAGGTAGAGTTCATTTGGATGGATTCTTGAGTTATCCTACAGCTGTTTATACAGTTCCTTATGGAGTTATGCTCCCTAAAAAAGTAGAGAATTTGTTGTTCCCAGTTCCTGTGTCTGGTTCACATATAGGCTTTTCTACATTACGAATGGAGCCTTGTTGGATGGCTATAGGCCAGGCAGCAGGAGTTGCAGCAGCTATATCGATAGATGATGGTGTTAAGGTTCAGAATGTTAATATAGGGAAATTACAGGAAACATTAGTTGATCAGGGAGCAACTTTGATTTATTATAAGGATGTTGATCCTTCTTCTTCAGATTTCAAAATGGTACAGTATTTAGGGCTTAGGGGTTTTATTCCTGGATGGAATGCGAGGTTAAATGATGTTGTTTCTGCTGAAGAACTTAAAGATTGGTACTATAGATCTGGTATAGACGTTAGGGAAAATAAAGATGAAAAGAGGAGAGATGTTCTGTTGAGGATATATAATACAATAATAAATGTAGGTAAATAGGTAATTTGTATTTTTATATATTTTGTAAACATATTTTACAAAAACTGTCCTTGAGCATTATTCTTTAATATTGAGCTAGGACAGTTTTTATAATTCTTATTTTGTAGTAATTTCTATGTTTAATATTAAAAAATAACGACTATATTAATATGATTTTATGATGACGCGTAGAAATTTTGTTAAGTCTTTAATGTCAGGTTCTTTGTTGGCTTTAAATAGTAATTTGATTTTTCCCTATGATATGAGAAGTGAATATTTATATAATGTTATTCAGGATTCAGTTTATCATAAACCGTATAATAAGTCTATTTGGAAGGATGTAGATTTGGTTGTAATTGGTGGAACAACAGGTGGCATATCTACTGCAATATCTGCAGCCAAAAAAGGATTAAAAGTTTTTGTTGTAACTTCATATCCTTATTTAGGTGAAGATATTTGTGCCTATTTCAGATATTGGCCTAGATCTTATGATAATTCGCCAGATTTGTTTAATAAGATTTTTTTTGGAGCATTACCACCAACACCTCTTCATGTAAAAACAGTTCTTGAATCTGAACTTATAAATAATGGTATTGAATTTGTTTATTGTAGTTTTATTTCAAATATATTGGTAGATTCAAATGGTAATTTATCAGGAATTTGTATTAATAATCGTTCAGGGCAACAGGTAATTAGATCTAAATGCATTGTAGATACTACACAAGAGGCAATTGTAGCTAGGTTGTCACAAGTTGCTTTTTATGATTTTTTACCTCAAAAATGTGAATTTAAATTTGTTGTAATTGGTAATAATGAAAAAAAACATTCTTCAATAGTAAATTCACATGTGATATATCCGGCATTTAATGTTAATGGAAAAAGTTATCGGGCTATTGAGTATACCTTTGAAACATTTTTGGATAATTATGATTATAAATCAATAATGAAGATAGAACATGATGTCAAAACTATTACTTGGGATGTTGAACAAGTAGATTGTTCTGATTCGTTATTTTTCGTTCCTATCTCTTATATGAAAAGTAAAGATCCATTTTTGGCAGATGAATTTTCTAACCTATTCATTTTTGGAATGAATTCTTCTATCCCTAGAGATAAAATAATGGATTTTATGGAACCAAATGAGTATATAAAAGAGGGAGAGATTTTGGGGAATAGGATTTATGATATCGTGAAGAATATAAGTATTAATAGTAGAAGTATAATTAAACCTATATTGCCAAATGGAGATTTAGAAGGTGATTTATTATTGGTAAATAATTCTAGATTTTTTCCACCTTTGGATTTAGTCAAATTTTCAGGTGGAGGTATTCCTGTTTTAGGGAAATATGATGTTGTAGTAATAGGAGGAGGAACAGCAGGAGCTCCTGCTGCAATTAGTGCAGCAAGGAAAGGTGTTAAAGTTTTATTATTAGAATATTTGCATGGATTAGGAGGAATTGGAACATATGGTTTGATAGGTAGTTATACTGCTGGATATTGTAAAGGTTTTACAGAGGAGATAGATGTTGCCATGCAAAATATAGCTCCTAAAGGGCATTATCGTAATATTCGAGAAGACAGTCGAGAATGGCCAATAGATTGGAAAGCTGAATGGTTTAGAAAAGAAATAATTAAATCAGGTGGAACAATTTGGAACCAAGTCTTAGTTAATGGAGTACTTAAAGATGGAGAAAAGATAAAAGGTGTTGTTGTTCAAACACCTATGGGTGAGGGTGTAATTTGTTGTAAATGTGTTATAGATTCAACAGGAAGTGCAGATGTTGCCATTGCTGCAGGATGTGATTATGAATATACAGGTTCAGAAAGTTTGGCAGTTCAAGGTGCCGGTTTAGGACATTATAATTTAGGAGATCATTATAATAATACGGATTGGACTTTTGTTGATGATACAGATGTTGTTGATGTAACTAGATTATTTATTCAAGCGAAATTAAAGAATATAGGAAGTTATGATATTGGAAAACTTCCTCAGACTAGGGAAAGGAGAAGAATTGTTGCTGAATATAATATTTCTGTAACTGATATGATTAATAAAAAAACTTTTTATGACACAATATCTTATCATAGAAGTAATTTTGATACTCATGGCTTTACAGAAGATATATTTTTTACAATTATGCCTCCATTGGGTGGTCATATTACTTATGATGTTAAATTACCATTACGCTCTTTGCTCCCTCTTAAAATTGAAAACCTAATTGTAACAGGTTTGGGTTGTGGAGCTAATAGAGATGCTATGCCTGTAATTAGAATGCAACCAGATTTACAAAATCAAGGATATGCTGTAGGTATTGTTGCTGCTGAATCTATTTTACAAAATAAAAGTATTTGTAAATTAGATATAAAGTATATTCAACATCAGTTGATAGAAAAAGGAAATTTGCCTGCTGAAGTATTAGACGAAAAAGATTCTATAGCAATAACTAAACATGAAATAGAATGTCTGAAAAATGTTGTAATAGATAATTATAAAGGTTTAGAGAAAATTTTATCTGTACCTTCTATATCAATACCTATATTGAAACAATGGTATGAAAATGCATCTTTTTCTGATAAATTATATTATGCTAATATTTTATGTATGATGAAGGTATCAGTAGGTGTCGAGCGAATTTTAGAAGAAGTTAAACTTTATACAGACTGGGATAAAGGATGGAATTATAGAGGAATGCATCAATTTGGTCCAAGCTTAAGTAGATTAGATAATTATATCATTGCTTTAGGTTATAGTAATAATCGCATAGTAATTCCTGAAATTCTCCGTTTGTCAAAGTTGTTAACTCCACAATCAGAATTCTCTCATTTTAGAGCAATTTCAATTGCTATAGAAAATTGCCGTTCAAAAGATTTTCAACAGGTTTTATATGACTTACTTATGAATGGAATGATAGGGAACTATGTTAAGAATCATAAGGATGCAACTATAAAAATTAAACCGAATATAATAGATAGAGTATATATATTAGAAGATACTATGCGTAATCAAGCTCTTAAAGAATTGTATATAGCCAAAGCTCTGTATTTGTGTGGAGATAAGGAAGGTATAGGAAAGAGGGTTTTGGAGAATTATGCTTGTGGTTTAGAAGGACACTATGCTCGATTTGCTTTTGAAGTTTTACAGAAAAATAAATTATAGTTTATGAGAAAGTTATTGTTATATTTAACATTGGTACTAATTGTTAATAGCGTTGCTTTAGCAACAGGAAAGATATCAATAGGAGTTATTTTATATAATTCTGATAATATTGAAAGTAGTTTAAAAGAATTAAAGGATTTAGGTTTTGCGACATGTCAATTAGCTTATAATAATAAGTTTGATGAACATTTTGCTAAAAGATTAAAAAAGGCTTCTATAGAGTCTGGTATAAAGGTGACAACTGTGATAGGAGTTCCTGGTAAGTATAGTACTTGGAATTTTAAAGAAGGACCAAGTACTATAGGCTTAGTTCCTGAATTAGAAAGGGATGAAAAAATATATGAGTATAAGAAAATGATAGATTTTTGTGTTGTTTCTAATATTCCAGCAATACACTCTCATTTTGGATTTATACCAGAAGATCCAAAGTCTCAATTGTATGTGGATTTTATTAAAACAATGAAGGAATTATCTTCTTATGCTAAAGATAAAGGTATTATGATATATTTTGAAACAGGACAAGAAACTCCAATTACTTTGGTTAGAGCAATTAAGGATATAGGAACAGGAAATATTTTTGTTAACTGTGATTTGGCTAATCTTTTGATGTATGGAAAAGCAAACGCAGTTGACGCTGTTAGGATTTTTGGAAATTTAATTAAGGAGGTTCATGCAAAAGACGGAAAGTATCCAGATCCTAATAAACCATATGAATTGGGAGTTGAAGTTAATATACCTAATGGGGATGTGAATTTTCCAGCAGTTATTAAACAGCTTAAAGAACAGGATTTTTCTGGCTCAATTACTATTGAATGTGAATTGAATGGAAATCATAGAGAATATATTATTAAAACAAAGGAATATTTACAGAAATTGATAGATAATAATTAAATGGTTGTATATGTAGTTCAATAGTTCGTTAAAAATTAGCCCAGCCTAAGCGGCTCTGGCAGTAAATAAAATGAGTTCTTTGAAAAGTTTGTCAATTAATTGCGTGTTTGGTTCAATCCCAGACACGCAAATAAATCGTTCAAGCATGTAAGCATTG
>JAXDRC010000054.1:0-43741 GCA_034091205.1 Parabacteroides sp. | reverse complement strand
TTTTCATCCCTTTTCTTACTACTTGACGATTCATCCTTGACAGTATTTCAATGATCTCTTTAATGTAATTTTGAACCGGCTAACACCGATTCTATTGTTTAATTTTAATTTATCGGTAAAAATTTACCGAAGTATTGTCATAGTATATAGGCTTTATGATTGATGTAATTAAAGTTGCTTCTTATATTTTTAAAAGATATCAAGAAGAAATGAAAGGAAAAATAGATGAAATGAAGTTACATAAATTATTGTACTTCGCTCAAAGAGAATCTATTATTCAGACAGGAGAGCCTATGTTTAATGACCAGTTTGAAGCATGGAAGTATGGTCCTGTAATGGTTGTGGTTCGTAATAGCTTCAAAAAATTAGAAAATATGAACTTACGACCTTCCGAAGAAGAATTAGCTCCGTATAAAAATTCTTTAGATTTTGTTTTCCAAAATTATGCCGTTAAAGACTCTTGGAGTTTGAGTATTTTAACGCATGGTGAGAGTTGTTGGAAAAAAGCAAGATATGGATATGGTCCGGATGATCATTGCGATGTTTTAATTAGTACAGACGATATCGTTAAAGATGCTGAACGCATTAAAATTCGTAGATTCTATTTTGAAAACATTGTTCCTGAACTTCAAAAATCATAATAAATGGCATTGAATGAGAAAATAAAATCCATTTTAGAAAGTTTTGAAGTGAGACGTGCAAAAGAATTTGATCCTTCTTTTTTGCGTAATATGAGGGGACCAATAATAAATGGAGAAGAAGCTAGAAATATTATTGATATTTTTTCTTCTGATGAATACCTTAGGAATGACATAGATGGTCATCTTGCCTCCTTTGTTATTGTTTCACCATCTGGATTGCCAATGGCTTTTTTTTCTTTAAGATGTGGAGAACTGTTTGAGAAATCATCTACCTATAAGATGCAACTAAGTCATAATGCATATTCGGCTATTCGTACTTTGATGTCTAATCCTTTTATAACTGGGGCAGAAAGAGATGAGTTAATGTCCCATATTGAAAAGGCTCAGGAAGAAGGTTTGTCCTTTGAGGACTTTGAACAGTTATCCTCTAAAAAAGTTTTGATGAAGCAGGATGAATTATTAGAAGTTGATAAAGACATAACAAGAGTTCATAAAGTACATCCAGCTATTGAAATTAAGTTGTTTGGAACAAATGCATCTGCTAATTCATACTGGAAATCATTGGATTTACCAGAAGAAATGAAAATGGGAGAAACTTTGTTTTGGATTAAGGTGGTGGATAAAATTCGTCAAATGATGGATATGGTTGGGTGTGAGTTTGTGTATCTTTTTGCTGCTGATAATGAGCCTGAAGGTGAATTGGTTCAATATTATCGAGTTCGTTTGAATTTTGGTTCAGATTCAAAGATGTCTGCTAATAAGCCTCATTTTGATTACATGAGTCAGTTCTTATTTCAAAGTGTAAAAGATTTATTTGAAAAGCAACAGTACTTTTTAGATAAATATTAATATATAATTTTCCTCCATTTTCCCCACTTTTCCCTCACTTGCATCATCCGCATAAGTAAGCTATATATTTGGTGTTCAAACCCATTAAATTTAGAATTATGGATACGAACACCAATGACTACATCCTTGTACTGGAGGATAAGGAATCGAAAAAGTTATCAGTTGTTTCATCAGTTGATGCTGAAGGTAAGGTACAGACAGTTGAGCCACTTGATGTACATTCAGGACAATTCATGAAATTCAGTGAAAATGACAGTATTTTCAAGAACTTCATGGAGAACTTTACCAGACAGTTTAATGATCCTTCAAGAACCGGACTGTACAGACTGGTTGCAGACAAAGTGGAAAGTTCTGTAATGATTCTCCAAGAAATGCTTCTGCAACCGCAGGAGAATGAAGAACAACTGAAACTGATGCGTGTGAATCTGGAGGACTATGTTCCAAAAGAACAGCTTGGCCGGGTAAACGAAGAACGTATCGACTGGAATGAGCTAACGGCAATTGGCATCACCCGTGAGCAGTTGAAGGCTTCGGGTAATCTTGAAAAGATGCTTGGATGGGGAAAAAGTAATCTGATGCCTATTGCAGTCCCTTTTGGCGATAAGACTATCTATACGGAAGCTAGACTTGCTTTTCGTGAAGATACTGACGGTAATCTTGCACTGGCTATTCATACAATCAGAAAAGAGCCACGGTTGGACTTTCCTTTCATGGGTGTTGAGTTTTCAGAGGAAGACAAGAAGATGCTTCGTGAAACGGGTAATCTTGGAAGACTGGCTGACGTTACTCCTAAAAACGGAGAACCGTTCAAGGCTTTTATATCCGTTGATTCGCAAACAAATGAACTGATTGCTTTGAGGGCTGACCGTGTGCGTGTCCCTGATGAAATTAAGGGTGTTAAGCTTTCCGAACAACAGAAGGCAGATTTGGCTATGGGCAAGGCTGTTGCAGTGGAAAATATGATTTCCAAAGCCGGTAAGCCTTTCAATGCCCAGATTCAGATTAATGCCGATAAGAAGGGTATCGAATTCAAGTTTGACAATACTCCAAGGCAGAGTGTGACTCAGCATATAAATCAGGAACAGCAGAAAGGTGTTTCAAGGAAAATTTGCGGAGTGGAACTTACAGAAAAACAGCAGGCTGCACTTAATGAAGGACGTACACTCTACATCAAGAATATGGTTGATAGAGCCGGACAGCCTTTCAATGCATACGTTAAGTTTGACAAGGAAGAAAACCGACCGAGATTTTACAGATGGAATCCGGACAGGAAACAGGAACAGGGTGAAGCGAAGGTTGTTGCTGTAGCTGAAGAAAACAAGACTCAGGTTGCCGTGAATAATGAAGGCAAAACTAATGAGGCAACTAAACATGTAAAAGAATCTCTGAAAAAGGAACAGACAGAGCCGACTGAAAAACAGAAGAAAGAGGTTCAGAAGAAAAAAGGTCGTAAACTCTAATCTGCAGTACTATGGGTATGACTTGTATTATTGCAGAAAAGCCGTCAGTTGCCAGAGAACTGGCGGCTATTGTTGGTGCAGACAGCCGTGAGAACGGGTATATGGAAGGAAACAATTATATTGTTACCTGGGCTATAGGCCACCTTGTTACTCTTGCTATGCCACAACAGTATGGTGTGGAGGGATTTAGAAAAGAGGATCTTCCGTTGCTTCCTGAACCGTTCCGTCTAATTGTCCGTCAAATAAGAAAGGACGGAGAGTATATAAATGATCCGGCTGCAGTCAAGCAGATTGGGATTATCAAGAATTGTTTCAATCGTTCTGAAAAGATTATCGTGGCCACTGATGCCGGTCGTGAGGGTGAACTCATTTTCAGATATATTTATTCCTATCTTAATTCTGACAAGCCTTATGTAAGATTATGGATAAGCAGTCTTACAGATAAGGCTATCAGGGAGGGGCTTTCAAAGCTTCGCCCGGGCAATGAATTTGATAATCTTTATAGTGCAGGCAAGGCACGCAGTGAAGCTGATTGGTTGGTTGGCATAAATGCCAGCCGTGCCTTGTCTATCTCTGCTGGTAAAAACGGATTCTCACTTGGAAGGGTTCAGACTCCTACACTTTCTATTATATGTAGAAGGTATATTGAGAACAAAGAGTTTAAGAGTGTTCCTTATTGGAAACTTGACGCTATGCTGGATAAAGATGGTATTTTATGGAAAGCTGTATCTGAAACCACTTTCGAGAGAAGGGAAACAGCCCAGTCCGCAGTGAAAGCTATCCTTGCGGATAACATCACCACTGACGGACACGGCTGTCTTTCCGTGGTGAAAGTCGAAAGAAAGGCAGTCCGTACCGAACCACCTCTCTTATACGACCTTACCACCTTGCAGAAAGAGGCAAACAGAAAATACAGCTTTTCAGCGGATACAACGCTGTCACTTGCTCAAAGTCTGTATGAGAAGAAGCTTATAACTTACCCGAGGACGGGAAGCAGATATATCAGTGATGATGTGTTTGATGAAATCAGTGGACTGATAAAGTTCTCAAAGGATGGTTTCGGTTTTGAAAATATTGTTCCTGGGATCCTAAGACATGAACTGAACAGACGTTCTGTAGATGCTTCAAAAGTAACTGACCATCATGCGCTACTGATTACAGGCAATAAGCCTGAACAGTTGAGTGCCAATGAGGATAAGATTTACAGTATGATAATGGCAAGAATGCTCGAAGCATTTTCTGAAACTTCACAAAAGGATGTATTGACAGTTACATTACATGGTGCTGATGTGGATTTTGTTCTGAAAGCGGAAAAGGTAACTTATCCGGGGTGGAAAGCTGTGCTTAATGAAAAAGAAGAGGATGAAGATAAGGAAGTTGAATTTTTGCCTGATTTTAAAGAGGGTGAAAACATTAGAATATCTTCATTAAAAGAGACGGAACATAAGACAAAACCAAAACCTTTGTTTACTGAAGCGACTCTTCTTTCTGCAATGGAGAATGCAGGAAGAGAAATTGAGGATGGCGAGGTAAGAAAGGCTATGGATGGTTGTGGTATTGGAACTCCGGCTACAAGAGCCAATATTATAGAAACTCTGCTTTTGAGAGAATATATCAGACGTGAGAAGAAAACACTTGTTCCTACAGATAAAGGTATGGCAGTCTATGATATTGTTAAGGATAAGCGAATCGCCAATGCTGAAATGACTGGTATATGGGAACTTGCCTTGGCTAAGATTGAGAATGGAGAGAATGATGCAGCCAGATTCAACCAGGAAATAAAGGATTATACCGGACAGATATGTACGGAACTTTTGGAATCGTCAATTATCTCAAAGGATAATACCGAACTGCTTACTTGTCCGGTTTGCAAGAATAATTCTGTAAAAATTTATCCTAAAGTAGCTAAATGTACTTCTGAGGGTTGTGAGTTCCGAATTTTCAGGGAAGTATGTAGTAAAATGCTTACTGATAAGGAAGTGAGAAGCCTTATTACTCAAGGTCATACTTCTACGCTGAAAGGGCTTGTTAGCAAAGCTGGCAAAAAGTTTAATGCCGTACTGGTATTAAAGGATGATGGTTCTACATCATTCGAATTCAAGAACAATAAATAAAATGTATAGCCTATGTCATATAACAAGAAGGTTGTTCTCCGCAACAACATTGAGGCTATACGTACAGTATTGCTTCTTGAAGCGGAAAAAAGAATACCGAGTAAGGAGGAAAGGGAGATTCTTGGCAGATATAATGGATTTGGCGGATTGAAGTGTGTCCTGAATCCGGCAAATACATTGGCTGACCGTTCCAGATGGGCTAAATCGGAACTTGAACTTTTTCCTATGGTTCAAGAGTTACAACAGGTAATCAAGGAAGGTGCTGCAAATCCGGTACAGGCTAAACTGCTCATGGATAGTATCAAATCAAGTGTGCTTACTTCTTTCTATACTGATACAAGGGTAACTGATACCATAGCATCAAGCTTTGTCGATAACGGTATCAGGTTTGAAACTTTTTTGGATCCTTCGGTCGGTATGGGTTCTTTTATCAACTCATTCGGGAAAAATGCAGAGGAAAGATTCTGTTTTGAAAAAGATCTACTTACGGGTATGATAATGAAAGCATTGAACAGTACCGGAAAGATCTTTCTGCACAATCGTGGTTTTGAGGAAATATCACCTGAGCTGATGAATCGTTTCGACTGTATTTCCAGTAATATTCCTTTTGGCAATTATGTGGTATATGACCGTGCATATTCCAAATCAAAGGAGGATGCAAAGGTCTTGTCAACTCGTGCCATTCATAACTATTTCTTTGTAAAAGGTCTTGATACTCTTCGGGAAGGTGGAATACTTGCTTTTATTACTTCACAGGGTTTGTTGGATTCACCCTCTAACAAACCTATTAGGGAGTATCTGATGAATAATTCAAGTCTTGTTTCTGCTATTCGTTTGCCGGAAAATTTGTTTACAGAAAATGCCGGAACGGAGGTTGGCAGTGACTTGATTGTTTTGCAGAAAAATATGGGTAAAGATATTGTTTCCGAACAGGAACGCTTGTTTATAGAAACGGTTGATGTTCCCGATCCTGATAATCCTGATAAGGTATTGTTTACTCATAATGCCATGTTTGCAACGGAAAGCATGGAGAATTGTGTGGCTACATCAAGAAAACTTTCGACTAATCCTTATGGTAAGAAATGTATGGTATATAACCATGAAGGTGGAATTGAAGGTATATGTAGTGACTTGAAACTAAAGCTGGACAGGGATATATCAAATGAGTTATCTAAAGGACTGTTCTATGGAGATGATGACTATGTGGAGAAACTTCAAGGTGAAATGGAAGCTAAACAGGCTTTTACCTATATGCCGAAGGAGATTGCTGATAAGATTCCTGCCCTGTATGAAACGGATGGTGGACTGATTGGTGATAAGGTAGCTTATATAAGATATTTTATGCCATTTGGTGCATATACTTGTTATGTACTTGAATCGGATAGGAAAACAGGAGATTTGTTTACACTGACCACAATGGGCTATGGGTGGGAACTTGGATATGCTTCTCTCCATGAGATTGGGGAAGTTGAAGTAAGAGGTGTAAGAATAGAACGTGATATTCATTTTGAACCGGCCAGGCTTCATGAAATCCAGGAGTTGAAAGAATATGTCGGTAACCGTTATACTCCTGAAGTGGTGGATGCTGTAGCAGAAGAAATAAAAGAGCCTGTTCAACTTTCTGTTAAGGCTATAGGCGATGCTTTGAGAGCTTATGAGTCTATGGCTAAGGTTGATGGGAATACAGAGGCTATTCTTCAGGAAGCTGCCAAACACGGATATATTACTATTTTGTCTGGTTCTCAGGCTCACTGGCTTGATGAAGGTCTTGAACGGGCATGTAGAGAACTGGAGGGAATGAGTTTGCGGGAATGGAGGAAGGAGAATATGGATTCTTCCGTTTATGCCTATATGTATAAGAAAGAGATTGAGGAAGAGAAACGTCAGAAGAGTACGGAAGTAGAAAAAGCTCCTGAAGGTGTGCCGGTTCTTACTCTGTTTGATCTGTATGAAAGTGCAAGAACAGATATAGAGTCTCCACGTGAAATGGACGGTCAGACTGTGTACTTTGATGATGAGCATCATCCCATTTCTGTTATGGTAGAGGATGAAGATTATAATCTTCCGGATAAGGCGATACAGGCATGGGCTGAAGAAGTGGAACGGTTCAATCAGGAAATAAAGGCTTCTACTCCTAAAGTTACTTCGGTTCCATCTGAAAAGAAACGTACTGGCAAACAGCAAACGGGTAAGCAGAAAGCCGGGCAAACAAAAGGTTACAACCGTTCAGGCAGAACAAAAAAAGTTCAGACTAACAACGTGCAGCTTGACTTGTTTTCTGAACTGCTTATAGATGATGGCAAGCGTAACATTATACCACCAAGAGTAGAACCGAAACCGATAATAGATACTACTCCACGACCTTATACCACAATGATGTCTTCGCATCTGAAGGACGGTTCTATAGTAAGGCAAGGTACACAGCTTGGATTTCTGTCGAATACTTCTTTCGGTAATCCAACTTTCAATCCGCTTGATCTTCCAATCAGTCAATTGACAAAATTAGGCAAGTACATTGATTTAAGAGATTGTTATCATCGTCTGTATGACAACGAAAGTGAAACAAGAACGGAAGACAAGGAGGAACGCAGTAAACTGAACCGGCTTTATGATGATTTTGTAGGCTTCTATGGCTTTTTGAATACGAAAAAGAATCTGGATGTACTGAAAATGGATCCAGGTGCTACTGAGATACTTTTTCTTGAACGTTCACGTGAAGGACAGTTTATAAAGGCTGATATTTTCGACCATCCTGTTTCGTTTCAAGTGAATGAGGTCAAGACTGTTACGACTTCACTTGAAGGACTTGCTGCTTCTTTGAACAAGTACGGTGATGTGAATTTGCCTTATATATGTTCGCTTTTGCCTGATAAGGAGGAAGATGAGATAATTTCTGATTTGGACGGACGAATCTATTATAATCCTCTTGAAGGAGGTTATGAGATTGCAGACAGATTCATATCCGGCAATGTAGTGGAAAAGGCAGAGCAGGTGGAATGGTGGCTAGAGAATCATCCTGGCAATGAAGAGGCAAAAAAGAGTCTTGAAGCATTGAAGGCTGCTGTACCTACGCCAATATCTTTCGGAGAGCTTGACTTTAATTTTGGCGAAAGATGGATTCCGGCAAAGGTCTATGAAAAGTTTGCCTGTGAGTTTTTTGAAACAGATGTAAGTGTGCGCTTTGCTGCAAGTGCAGATGAATATTCAGTGAAGTGTAGCAGTAAAAATGGTAATATCAATCATAAGTATGCCGTCAAGGGTGAGTTCAAGACTTATGACGGTATTAACCTGATGAAACATGCCTTGCATAATACGATACCGGACATAACAAAAAGCAAGACGGTTGTTGATTATAATGGCAATGAAACAGAAATTAAGGTAAGGGATGGTGCAGCCATTCAGTTGGCCAATACAAAGATTGAAGAAATTCGGAACGGGTTTACAGATTGGCTACAGTCGCAGCCGGATGGATTCAAGAACAAGTTGGCAGAAAAATACAACAGGTTGTTTAACTGTTTTGTACGTCCTAATTATGATGGAAGCCATCAGGAGTTTCCGCAGCTTGATTTGAAAGGTTTGGGCTTTCCTGATTTGTATAAGAGTCAGAAAGATGCTATCTGGATGCTGAAGGTGAATAATGGTGGTATATGCGACCATCAGGTGGGAGCCGGAAAGACTGTTATCATGTGTTGTGCTGCATACGAGATGAAACGTCTTGGTATTGTAAACAAGCCTATGATTATCGGACTGAAGGCAAATGTGTTTGATATTGCAAACACTTTCAGAAAGGCTTATCCAAATGCCAGAGTACTATATCCCGGTAAGAATGATTTTACACCGCAGAACAGGCAGCGTATATTTAATGACATAAAGAACAATGACTGGGATTGTATTATCCTTACGCATGAGCAGTTTGGAATGATACCTCAGTCTTTGGATATTCAACAGGCAATTCTTCAGAAGGAACTTGACAGTGTGGAAGAAAACCTGCAGGTTCTTATCGAGCAGGGTAAGGAGGTTTCACGTGCCATGCTGAAAGGTGTAGAGAAGAGAAAGATGAATCTTGAAGCTAAATTGAAAAGTATTGCAGACGATATAGCTTCAAGAAAGGATGATGTGGTGGATTTCAAACGAATGGGTATAGATCATCTGTTTGTGGATGAAAGCTATAAATTTAAAAATCTGATGTTCAACACACGTCATGACCGTGTAGCCGGACTTGGAAACTCCAATGGAAGTTTGAGGGCACTTAATATGCTGTTTGCTATCCGTACCATTCAGGAGAGGACCGGAAAAGATCTTGGTGCTACTTTCCTAAGTGGTACAACTATCAGCAATTCACTTACGGAACTTTATCTGCTGTTCAAATATCTAAGGCCTCAGGCACTTGAAAAGCAGAATATAAACAGTTTTGATGCTTGGGCAGCCGTGTTTGCGAAGAAGACTACTGACTATGAGTTTTCTGTAACTAATGAAATTGTGCAGAAGGAACGATTCCGTCACTTTATCAAAGTTCCGGAACTGGCTGCTTTCTATGCTGAAATCTGCGACTATCGTACAGCGAAGGATATAGGTATAGACCGTCCGGAGAAGAATGAGATTCTTCATAATATTCCACCTACACCTGTTCAGGAGGAATTTATAAAAAAACTGGTGGAGTTTGCCCGTACAGGTGATGCTACTTTGTTGGGCAGAGAGCCATTGTCACAAAAAGAAGAAAATGCAAAGATGCTTATTGCAACTGACTATGCACGAAAGATGTCACTTGATATGCGAATGATAGATCCGTCATACGAGGATCATGTGGACAATAAAGCTTCTCATTGTGCTAAAATGATTTCGGAATATTACAAGAAATTTGATTTTGTAAAGGGTACGCAGTTTGTATTTTCAGATCTTGGTACTTATAAGCCTGGAGAATGGAGTGTATATTCTGAAATCAAACGTAAACTGGTGGAAGATTATGGTATCCCTTCCTCAGAGGTTCGTTTTATTCAGGAATGTAAGACCGAACAGGCTAAAAAAGCAATGATAGAGGGAATGAATAAAGGAACTATCAGAGTGCTGTTCGGCTCAACAGAAATGTTGGGTACTGGAGTTAACGCACAGGAACGTGCTGTTGCGGTGCATCATCTTGACACGCCCTGGGTTCCTTCTGCTTTGGAGCAACGTGATGGCCGTGCTGTTCGTAAAGGCAACTGGGTAGCCAAACAACATGCTGACAATAAAGTTGATGTGATTGTATATGCTGTAGAGAAGTCCCTTGATTCATATAAATTCAATCTGTTACATAACAAGCAGTTGTTTATTAATCAGCTAAAGACTAACAGTTTGGGTAAAAGAACCATTAATGAAGGTGGAATGGATGAACAGAATGGACTTAACTTCAGTGAATATGTGGCTATTCTTTCTGGCAACACGGATTTGTTGGAGAAAGCCAAGCTGGAAAAGAAGATTACGGCACTTGAAAGTGAACGTAAGAGCTTTGCCAAGGAACGTGATGAAGCAAAATTCCGTTTGAATACGATTGATAAATCTATTGATTTTCATACAAGGCAGGCGAATGAAGCTAAAGCAGATATGGAGCAGTTCAACCGTCTTGCATGTAAAGATAGTGACGGTAATTTGCTTAATGACTTAAAGTTGAATGGAATAGAAAGTCAGGATGTCAAAGTCCTTGCAGCAAAGCTCCAGGAGATTTCTAATAAAGCCAGAACCAATGGTGAATACCAGCAGATAGGTGAGATTTATGGTTTTCAGGTGGTAGTAAAGAGTGAAGCATCTCAAAAGGATATGTTCGATTTTGTGGATAACCGTTTTATGGTTAAGGGTATGGGAAACATATACTATACGCATAATAACGGTCATTTGGCAAATGATCCCAAATTGGCTTGCATGAACTTTCTGTCTGCTTTGGAAAAAATTCCCAAGGTAATGGAAAACCATGAACGTGAACTTGAAAAAGTAAAACGTGACGTTGAGACGTATAAAGCCATAGCTTCAGGTGAATGGAAAAAGGAAGGTGAGCTGAGAAAACTTAAATCTGAACTTTCTGGGCTGGATCGCAAAATTAGTCTTACTATTAATAAAAATAAGGATGATGGTGATAAGGAACAGGGAGTTAAGGCTGATACCTCAGGAGAGGTGAATAATAGGATTGATAAGGGAAATGATGGGGTTAAGGTGAAATGGAGATAAATGATAAAAGAATAGTTTACTATAGATTTCACTAATCTGCCATTACATTATGTGGAGAGTCAGTCTAAAGTTGGTAATTTTGAATATATAAGCCTAATAAGATTATGGTCGGATGATAGAATATGCCAGTGCAGGTACAATAGAGTATCCCCTCTCTTCTCTGTTAGATATTCTGAACCAATTAGGTGTATCTGAATTTTTATGGCTAAAATTTCCAGTAGGGAATTTAAATATGAATGTTTGATTGTTTCATAGATGATAGATTTGCTTGCTATTTATTGTTTAGATGGGCACGGCTAATCCAGCAATAAATGCTGGAACTTGTATTAGGCTAGAGAAAAGGAATAATAAATGAGTTCCATTAAGATCAATTTCGATACTTCATTGTCGTTATAGATTTCTACAAAACGATAAAAATAGAAGAAACTCTGCATAATATTATTTAAGAGTAAAATTAAATATTGTATATGATTTTGTCACGGAAAATATGTATGAATAAAATGTTAAATAAATTAATAAGGATGTTACTAATAGACATTATGAAATATTTTGTGTAAATGAAAATGTTGTATTTAGATTTAAAATGCCCTCAATAAAGAAGTTATAGTTGTAGAACCTGATGATTTTGAAATAGAATAGTTTTAGCTTTCCTTATAGTAGGCAAAATTGTGGGATTAGAGTAAACCTTAGCCAAATGCGACTATAGGATATGCAACCCGTAAAAATACTTAGTATATCAAACTGTGACTTTTTGGCATAATTTCAAGACTGTATGGCAGATTTTTAATTTTCACACTGACTTTTTTATCCTGGCACTAAAATTGTAATTAGATTATAAAAAAATAATTATGGAAACAGATAAAGGTATAGAGCTAAATGAATGTGGTTCACAAAAGGAATCAATAGGGGAAGACAAAATTTTGTCTCAAAATCCAACTAGTGCATCTTCTAATAATATTAATAAGGAAGATGAGCAAAACAAAAATAAAGTAGAAGAACAAAATCCGGATCTGGATAATTTCAATACTTTACTTACAACTATTCTGGAAGAAAAAGAGGTCTCTAAGTTGATAAAAGTCTTTTATAAACATTTATTAAAAATTATCAATAAACATAATATCTCTACAAAATACGAAATAATATTTTTATATGACTCTCAAAATAGCATATCAGAAAATATGGCAGACAAGATTTATTCTGCTGTTCCTACCAAAACAGATAAACCAGTTTTATTAATCTTACATAGTCGAGGTGGACAAATAGAACCTGCCTATTTAATAAGTAAAACCTGTAAAGAAAACTCAACAAAATTCAATGTAGCAATACCTAGAAAAGCAAAATCTGCAGCAACATTAATAGCTTTAGGAGCTGACGAAATTCATATGGGTACATTAAGTGAATTGGGTCCTATAGATCCACAATTTGGTGGATTACCAGCATTAGGTCTAACGAGTTCTCTTGAAAGTCTTGCAAAAGTAGTAACAAAATATCCGAAATCAAGTGAAATGTTTGCTAATTTTCTTGCTCAAAAGCTCGATTTGAGAATTCTAGGATATTTTGAAAGAGTTTCAGAATCTGCAATGCAATATGCTACAAGATTATTGAGTGGAAAAAAGTGTCCTCTTAAAATTGAGGATATTGCTAGGAATTTTGTATATGAATACAAAGATCATTCATTTGTAATAGACAAAGAAGAAGCTATTCGTTTTTTAGGAGATACAATAAAAACAAATACAGAGGAATATTTATTAGCCAATGACATACATCAATTTATGAGTACTCTCAATAACCTTGTGGGGATCATTCGAAAAAAGAATATCTCAATAGTTGGAAGTTGTAAAAGTTTAATCATAAATGACATAGACAATAATTAACGAAAGTAGAATAAAAACTTATTTTGTTAGAGTTTATATAGGATAAGATGCAAGTGCACTGATTACAGTTTCTTAAATCTTATTCTATATAATGTCTAATATATATATTTTTAGTATAAAACTCTATAATAGATTTACTACTTTCCAAGTAGATGATTTTTCCAAGAATTGCACATAACATAACAGTCTTGTGCCCCTATAATCCTGCAATATCCGTTTGCAGATACAAAATCGACTGCATGTTTTGTCTCCCATAAGGTGGTGCTTACTGTTCAAATTTGGGCGATATTCATTGTAATGTACTTTACTTTTTCCAGTACCTTGTCAATGAAGGAAAATAATACTAGTGTAGTTTCAAAATCTTTTGTTGTAAAATCCATACATCTACTTTTTAGAATTCTTCCTTCCTTGGTCGAGCAAAAAGACTTCCACATTCGAAACTTTGTGTTGAATCCTGCTGTTAATCTGCGAATAATGTAGTTTCCCCGTATAACTTTACTGTTTTCCCGAGCTGAAATGTTGATAAACGGCATGTCTCGCAGTTATCTAGCCACTTGTCACGGCACCTGCGCAAAGGGAGTAGATTGCATTTGCATACCTCATAAAGTATTCAAACCTCTGGTTCTAAAGTTCAAAGATTTTCTTTTCAATTGTCACTATATCCATAACCGATTCGTTTGTTCTTGTTAATACTCTTTTTTTGTAAGTTCCTGGTAAAGTACGTGTTGTAAATATAAAAATTGATCCTGACTCGTTACGATTCGTTTAGATTCGTCTCCAAGTCAGGACTGATAACATTAAATTATATTTATTCAGAATAGATAAGTTCTAATTTCGCTTGCTTAAGAACTTGCAACTAAATCTTGTTCCCATTCACGCCAAAATTTGGACAGTACTAGTAAAATCAAATATAGTGAATTCATTATTATTAGTTAATAATAATGAATTAATAAGCATTTTTCATAACACCATAATTGATTTTATTGACTGTTACTCTTTTTAGGTTCATTACTAATCAATATTCTTACAGAATTCCTTTAAGTCACGGAGTAATTTTTCTGTTATAATATTCGATTCCTTTTGACTTTCAATTACACTTTTTTGAGCATTCAGATAAATAAATCTGTAGCTAATATATGGCATTAGAAAAGGCAGGACTAAACCATTTAGCAAGATAGCAATAAATACAAATAATTTAAAAGCATGGATATTAAAAGGTAAAAGCCACAGATTATTGTAATTGTTACCAATTGCTTGTATAAACAGAAATACTATCAAACATAACCACAGAGCAAATGTTAGGAAAATAATTAAATGAATAATAGTAAATATGTGTGAGTACTCTGTAAACTGCTTTTTTAAAAATAATTTACGAGTTCCAATGTAAGTGATTGGTATTAACAAGAGAAATATAAGTATGTATGGATAGATACTTGTCGGAAAAAACGATTGACATATATACATCCCTGCAATTAATAAAACAGAACTGAGAATCAACTTACACAAAAAGCCTCGAAAATAAGTCTTTGAAGAATTTAAGTTGTCTGTTTCAGGAGAGTCGAATGTATCTATATCCGATTTTTTATTTCCAGACATGTATTTCAAATGAAATTTTCTCCATATCATAAACCAAAAGACAAAAGAAAACAGACTGAAAACAGTCAATATGGAACAAAGAAAATCTATATGTCCTATAGCAGGAATTCTCAATAACTCATCAAATATAAATAAGATGATGCAATATCCAAAAGTATATAAGGGAGATAAAATCTGCTCTTCAGAATTGTGAATTCTTTCAAATAGAATATCTCCTTTATTCTCTACTGGAGCATATCGTAATTGTAATTCTAATTCCGCAACCGATATAGCCGATAATAACTTTATGCCTTCATTGCGAATCTCAGGATTACTATTAGGATCAGATAAGTATCGATTAAGCAATTTATAATCTGAAGATTCTGTTATTTTCTCAAATTTAGTATTGATACGCAATGAATTGATTTCCTTTTGAAATAATTCCTTTGCGCGCTCTAATATATTAAATATGAAATTACTATTGTCTTGAAAGACACATAATATAGACAATGTTGCCAAAGTACCTAAAAAGGTTTGACTATTACCCAACAACTCCATAGATGTATATTTTCTAATTTACTTTTTGGGCTATGTTGTATAATGTTCCAAAATTATTTTCCATAGAATTCAAATATTCCTTATTGTGGAAAACACAAATTGCATTATGTTGGTTTTTATCTACTTCAAAACGTACAATATTGGTATCTGAATAGCAAAAATGGTTAATTTCTTTTTTAAACGAGAAGTCTCTATCTAATTTGAATAAATGTATTTTTCCTTCTTTTAACTTATTAATGAACACTTCCTTACAAATCAAATCTTCGAAAATCTTTTTCGAAAAATTCTCTACGATAATGCATAGTTTTGCATCCTCTTTGTCTAAAAATTTTTTAAGACTACAAATAACGTTTTTCTTTATTTCGTCTTTATCTTCGTTGATATATCCGTAGAATGACTCTCTTAAAACAGAAAGTTCTCCACAATACATATTGATTATTGAAGAATAATCAAACATAAATTTCATAACCATTGCATTATGAGACCGATCGTTATTGAAGTAATACGAATCGCTCTCTTTGCTTTCATATGATTCTTTTAAATGATCGTAATACTTTTCCAATTCTTTATATGTTGCCATGGTGGAGTGGGTCTTCTTAATTGTAGTGCAAAGTTACACAATAAATAATTCTTAATAAATATGTTTTGGCATTTTTTATAATAGAAGTTGTTTTATAACATATTATTAGTAGTTGAATTTTCTACATATATTAATGTTGTACTCTGTTACGAATAATTCAAAATTATATACCTTGCTTATATTGATCTCTATTATGGTCTCACATGGCTTTTGTACTGTTTTTCAGTTGTTGTCTCTCTTTGCGATCAAGTTATTACAAGTTATTACGAGGTATGCTAATAAAAAACCATTCTTTTCTTTATTTACTGTATATCCGAAGCTCATAATGCTGTTTTTAAAGTTGTAATATTCTAATAAATAACTGTTTGAAGATATTATTAGCGTTTGCAAAATTACAATTATTATCGTATTTCGCAAAACGTTAATAATTATATTCTTATCGTCTTTCCTTTTGATGTGCAAGTACGTCTTTTGCATAAAACAATCGTCTGCCACCAATCTTTACCGAGGTTACTTTTCTTTCGTAAGCCCAGCGGTACACGGACTTGGGAGCAATCTTGACTATTTTGGAAACATCTACTACATCGAGAAGAGTATCTGGACCAACCAGCAGTTGACTCTTCTCCAGATTGCTCAATGTAGTTTCTATGGCTTTAAGGCGGGTAAGGATTTCTTTTATCCATACATCCATTTCTTCATCATTATTCATAGGCTGATATTCCCAATTATATAATAGTTACTGGAATCTTGCGACAACATTTCGTTTTCTTTCATGTATCGGATATAGCTTTTGGCTGTACGTTCTTTTACGTCAAGCATATCCATTATTAGTTCTGTCAAGTCATTGTAAGATATCTTTTTTCGTGACTTGAATATCTCTTTGGTAATATTGGAAAGTTCTGTACGTTTTCGCTTTTCCTTATCTTCAATGGATTTTTCTCCTGCATAGACGTGCATGTCCTTTGTTTTGTCCCAGGTAAAGAGTAACATGGGAACATCAAGAGGGCTACCATCTCTTACTTTGATAGCTTTTACAACTGAGTATGCCGGGTTTTCATCTTTCTCAATGGAGAGGATAGCTGCAGCTTTTCTTTGCAGTTCTGAACCGATATGGCCTCTAAGTTTGATACCATTGGGTACGAAATGCAGAACACATATTATACATGTTTTGTATATGCCTGCAAGTCTGTATAGTTCGTCAACAATGGCTATACTTTCTGTTTCATCATTTGCAGAGCGGATTAAGTCTGCTATTCCGTCTATAACGACAAGGTGTATTCCTCCTTGACGATGATAATACAGGTCCATGCTGTCCCTTATAATCTGTAGCCTTTCTTTCCTGGACATGGATGCCAGATAAAATGTGTGATATGTTTCCGGAACGGAATCAATGCCGACTCGTTTTAAAGTCTTTGAAAGATTCTTGTAAAGCTGATACTCTGATTGTTCTGTGTCATAATGAAGTATCGCCTTTTGATTATAGTTTGGACAGATATCCAGCCCTAATGTGTCAACAGAAGGATCGGTTGTTTCATCTATCAATGTTCCGGCTATGATGGCTGAAATAAAGTTGCTTTTACCAGTGCCTTCACCTCCGGTTATACAAAACAGATTATCGTATGTTCCTAATGGTACATCATTGACAGATACAACAGTTTTAGAAATTTCAGGTGGATTGTTATAGTCCATTTCGCATGATTTGAGTAACATGAGTGTATGAGAATATAGTTTTTCCAATGAATTTGTGATAAGTTCCCGTAAATCTGATGCACTTTTACCAAGGGCAAAAAAATCTGATATATCCTTTTCCTTTTTGCTTCCTGACAATGGCAGCTCCAGACGTATGACATTGTGGTCTGACAAGGCATTATAATGGCGTAGAGATTCCCTTTTACCGGTCTCATCAGAATCGTATAAAATGATGATGTGTCTGAATTTCCTTTCAAGCATTTCTATCATGGTTGTTGGAATGGATGCAGTTTCACTGTTGAAGCAAACAGCAAAAAATCCTTTTGAATAGAGTGACATCACATCTTTTTCTCCGCCTGTTATGAAAACAATATCTCCTTTGTTTGGCAGTTGTTCTAATCCGAAGCAATATACTTCAGGCATTTCACCACCATACAGAAAGCGCATTTTGTTATTCAATGGTCTATAAAGTTTTACATATCCATTTCCGTTATAGGCAAAAATGGGATCTAAATCTGATGATTCTATTTTGAATGGCTCATTATTCCTGTTTATGCTTTCATATGATTTTACAGATGTTACATGATAAAGCCTTAAAGTGGAGAGTTTTATGCCATATTTTTGCCAATATCCAAGTTCGGTAGATGTGAATTGTTTTGATTCGACTTTGAAAGAACTTGTATTCTTTTCTACTGCTATATTTGGGGAAATATCTTCTTTGGATACTATTGTCGTTTTTGCTGTAGTAGTGGTGTATGTTCCTGTTGTACTTGGTGCAAGATTAAGATTCAAGTCTGAATTTATAAGACTGACTATATTGGAAAAGTCTGATTTGACATTCCAGCCTTTTATTGTGGCAACGAACCAGAAACAATCACCTGAATAACTTTCGTCACCAAAGTCCTTCATCTTGAAGGTGCGTGAATGTCTGTCAAAGTAGATGTTGCATGAGGCGTTTTTATCATCATATAACGGATTCTTGAAGTTTTTCCCAGGTCGGAAATCTATCCGAAGATAATATTTGAAAACATCAAGTCCCCTGTTAGTACGGTCCAGTATTTCTTCCTTGTTTATCATTTCGTCTGTCTTTACTCATGTAACTGTTTAGAATTATGTTGTCCTTGAACTCGCTAAGTCTTCTTAAAGCTTCTTCCTTTGGCATTGCCGGTACTTTAATCTGATAACATTTAATTCCCACGAAAAGCGAATTGTAGAAATAACGTACATCACCTGATTCTGCATATCTGTATCTGATTATACCTTTTTTTCTCCATCTGTATAGCGTGGACTCAGATATGGCAAGTGCTTCCATCACATCCTTTGAACTCAGTTCCAAGGCATCATCAATCTCTTTACTTAGGGTAGTTGAACGCTCGATATAACTCTCAATACGGTTCAGCTGCTCTTTCAGACTTTGAAAGGCTTCACTATCAATGGTAATTACTTCCATACTTTACTATTATTGGTAACCTAATATTTTAAAGGCTTCATAAATTCTATTCAAGTCTTCTTGGGAATCTACATTAAGAGAAATGCTAAGTGAAATCTTCCTTTGTTTGGATTCACTTGCATCACATGCAAACAACTCACTAAGAGTGATGTCTAAAATATCGCAGTATGCCTGTAATTGCTCTACTCTTGCTGAACTACAGTCTGTTTCAATTCTGGATACTGTAGATGGTGAAACTCCCATGTTTTCAGCGACATACTCTTGTGAATAACCCTTTGCATCCCTTAATTTCCTAAGTTTCTGACTTATCGTTTTCATATAATGTAAATTTAGGAAGGACATCCAATAGGTTATGTTTCACTATATGCAAATGCCTGCATCGTTTGCAACAAATAATTCAATATATGCATGGTGATTTAGTATATTATTATAAATAGTAATGCCATTAATTAATATAATATCCGATCAAATAGTGAGTATAGAATGATATAAACCCAATTCGTTTTTTGTTTGTGGCTTAAATATTGTTGTATCCATATTACTAACTTATTGATTTTGCTGCAAAGTTCAGAAAATGGAATAATATAAAAGTCATGGTTGTACCTATTATGGTATTACTTTTTTTTAGGCTATTTAAAATTAAAATAGGTGTGAAATCTCTGAAAAATGCCAATTCCCAAACGATATTTCACTATAAAAAGAAAGTACCATGTTCGGGTAAACATGGTACTTCTACATACTGGAATACTGAAGATTATTTTATATCATCCTCATTCATTCGCTTAACAAGATTATCTATCAGATGATGAAGATATGCCGTCCGGTCTTTTCTCTCTTTCATGGCTATGTATGAAGCGTAATAATCTCCTAAATTAATATGGAATACCTTGCCAAGAAAATTCATCATTTCTTTTATTTCTACATTGCCATTATTGATGTCACCCGAAGAGACAAGGGCATAACCTAACTCTATCAAAAATACCTTTTTACCAGTGAAACGGAACGGATACTTTTGATGTTTTCCCAAATTATCTTCTATTTGATAGTTATTTTCAAGTTTCATTATCCTTTTATTTAAATAGATACGCAACATTTCATTGGCGATAATCTTAGCCACTTTATAATCATATCCTGTTGAGAAATTGGGGTCTTTATCAAATTGTGCGCTATCAGTACATAGGCACATATCTACTTTTCCACGAACGAAATAATATTCATCATATATCGTAGAATTGGAGCGATAATATTGATAAAAATTCAAATTGCGATTGAAAAAGTACGTTAAACTATCCAACTCATTACAAAGATATTTTTTTGCAACTTCATTACTACCATTCGGATATTGCATTTCAATGCAATATACTTTATAAAAGTATAATAGCCAACTAAGAATTTTAGGCTTTTGTTCTTTAAAAAAGTATATTTCAACAGAAGGCGAAGGAAACTCATAATTTATTACATATTCTCTAAGTTGATTAAACATTGGTTGAATGAACTTGATGACACGTAACGCATCATCAAGTTCTATTTCATTATCCAATTCTATCGATTCTATTTCAGCATTGATCTGAAGCAGTATATCTTCTGCAATTTCATTTATACAGCATTCCATCAAATTGTGATTTAGAATTTCGTTTTATACCTTTTTACTTCATCTACTATTTTGGAAAATTTTTTATCTTTTTTTCGCTTCTCATATTCCGAAGTTGAATAATGAGATATTTCTCTTTTTAATTTTAAATAGCTATTATAAATTTCTTTATCCAATAAGCCTTTGTTTACAGCATCTAAAACAGCACATCCAACCTCTAACGTATGAGTACAATTTTTGAAACGACATTCTTTAGCAAAATCTGAAATCTTCATAGGCTCTAATAGAAAACTAGAATCTTGAATGGTTAATCCAAACTCTCGAAATCCCGGAGTATCAATTAAGACAGCCCAATCATCTAGTAATATCATTTCTCGCCGGGTTGAAGTATGCCGTCCTTTCTGTGTGGAAGAACTTATCTCTGATGTACATAGTACAGATTTATTGCAGAGCTTATTTATTAAGGAACTTTTACCAACACCGGAAGAACCTATAAAAACAACCGTTTCGTTTCGTGTTATACATTTTCGTAATTGCTGTATTGAAGCAGGCTGGTGTATGCTAGTTTTAAGTATAGGCATCTGGTGTTTTAAATGCTCAAATTGCCTATATTCATTTTTATCATCTGATTCCAAATCAGACTTATTTAAAACTAAAACTGGACAAATATTCGCTTCCAATATCTGAATAATAAAACGCTCTATTTTTCGAACATTAAAGTCACTTCCAAAGCTCTCCACGATAAACGCTTTATCCACAAAAGAGGCGATAGGTTGCTTTTCTACCAAAGTTCCACTTTTTCGGCGATACAATACACCTTTACGAGGAAAAACATCAATGATTATTCCTCTTTCATTGTCAATGGATTGAAATAGTACCCAATCACCAGTACAAGGATATTCAGAAATATCTTTCCCGTAAAGGACATTTCCTGATAGCTCACAAATATAAATGCCATTTTCAGATACTATTCTATAACAGGTTTTATGAGTAATCATAACTCTCCCATGTGATAAGCCTGACCCTCCTATTTCCTGTTTTAATTGGCATAAGGCTTCATTCCAGCCATATAATTGTAAATCAATCATTGTTGCTTAATTTTAGATTTTCTTTCCGATATAAAATACATAGCCGTAGAAACTTTTATACTTATTGTATAAGGCTTCTTCAAGATGCTGAAACTCTATAAGTTTCTTTACATTCTCATCTTGAGGATATTTTTTCAACATTAACTTACGGGCTTCAATCAAGGGCTGGTAGTAATGTTCTGTCCAGCATTTTTCTGGTAATACAAATGAAGCTAAGGGGAGATAGCCAGCCTTCTGCATTTGTGCGACTTTAACAGGGATTGTATCTATCTCTTGATACTCCTGCATCCAAAAATCGTGTATTTCAGCCGGACGATCTTCTGTAAACCATGAGCTTTCTGAAACTGCAATATACCCATTTGGTTTTAAATAATCACGCCATTCATTTATACCTCGTTCAAAACCGATATTATAAATAGCACCTTCAGACCATATAAGATCTAAAGATTCTTTTTCAAAAGGCAGATTATCCATTGAGCCAACAATGCCTTTTACTCTATTTTGTAGATTTAGGTTTAAGACGTTAATATTAAATTTATCGATAAATCCCGGAAAGAAGTCAAGTCCTGTAATAGTTCCTGATACATTTTGTGCCAAAATCATAGTTTGTCCTCCCGTTCCACAACCAATGTCTACAATTTGTGCTGTATCGCTCAGGTTATCAATGAAACTTAAAGCCTTTAATGTAACATCAGGACTTCCTGGACCTTGCCTTTTAGTATTAAGAAAAAATTCACAAATTAAATTTACATCAAATCCGTAAATTGTGTTGTTATCGTTATTCATTATAGTTATATAGTTATATGCATTCAGGAAAATATCCTCATGCTATTCACCTGAACACAGATTAAAAATTATAAATATAGATACATGAAAATAACCCCTCGGAAGAATTATCCGAGAGTAAAAACGAAAAGACAATCTACATTAGAAATATAGATTGTTTACAACACAATATCCAAATTACTGATTTGCTTCATATTGCAAATATATGAAATAATTTTATTCTATGCAAATTAAACTTTAGGAACATAGAAAATCATATAATTCATATTAATTACATAATATTTGTTTTTAATTGATTTACGTAAAAGTCATATCTCTGAATTTATAAAAGATAATTTAAACAAATAGTACCATTTTCTAAAGTATTACTTTCTATAAATTTTAAATCCCAATTAAGAGTTTCGAAAAAAAGTTTTATGCCATTTCCTAATAGCTTCGGGACTATGTATATTGTTATATTATCAATAAGCCTAGCTTTTATTAAAGTTGATATTAGAATACCTCCACCTACCACTAACAAATCTGTTTTATGTTTTAGTTGGTAAATCTCTTCGAGTTGTCTGCTAGTCAAGAACTTTACTCCACACTCTGATGTTATATTGGTATTATGATGTGAAACTACAAAAGTTTGCTTGTCTTTATATGGCCACCCTCCCCAATGCTCAAATATATAGTGGTAGGTGTTAGCTCCCATAAGTAATGTATCGGCTATGGCATACTGCTTATTAAGAATTGATTTAATTTCAGAAGGAAGCCATTCTAATTCATTGTCTGAAGTAGCAATAAATCCATCAAGAGATACGGCAATGTGTGCTTTAATCTGTTTCATGTTACTTGTAATTAGACAGTTGAACAATATGTTTTACTGTTCACCAGTGTCCAAAAAAGAAGCGTGGCTCTTACACTGCTTCAATGCGAGGTACTGGCATACCTAAACGAGGAACAGGCAAGACCACGCTATGACAAAGCATAGCATATCCTGCGCTGAATATCCCCTCGTTTTGAAAAGTGCCAGTTTTCGCATTGGGACGTTCGGCGAACGTATATGTTATATATAAAGACGACTTTAATGTAGATTAATCATTAAAGCGCCGTTATTCTCTTATGTAAGTTCTGCAAAGTTAATAAAATACGATAATATATCATACTTTGAAATAATAAATATCGTTTTGTTTCACATTATAGGAGTCAAAGTATTCTTAGTGCAAGGTGCAAGCCTCCTTATATATTAAGGGGCTTGCACCTTGCACTAAAAGTGTAGCAGAGATCCTTGGAAAATATTTATTATCAATTATTTGGCTTTTAGTTCTAAAAAAATTATCTTTGAACCGTGAATTAGTGATGACGGAGGTTGTCAACAAGGGTTCATTAGAGATTTGGCAGTTTTGCTACAAAAATGCTACAGAAAGAAGTCTTGATAAGTGTAAAACTAATTGATATACAGAGTTGAAGCTGAAAGGTTCGAGTTCCAGCTTCCGCGAAAAGTTCCATAATCAATTGATTATGGAACTTTTTTGTTGTTTTATTTCCTCATTATAATAAATCCCTTGATTAATTTATTTTGAATTAAGTAAATGCCTTGCCAATTGTCTTATCTGTTTCATACTTGGAAAAGAATATTTGAAGTTATTGATTTGTACTCTACGTTCAAATAGCATCATTATTAGTAGTATAACAGCTCCGATTATAAGATATCCGAATATTTCCTTAACTGAAACCATATATATCTGTTGGTTTACCAAAGAAACCAAATCGTTGTAAGGCATTTCAATAGCCCGGAAGTTAAGAGAGTCTATTTCAGAATTTAAAACGGTAAGATTTTTTCTCTGTAGATACAACAGCATGTTATCTATCAGGGACATGCCTATAGGAGTTCCTAACGACATTCTCATAAAACCTATAATACATAAAGACTGGAAATTGTGTACAAAAGGTACGATGTAGGATATATACAGTGTAAGGATTATGTAAAGCCATAAAAGGGCAAATCCCCTTATAAAAGCCGGAAAGTAGAATTTTTCAATGTTACATTCCGGATTTATATAGAAATACATCATGACAAGATATACAATAAAAAGGCAATATCCGCCGATGATAATTCCTCTTAATCTTTTTCTTTTTCTGAAAAATGTGTAACACAGCAATGCACTTATTATCATACCTCCTAATGAGAAATACGACAGATAAGAGATGTTCTGCTGGTCGAATTTGAGTATACTTCCCATATAAGGATTTTGGAGCATGCCGGGAGCTGCCTGAATAATGTATATCGCACCGAATAGCACAAATATTTTCATCAGCTTAGGATATTTCCATGCTGCCGGATTTATATATGGTCGTTTGATGCTTTTAATATTTATATATTGTAATATTGATGCCGCCGTTAAAACAATAATGGCAACTCTAATGTGTAAAGAATGAATCCATTCCAGATATTTACCGTATGTCATAATGAAGAGTAAGGCTGTAAGAATAACTCCCCATAGAATAAAGCCCAGCCAGTCAATTCCATACAGAGGGATACGTTTTCCTTCTCTGTAATGACGGATCAATGCCATTATAGATATTGCTGTAATCACCAACGATAATATTACAATCCATTGAAAATGAATCCAGGATGAATGACATACAATATCTGTAATAAGAGGTGTAAATAATTGCGAACTGCCTTGCACTATTACAAATACAACAGAGTAAAATATGGCATAATTCCTGCCCGGTGTAACTATAAGCTGAATACACACCATTGCCTCAAAAACGGCAAGCATTCTGAAAAATCCTGCAACAAGGCTTATGCAACATAGCAATGCTACATTGTCTGTGGCGAGCAGACAAATATGGCATAATATTACTACAAAGGATGATGCCAACATGAGTTCTCTAGTGGTAAATCTGAACCGGAGCCTGAATAACATCGGAAAACTGATATTCATACCGATAAAAGCCATGAATCCAATCATGGTGGCATCTTCCTGAATAAAAGAGAATCTGCCAACTTGCATATTCATGGTTGCCATGTGTGATGCTCCAGATAGAAGAAATACAAACGACCATAGAATCATTATCCATAATCGCAATCTTTCAGGAACAAAGTTTCTGAAACATCTGATACTGCTCTTTTCCATTTTCAATATCTGACAAGACATTCAACATTCATTCCCGCACGGAGTTTTTTGATAAGCCCTTTATCAATATCCGACTTATCGAACTCTATGCGTACCGGTATTCTCTGTTCTACCTTTACAAAATTTCCTGTAGAATTATCTTGTGGAACAATGGAAAACGCAGATCCTGTTGCATCCGACAATGATGAAACTGTTCCGGAGAATTTTATGTCGGGAAAGGCATCAACCTTAATCTCCACTGCCTGTCCTTCAGCAATATGAGCTATCTGTGATTCACGGAAGTTAGCCATAATCCATTTTTCATTACCATCCACTATATTCAATAAAGTCTGTCCGTCTTGTACCAACTGTCCTTCCTGAATGTTTTTTCTTCCGACAACTCCACTGCACGGAGCTGTCAGTATAGTATATGAGAGATTCAGTTTAGCAAGATTCTTTTTTAGGGATGCAAGTTTTATTTCTGATTCTGCCTGCTGTATGCATTGCTCTTGCTGTCTTTTTTTAAGTATGGCGTTTGACTTTTTTTCTTTGCTGGTATTGTATTGTGCAAGTTTTACCTGATAATCAGCCAGAGCATTGTCAAACTGCTCTTTGGTCACAGCCTCTTTTTTTATCAGGTTCTCGTATCGTCTGTATGCAGTCAGAGCATTTTCTTTTTCTGCTTCGTTTTTCTTGATTTCCGATTCCGCTATTATAATTTCCGATTCTGCTGTATGGAGTAATATTTCCGATTCTATTTTTTGTGTTACAGCTTTTTGATATGCAACTTCCGCTTCATTTAATGCCAAGATATACTGTTCATCTTCAATTATCAACAGCGTATCTCCTTTCTGTATATTTTGAAATTCATTGAAGTATATCTTCCGGATGTATCCCTTTATACGGTTGTTTACAGGTACTACAAGTTGTCGGACTTGTGCATTTTCCGTATATTCAACATTTCCAAAATGCAGACAATTGTCTGCTATATATAATCCTGTCAAAGCAAGCAGAACTATGGCAATATAACGGATTATACGGTTTATTTTATTTCTTTTTTCATGCTTATTTTCCATATTATAACTCTCCCATTATTCTTTTAATTATACAATACTGATAATATGCCTCAATCTGTATATCCAGATATTCAATATTTGCCTGCAACAGATTGTTACGGGCATCCAGCATTTCTGTAAGAATAGCTGTACCACCGGAATATCTTTCGTAAGTAAGATTATACAAGTCTTCAGCTAATCGAATCTGTTCTGTTCTGATATTGAATTCTTCCAACAGCTCTTTCAGCTTTGTCTTTACGGTAAATAATTCTGTTTCATTTTTTCTATATACCAACTCGGAATGTTCCGCCATGGACTTGCTTAAACTTTTAGCAGATTTAATTTTGCTTTTGTATTTGTATAAATTCCCAATGTTGTATGAGAGTCTGATGCCAACTCCCCAGTTGTTTATATTTTTGTCAAGAGGAGGTGTAGATGACGATAAAGGTCCGCTAAGATTGTTTTCAAACCATCCGCTTAATTGAGGCCATTTTACTGATTCCACAAATGCCTCATTTGCCAATGATTCATTATATTGGTTAATGCTTTCTATATAAGACAATGAATATGCAGGTTGTGAATTTATTTCCCTTAATTTTTGAGGCGATGGTATTTCTTCATGTGGTATAACTACTGTATTTTCAGGAAAATCTAAAATATTTGTAAACTGGAAATTTAGTATTTTCAGTAAATTATTGTTTTTAATAATAGCCAGTTCGCGCTTTTGTAATTCAAGTTTATAGTATGTAACGTCACTTCTCAATGCAGTACCCTGTTCATATCTATAACTGGTTTCTTGTAACAGCTTTTGGATTCTTGCTCTGTCTTCTTCAAGGATGTCATTCATATTCATATATTTAATGTACTGCAAGAGCCAGTCGGCAAGCATAAACCTTATATCCTGTTTTTTTAGCTTAAGCTGAACATCAAGAACTTTATTGGTTGATTTACGTAACTCTTTTTCCTTGTTCAGTGCCATGTCCAATATAGGCTGGTTAATCTGCAAAGAAAGATTATTTGAAAAATGTGGTAAAACAACAGATTCGCTATTCGTGAAGTTTCTGTTCATAATAGTAGCATTTCCTTGATAACCGGCTGTTGCAGTTATGTTTATATCCGGAGTAAACTGCATCTTTATATGTTCCAATTCATGCAGGGCTTTCTCAATTAAATATTCCGCTTCCCTTATTGAATGACTTTTAGTGTCTGCAATATCAAAAAACTGTTGCATTGACAGTCTTATTGTATCGCTTTGAGCTATGACATCTGTACTTATAATTTGAAGCAATACAATAAAAAAGATAATTCTGATAAAATTCATGTCGTTTTTTTATTTTGCAAAAGTAGATGTTGTACGGTACTCAATGAAGTTTTATCTTTGCGAAAAATGGTTTTAAATGGATATTGAGTATAATTTATTTAAGTTTCGCATGTGTTATAATTTATGGAGTTACAGGAGTTAAAAAAGGAGTTATTGGAGTTAAAGGCCAATACTATTTGTGTCTGAAATCTATCGGCTTTTAACTTCCGGGCTATGCGAAGCTTAGTCATAACTCCTTATAACTTCTTTAAATCCTGAAAGTTGAGCTTGCGAAACTTGAATAATTTATATCATTGATAATGGGAAATTTGGTATCATATAATATTATCAATTTACTGAATGAATCAGAAAAACAGGAAATACAAAAATATGCTATAACAGCATTTCAAATAAATAAAGGCTGCTTAGATGACGATACAATCTTTGAAAATCAGTTTTATTTATATATGCTGATTACCGACGGTTGTGGCAGATTTGAAATAAACAAGCAACCTTATGAAGTTTCTAAAAATGGTTTTCTGATAATATCTCCAATTCATTTGTTTAAAATAATAGCTGTCGATGATAATTTTTCTGCAAAGGTGCTGCTTACCTACAAATCTATTTTGGACATTACACCTTCAATGGAAAAGGTATTCAAGCAATTAAACAGAAGTTTGAAGATTTACAAGAATCCTTTTCTGCAACTTGATGATAATGAATGTCTTTGTATATCAGAGAATATGAATAACATAAAAAGAAGATTATCCCAGACAAATCATCATCTACACGCAGAGGTTATACAAAATTCTTTTATTACTTTTTCTTTGGACTGGATTGATATATGGAATAACTATCATTCCATATTTGCATACTCAAAAGAGCAGACAAGAGCTGATGAAATATTCTCTTCATTTGTTAAATTGTTGAGAGTTAATTATAAAGAAGAGCATAATGTTTCTTATTATGCTTCAAAATTGTCATTATCAGAACACCATCTCAATGTGGTTATTAAAGAAATAACCGGACATTCAGTTTCTACATTAATATATGAATTACTCTATTGTAAGGCTTGTATATTACTTAATCAATCAACAAATTCTGTAGATGAAATTTCCGAGATTCTGCATTTTTCGGACTCTTCATCCTTTTGTAAGTTTTTCAAGAAAAGAGCAGGTATAACTCCTTTGAAATACCGCAAAGAACTAAATAGCTAATGGAGAGAAACGTTTTTTAGTCAACTATAAATATCTGTTTTGTTGCTGATGGCGTCTTCTTTCCACCTTCAACACTGCTAAAAATCAAATTCTACAAAATGATAATGTAATAATCAACGTTCCCCATAAATCACCATCTCGCTCAAATTTATAGAAGCTCCCTTTTGTGGATTAAGCCATTTGAATGTCGCAGTATGTTTGCCTTCTGGCAACAAATATTTCCAGAACAACTCATGACGCCGTTTGGCGAATGACGCAGGAAGTTTTGCCTTCTCAGTTAATTCTCCGTCAATATACATCTCAACCTCTGCTACATATTCTCGTCAGAAGAAGCAACACCTCCTTTGAACACAACACCGTTTCCTTCGAAAGACAATTTTCCGGCATCCTGAATCCCTTTATTTACAACTTGCTTTCCGGTTGGATACATTCCTTCAAATGATTTTTCGAATCTTACGGGAACAGGCTTTGAGTCTGCCTCCTTTTGTGTACACGACGGTATCAACAGAGAAGTCGTAAATAATAAAGTGTATTTCAAAAAATGTTTCATGGTATGATTTATATTTTTAATTGTTCAACTTTGATTTTTCCCGATATATCCTATCTATGACGAAACAATTACTTCGCTATGGTTACCATAAATGTATTAGTACTTCCAACTACCAAAATACGTTGTTTTTGCTGTTTGTTATGGTTTGATCGGATGAGATTTGAGATTTTATTTCGCAAAAAATAGTGTTTTCAGAATGTTTTTTATCGTGATTTCGTTTTTAAGTTTATTTTATTTTCAACATGTTGAAACGTAAATAGTTTAAATAACATATATTTGTAAATAATGCGATAAGAATATATTTTTCAGAATCTTTATATTAATCTTTAATCTAATTAAAATGGAAAAATACGGAAATCAGTCAAAGAGTGACAACTCATTTACTCGAAAAGCAAGATTGCTTCAATCAATATATAGAGTCGAGATAGGAGAAAAAGAAGGTGTCGGACCAACAAAAAATTCCAAAAGGCTATATGGAAATATGATTACAGGAGGAGAAGTTTCCGGGAAAAATTTCTTGATGCAGGAAACTTTTGAATATGCCAGGAAAAGAGTGGAAAACAGAAAAGAATCTGAAACAATTGATGAGTTTCGTTTGTTTAACAACCTTCTGTCCAGTATGCCAATGGCTTTCAATCTGTTTCATCCTTTGATGCTTCTATTGGACGAAGAGCCGGAAAAAGTTTCATCTGCAATAAAGTCGGTGTTTAAGAATATTCCTATTAGCAATGTTATTGAAATAGGTTTGGAATTTATACCGACCCCAATAGAAAAATACACAAAAGATAAGTCTGCAATGGACGCATTCATCAAATTTGTTGACTATAATGGCTATGAACAAATTATAGCTATTGAAACAAAATATACAGATGTGCTTGGAGTTAATGAAGCTCGTAATTCGCAGGAACAAAAACAAATGTTGCTCGAAACCGGCTTGTTCTGCCCTGAATTTGAAGAGTTGTTGTGCGAAGGAAAAGTAAAACTGACGCAGATTTACAGAAATATATTACTTACCGAAAAGTATAGAATTGTTGAAGGTCTGAAAGATTCTTATTCCGTAGTGATTGCACCAAAAGATCATCCGTCAACAGCTGAAGAAATAAAGTCAGTGTCGGATTATCTGAAACCGGAATATGCCTATAAACTAACTTCCATCACTCTTGAGGACTTTGTAAATGTGATGATTCAAAACCTTCCAAAGCCTTACAGTCAGGTATATGAGAGGTTTTGGGATAGGTATTTGGGGTTTGGAAAGGTTTGATAATTTATTCCTTTTAATGTTTAATAAGGATTGGAGTTATTATTAAATTCAGAAAACTTACAATTTGAAATTAATCAATAAGTTTCAGGCAGCAACGAATATTTTTTGGCTGAAGGCCTTAAATAATCTAGGAGGGTGTTGCAAAACATAAATAATGAAACACAGAGGCACAAAGTCACAGAGGTAATATACTGAGAATAAATAAAATAAAAATCTCTGTGCCCTCAGTGTCTCTGTGTTTAATTTAGTTTTGTAACATCTTCCTGTAAAGTTAAAGGCCTTCAGCCAAAATTATGTTTGTTTTTTTATTAAAAACTTATCCCACCAAAAATCTCTCCCTAAACTCTCCAGGAGTGCAGCCTTCGATTTTCTTGAACAGTCTGATGAAATGCTGAGGATATTGGAAACCAAGGGAATATGCGATTTCGCTGATATTCTGTTTTCCGTTGATAAGTTCGGTTTTGGACAGACTGATTATTTTGTGCTGGATATATTCCTGGGCCGTTTTGCCTGTCTCTTTTTTTATCAGGTCGCCGAAATAGCCGGTGGAAAGACAGATTTCGTTGGCAAAATATTTTACTGACGGGAGACCGTCTATATTGTCTTTGTTACTGAAATATCCGTTCAGAAGATTCTCGAATTTGGTGAGAACATCGCTGTTCGCTTTTTTTCGTGTGCAGAACTGGCGGTCGTAGAAACGCATGCAATAGTCCAGGATAAGCTCGATATGAGTTGTGAGGATGTCGCGTGAATGTTTATCAACGGGATAATCCAGCTCATGGTCGATTTTTTTCAGGCAGTCGATGATTGTACTTCTTTCCTGGGCGGAGAGATGCAGGGCTTCGTTTTGCGCATAGTCGAAAAATGTGTATTGCTTGATTTTCTCGCCAAGATTGGTTCCGTAAATCAGGTCCGGATGAAACAGTATGCCATATACTTCGGGACGGATTTCTTCGTCTTTCATTTCAACTTCTACAATCTGTCCGGGGGCAAAACTTACGATTGTTCCTTCCTGATAGTCGTAGTATTGCCTACCATATTTCAGCGTACAGTTGATGCCGTTTTTCAGATACAGCGCATATACGCCATAGTTCATTCTGACGTGATTGACTGAGCCGGTTGACTTTGTAAGGTCAACTACTGTGACTAACGGGTGCTTTGTGGGAAGTCCGTAAAGTTTGTTGTATGTGTCAATGCTGTTTAAGTGTATTATATCCATACTGCCTGCTATATTTCAATTTTTATCACTTCTCCGTATTGGGGGATGCTTTTGAATGCGTCTTCTATTGGATATTCCTTAGCAAATACTCTTGCGCAGGTGAGTACACCTCCGTGAGCAAAGATGCAAATTTTATTGTAGTGTTGTGCTTTTTTCTCGGAAAGAAAATCTGCTACTCGCCGGTATTGGTCTCGGAGTGATTCGCCGTTCGGTGTGCGGGTGTCTGTCCAGTTACTGAACCATTCTTTTGAGAGCGGGTCGGCATATATTTCGTCCCACGATTTCATTTCCCAGTCTCCGAAATTCATTTCCTTCAGGCGATTGTCGATAATTGGATTTTTGAATCCGCAATAATCGGCAAGTCTGCGGCATCGGGTGAGCGGGCTGCAGAATACTTCTTCGAAACTGATGTTTTCGAGTTCTGCCTTGGTTTTTGCGGCTTCTTCCTCGAATGTGTTGTTCAGTTCAACATCGGAGAATCCGTAGGTTATTCCTTTGGGAACATTTACGGATGTATGTCTGACAAGATATACTATCATAAGAATGTTGTTTTAATAGCCAAAATTGCAAGATAGAAACTCAGCTCGGTCAGCAGGAATGTGGCTCCGCAGCAGTCGCCGGTATATCCGTCGATTTTCTTTTTCATAAATGATGTGAGAGAATACCATACGATAACCGGGATAATTATTGCAAACAAATAATATGCATCCGGAAGCCACAGCAATGGAATGGCTGCTGTGGCTATGCATATTATATATTCGCTTGTTGTCATCCTGCTATATACTGTTTTGTTTTTGGCTTCCTGCTCGTTGCGGGCATAGGGAAGGCGGTTTATTATCATTCCGGAAATGCCTTTGCACAGAGGGTCGCCGGTCAGTATGGCTGCGGCTGCCAGTTGCAATGGCATTGACGAAAGGGTGAGATACAGAAGCAGAAAATACATAATCAGTCCAATCACTCCATAGCTGCCTATGTGTGAATCCTTCATTATTGATAGTATTCTCTCGCGGCTTGTTCCACCGCCGAAACCGTCGAAGAAATCGGCAAGCCCGTCTTCGTGAAGGCACCCTGTAACAAGCAGTCTGCTTATTATGGCAAACAACACGGAAACTTCTGAAGGGAAGAATTGTGATACCAGTAACAGGACAAACACGCTGATTCCGGAAGTGAGCCATCCTGCCAAAGGCCACATGCTGACTATGTTCTTGAAATATGTTGCCGGAACTTCGGCAAGTTTCCAGAACGGCAGGCGGGTGAAGAATATGAGTGCTGCTAGGATGCGTAACATTTTTTTGAAATTTTAGATTGTTGGTGAGAGGATGAGTTGATGAGTTGACGAGTTGACAAGTTGACAAGGCTACAGGAAACAAGGAAATTGAAACTAATACTATTGGCCTCTAACTCCCAATACCTTCTTTAACTCCATATACCTCCCTCTCTACTTAACTCCTTGACTTCTTAACTCCTTAACTCCTCAAAAATACTTCGTTATCGCCTCCTGCTCAAACGTATGCATTTCATTAATCATACGAACGGCAGAATCTACAATAGGATATGCACAAATAGCTCCTGAACCTTCGCCAAGGCGCAAGCCAAGGTCGAGGAGAGGTTTTGCGTTGAGGCTGTCGAGCACACGGCGGTGTCCGGCTTCGTCGCCACAATGACCGAAGATACAATAGTGGAGCATATCAGGATATAGGCGTGAAGCAGCAAGCACGCAGTTTGTCATAATGAATCCGTCAACAAGGATAATCATTTTCAATTCTGCAGCTTTAAGCATACCGCCAACGGCCATCACCATTTCATAGCCGCCGAAATATCGCATGACATCGAGTGTTGAGCCATCGCCCTTATAGTTTTCAAGAGATTTCTTAAGCACATTATATTTATGGTTCACACCGTTTTTGTCAAGTCCGCTGCCGGCGCCCACGCATTTGTCCAAAGGAATTCCTGTGAGGCAAGTCATCCACATACTTGATGCAGAAGTGTTTCCTATTCCCATTTCACCGAAGCTGATGATGTTGCAGCCTTCGTTGAAGCATTGTTCAACAATTTCTGCTCCATATTCAAGCGCCTTTCCCATTTCCTCGTATGTCATAGCAGCTTCGTAAAGGAAATTACGAGTTCCTTTTCTAATCTTTCTGTTGATGATTCCAGGATTTTCTGGGAAATCATAGTCAACGCCACCGTCAACGATTTTTATTTCGAATCCGTGCTGTCTTGCCAAATAGCATACTCCGGCGCCACCGTTAAGGAAATTATATACGACTTGTCTGGTCACTTCTTTTGGAGACAGGCTGACTCCTTCGTCGGCAATGCCGTGGTCTGAGGCATATATTACGTTGACCGGGTGTGAAAGTTTAGGAGATAAAGTCTGTTGAATCAGACCAATTTGGCGGGCAATCTCTTCGAGTCTGCCCAATGAACCTTTTGGTTTTGTAAGATTGTTGATTTTGTCAATCAGTTTGTCACTGATATTTTCATCTGGTCGTTCTATGTTGAATTTGATCATGATATTATTAATTTTTACTTAAGTTTCGAATGTGTTATAAGTTATGGAGTTACAGGAGTTAAAAAAGGAGTTATAGGAGTTAAATGCCAATACTATTTGTATCTGAAATCTATCGGCTTTTAACTTCCGGGCTATGCGAAGCATAGTCATAACTCCTTATAACTTCTTTAACTCCTGAAAGTTGAGCTTGCGAAACTTGAATTAAGTTTATTTTAGTTGACAAGTTGACGAGGTGACGAGTTGACAAGGGAGATGAAATATATTTCTTGTATCTGAAGCCTTGTTTCCTTGTCACCTATTCTTCACTTCCATCGGTATTCCGCTAACCATCAGAAACACCTCGTCTGCATTCGATGCTATGAACTGATTCATCCATCCTTGCAGGTCGGTGAATTTCCTTTGAACCGGGTCGATAGGCACACCGCCCATTCCAATCTCATTGGTTACGAATATGAAATGTGCGTTTTGAGATGTAAAACGGGTGAATTCCTGTTTTGCCATTTCGAGGATTTCGTCGATTGACTTTTCCTTTTCGTTGTCGAAGAAGAAATTAGTAAGCCATAGAGTGACGCAGTCGATGATTACAACTCTGCCTTCAACATTGTGTTTGCTGAGTTCTTTTTCCTCCTCGATGTTTGTCCATTCCGGACCGCGGTCTGCCTGATGGCGCAGGACTCTTAGACGAAACTCCTCGTCCCATATTCTGGATGTTGCCAGATAAACAGGATGAGGAGTTTCACTTAAAGCCATTTTTTGTGCGAATCCGCTCTTGCCGGAGCGTTCTCCGCCGGTAACTAATGTTATTTTTTTATTCATTGTCATTTTGTCTTTTTCTTTCTGCCGCACGTTTGGCTTTGTTCACCGGATTATTGCGGCTTGTTTTTCTGAGAGCAGCTGACTTTGGAGATGCAGCTACACGTTGAGCAACTGCTGAGCGTCCGAGTGATTTTCCGAACTTTGGCTGCAATGCTTCACGGAAAGCCTGTTCGCGGTCGATAGTCGGTTTTCCGGAACCGTTATTTTTCTCTTCTCTTTCTTTGGCAGCACGGCGGGCAGCAGCATATTTGTTGTATTTTCCGTAGTGCTCGCGTCTTTCGCCTGATGAGGCAGAAGAAGATGACGGTTTGTATCCGCTGAATGATTTTGACTTTGACGGGCTTCGTCTGATCTGTTTGTTTACGGGCTCACCCATAATGAGATTCTTTGATTTGCCCGGAGCCGCTTTGATTGTACCGGCAACTGAGTGCTTGCCGAAACGAACCTGCTCGCCGTCAACAAGGACGATGTCTGTTTCGGTTACTTTCTGCCCGATACTGGGAAGTTGGCCGTTCACGGTGACACGTCCCATCTCAATAAATAAGTCTGCTTCGCGACGAGAACATAATCCCGAGTCACTTAAAAGTTTGTTTAGTCTTACTTCCATTTTTTATATTGTTGGTTTGTTTTCTTTCTGTTGTTTAAAGGAAAAGATACAAGTGATGAGTTGACAAAATTGTATCTTTTGGAAATTATCGGCAAAGTTACTGAAAAAGCTTTGTTTCTATAAGAAAGAAAGCAGACAAATAATTATTCCCATGAACAATTCTGTCCTTTCGTTCACTCTCACGGCAACTAACATGTCGATTGTGCTGAATTCTCGTTCGTGTGTACCGATATATGGCTTATACACCGGTTTGCCGAAATAGTCGTGAGTTCCTCCAAAGCGGCAGTTCAGAATTGCGGCAAGCGCAGCTTCGGGATATCCGGAATTGGGACTGGCATGAGCCGGACCAAATTCTTTGACGAATTTCCATTTGCTGATATTTCCGGAAACAAGGAGCATGAATATTGCGGTGATGCGTGCCGGTATGTAGTTGGCAACGTCGTCAATCAGAGCTGCTGCAGTTCCGAATTTTATGTATCTTTCGTTTTTATATCCTATCATTGAGTCGAGAGTGTTCACCATTTTATAGGCAAACATTCCCGGAAGTCCGAAAATAAGGAACCAGAACATTGGGGCAATCACTCCGTCGCTCAGATTCTCGGCTAAAGTTTCAAGTGCTGCTGCCCTTATTTCCTGTGGTGAAAGATTTGCCGTGTCGCGACCGACAATTCTGCCAACTTGAATTCGTCCTTCTTCGGTGCTTCTGTCAACAGCTTCGAAAACCATCCGCACTTCATTGATAAGGGTTTTTCCTGCGAGGCAGAAAAATACACCAATGGCGGTTATTATATATGCCAGGACAGAACTGAACATATTAGCTATATGTAAAATTACAAATGCCAGTATGAATGTAGAAAGAATTAACGTAATGGCAAGAAGTGCTCCTTTTTCCCTGCGATAATCACCTTTGTTAAGGATTTTTTCCCCTGCTGATATAGCTTTGCCAAAATATATCACAGGGTGAGGCAATGAAACAGGGTCACCGAAAATTCTGTCGGCAAGCCATCCGGTAAGGAATGGAAGGAAACGAGGATTGTATAGCAAATTAAGCATTTTATTAAATTTGTAAACGGCTTTTGTTATCAAGTTTCGCAAGCTCAACTTGCAGGTGACGAGTTGACAAGGTGACGAGTTGACAAGTTGACGAGTTGACAAGGTGACAAGATATTCAGATAATAATTCGTGAAATAAATAGGTGTTCTGACCTTGTCAACTTGTCTCTGAAGCCTTGTCAACTTGTCTCTGAAGCCTTGTTAACTTGTCTCTGAAGCCTTGTCAACTTGTCTCTGAAGCCTTGTCAACTTGTCTCTGAAGCCTTGTCAACTTGTCTCTGAAGCCTTGCTAACTTGTCTCTGAAGCCTTGTCAACTTATCAATTTTGAGTCGAGCAGCTTTCGAAACTATTTTTCCTTTGCAAAAATAGTAGAAAAAAAGAATACTCTTTTGCTTTCTGACGAAAGATATTTACCTTTGTGGTATGCTTAGACTAACTATACATATCGAAAGACTGTTATTGACACAGGATTGTGTCATAGTTCCGGGTTTTGGCGGCTTTGTAATTCAGGCGGTGAATGCTTCATACAATGCCGAGAAATCCATGTTTGTTCCTATGAGCAAGGAAGTGATGTTTAATACTACTTTGCAGCACAATGACGGTCTGTTGTGTGAGTCGTATATGCAGGCTTATCATACAGATTATGATAAAGCGCAGCAGATGCTGATTCAGGATATTGAAGAGTTGAAATCTGAGTTGCATTCTGCCGGTGAAGTTTCGTTGGGCTTTATCGGTTGTTTCCGTATGGGCGATGAAGGCCAGGTGGTGTTTGCGCCTAAAACAACGGATATTATGTCGGTCTATTCTTATGGACTTACTTCTTTCAGCATTCCTACCTTGGCTGAACTTGAAGCTGCTGAAAGAACTGCAGTGACAGAGGAAAGAAAATCTGCAAAAGCGCACGAGGATGTGCTGTATATACCTGTGAGCCGCCGTTTTATCAGAACTGTGGCTGCGTCGGTGGCAGCTGTTTCTTTGTTCCTTGTGGTGTCTACTCCAGTACGCGACGTGAACCATGCTGCATATAAGGCTAGCTTTGTTCCGACAGAAATGGTAAATTATACCGGAGTATATAATAATAATGAAGCATCTGTTGAAAATGAAGTTCCGGAAATGACAGTTTCTCCTGTTATTGATGAACCGAAGCCGGAGCCAAAGCCTGTTGTGGCAGAAAAAACAGTTGTGACTGAAGAAAAGAAAGCTCCGCTTCCGCAGCAGAAAATGTTTCATATCGTTATTGCCAGTTTCCCGGACAAAGACCAGGCAGATAAGTTCCTGGCTAAGGTGGACAGAAAACAATTTCCTTATACAGATATGATTGAGCGCGGAGGAAAGTTCCGTGTTTATTCAAAGAAATTTGATAATAGGGCAGAAGCAGAGTCTTATTTGGAGAATTTCAGAAACAACTCTCCTTATAAGGATGCATGGCTTTTTATCAGCCGCTAAGAGTTTATTCCGGTGGATTTTGTTATAGATACAGATAACAGGGAGTTTCAGGATGCATTGCAGCTGATAACTCATACCCGGCAATCTGTTTTCCTTACCGGGAAAGCCGGAACCGGTAAATCTACTTTCCTTAAATATATATGTGAGAATACTCGGAAAAAACATATAGTTTTGGCTCCGACGGGAATTGCAGCAATCAATGCCCGAGGAGTTACTCTCCATTCTTTCTTTAAACTTCCTTTCAGGCCTATTTTGCCGGAAGATCCGGACCTCAGCTTGAGAAACGGGCGTATTTTCGAATTTTTCAAATATACAAAAGAGCGTAGGAAAATAATATCGGAGGTGGAACTCGTGATTATCGACGAGATTTCGATGGTGCGTGCCGATATTATTGACTGTGTGGACCGTATTTTGCGTGTGTTTTCAGGAAATATGCGTATTCCTTTTGGTGGAAAACAGATGCTTTTTGTTGGTGATGTTTTTCAGCTCGAGCCTGTTGTGCCTTCTGATCAGAAAGATATTCTTTCAAGATTTTATCCCAGCGCTTTTTTCTTTTCGGCAAGAGTTTTCAAGGAAATAAATCTTGTGCCGATTGAATTGCAGAAGGTTTACAGGCAGAAAGATGTTGATTTTGTTTCAGTGCTGGATAAAATCAGAAGTAATTCTGCCAGAAATCAGGATTTGGAAAAGCTGAACTCAAGATATATTCCTTCATTTGAGCCTGACGACAAGGATATGTATATCACTTTGGCAACAAGGCGCGACCAGGTGGATTTTATTAATGACAAAAAACTTGCGTCGCTCGAGGGCGAGGAGTTTGTTTCCGTCGGAAGAATATCCGGTGATTTTCCGGAGTCTTCTTTGCCTACTCAGCTTAAATTGTCGATAAAGAAAAATGCTCAGATTATTTTTATTGAAAACGACAGGGAAAGGAGATGGGTGAACGGGACAATTGGAATGATTTCGGGCATCGATGACGAAGGGCATGTATTTGTGCTTCTTGAAAATGGAAGTGAGTATTTGATTGAGCCTACTGTATGGAATAATTATAAGTATAAATATAACGAAGAGAAAAAGCAGATTGAGGAAGAAATTATCGGCTCGTTTGAACAGTTGCCGATTCGCCTTGCCTGGGCGATAACTGTGCATAAAAGCCAGGGATTGACTTTCAGCCGTGTGGTTGTTGACCTGACAGGCGGAGTTTTTGCCGGAGGTCAGACTTATGTGGCATTGAGCAGATGCACATCAATTGATGGTTTGGTGTTGAGAAGAAGGATTTCTCAATCTGATATTTTTATAAAGAAAGAAATAGTTGCGTTCAGCAAACAATTCAATGATTCGCGTCTTATCGAGGAAAGTTTGAGGGAAAGCGAAGCTGAACTTTTATATTCAAACGCTTCACGAAGTTTCGACAAAAATAATTTTTCTGAAGCAGTTGATATGTTTGCCAAAGCCTTAAGTAAGAAAAATGTAATGGATAAGCCCGAAGTCCGACGCTTGATAAGCAGGAAATTGCAGCGTATCAACTCCCAGCGTGAGCAAATCAAGGCTTTGAAGGAGGAAATTCATTCGATGCGTGAAGTGCAGAAGGAATATGCCCGTGAATATTATCTTATGGGGAATGAGTGTGTAACTCAGGCTCATGATTTAAAAGCTGCACTTCGTTGTTTTGAAAAAGCTCTGAAACTTTATCCGCAATATTTGGATGCTTGGGTAAGAAAAGGAGTGACATTGCTTGAAATCGGTGATGAATATGATGCCCAGTCGGCTTTTAATATAGCAGTTTCTTTGGATTCAAAATCATTCAAGGCAAGATATAACCGAGGAAAATGCCGTTTAAGATTGAAATATTATGAAGAAGCCTTGTCTGATTTTAATGTTGCAGTAGGTTTAAAACCTGAACATATTGCCACTCATGTTTATTTATCTGAAGTTTATACTTGTCTGGGAGATGAAGAGATGGCTTTAAAACATGAGAGTATTGCTGAAGCTTTGAGGAAAAGAAAGGGTTGAGGTTGACAAATGTTGTTTCTTAAATCTCCTTGTAAATATTTATTATTTAAGTTTCGCAAGTTCAACTTTCAGGATTTGTCGAAATAGATTTAAACGCAGAGACACCGAGATACAAAGTTTTTTATTTAAATTCATATTCAATAATATTCTCAGTGTCTCTATGTTTTAATTTTTTGTGTTTTGACACCCTCTTATATGATTATTTTATTTGACTAACACTTTAGCCTTCTTGACTCCCGAATCGCTTTTCAGAACAACAAAATATATTCCTTCTTGCAGATTCGTAACATCTGCTGTGCCACTTACGGTTGAGTGATAGCGACAAGCTCCATTTGCTGTATAAACCCACAAATCAGCCACACCTTCCATATCAATATGGATAATTCCCGGACGAGTGTAGATGCGAGCATCGACAGTTTGGATAGCTTCATTGGCAACAGTTGATTCAGAATAATAATAATGATCACAGCCTGTGAACTCCCAGTTTTCAATGTCGTTTTTCGGTAGAAGATAAATCTTGCAAACTTTAGGATTGCCTTCTGTAACTTCTTTTTTGTATGAGTTGTTTACGTTCCATTGATTATTGTCCGCATCAAAATATGCGTCGATTTGTGTATGATTCTCTCCTTCATATTCATCCATGTATCTGTATCCGTAAGTTTTAACCCAGTCGCCGGCGTCTTTGCTCCAACGGTATTCCATTTGAGTGTAATTGTCGTTATCTCCTTCATATATGGTTTTATATCCGCTTGAAGCTTCCCATTTCCCGGTTTCTTCATTCCAGCTTGAATCCAGATAGTAATAGCTTCCGTTTTCCATATCCTCATGTACATGTTTTGTTTTGTAAGACAATATCCAATCCTTGCCTTCACCATTCAGGTAATAAAAGCTGTAAATATAATTGTCGTTATCGTCAATATATTTATATTCGGCTTTGTCTCCTGACGAAAGGATTCCGTTATCAAAATAGCTTTGTATTAAAGATATGGTTCGATACTTCGAGTCGTAAGTTGTTTCCGAAGAAGCTATTTTTGCTACACGTTCATTCGTTTCAGGATCAACATTAAATGTTGCTGATGAAACATTTTGTCCTTTATCGTTGTATTTGTAATCAGTGCTTGTATAAGAAATATCTTTATTTCCATCATCCTTCCAGATAATAGTATCCTTCTTATATGATTTTGACGACAAATCGTCTGCCGTATATGTAATCTCCTCTATAGTATGCCGGTACAAACTTTGATTGTCCTGCAAATTCTCATATAGAGTTATTTTGCCGTTTTCATCATAAGTCTGTTTGTTCATAGTCCTTTCATACTCGCTGCCATTCCAATGTTTTAGCTCATTATAAATATTCTTTCCCTTGTCGTTATAATCGTAGTATTGTCCATCAATCAGAAAAAGCTTTTCTTGGTTGGCATTCCATGAAAAAGTTTCGTATAATAATTGCCAGCCTCGCGAATTGTATTTATAATTTTTGAAATCTGTGTAATACCACTTTCCGTTCTCGTTGAGAGTCTGGGTTTCGGAATGGGTTCGCCTGTTTTCAGAATCATACTCATATATTGATTTGTCGGTAATAGTCAGGATATCATTCCTTAACCGGCTTTGCTCAATTTTAGTAATGCTTCCGAATGTATTATATTCATAATAATACTGATTTCTGATTTCACCATCAATATAATATATGTTATACTCTTTCTGCTTATGATTGTTGTTGTAATACTCAGATATCCTTTTATAGTTTATAATCCATTCTGAACCGTCATGATGAAATGCAGACTCCGTTGTGCTGTTTCCTTTTGAGTCATATTCTAAAACATTGCGTCTGCTCAATATCCAGTCGGAAGTACTCCAGCTATATGTCACTTGTTCTGATACTTTCCCTTTTTCGTTATAGCTATAAGTAGTTTTATTAAGTTTTGTGCCGTTGTTGTCATAACTGATTATGCTGTCCAGTTTCATGGCTTCAGCTGTGGCACGCAAGGAGGCATCACTTCCTGACGGCATATGCATCTGAGATTCAGCGTTACGTACTACAGGCATCTGCGGCTTAATCATTGCTTTGAGCGGTTTTTCAAACTGTTCTTTGCCGTACATTGACATGTGCAACGTGTTGATATTATCGTCATATGTTTGGGCTGACAGTGCTATTGTACACGAAGAGATAGCCCAGATGGCGAGGTTCAAGTACAATTGTTTCATAATAATAATAATATTTAAGTTGTAAGTAAATTAGTTTATGTTGTGATTATTTTGTTGTGATTTATGCCGTTAAGGTAATAAAACTATTTGAAATAAAAGGCTTTTCTTTCTTTTTTATTTTCTGATAATTATGCATTCTCCTTAAGTTATACAAGAACAGTCACTTGTAAGAATTTATACATATAAGGTCAACTAAAATAGTTTAATCACAATGATTTTTGCCTTTTATTGTTATTATTTCTTGCATCAATGCTGATCAAAATATCGATTCACCTAGGTGGGTTAATCAACTCACCTAGGTGAGCAAATCAATCCACCTAGGTGAGCCGATTAACCCACCTGGGTGAGCCGATAAATTTAACCTGAAGAATCCGGTTTATTATAATTATGAATTGTAGAAATTATTACGAAGATGTTCATAAGTGATTTTATAATATTGCTTGTAAATATAGCGAAAGATGTTTTTTTGTGAGGAAGCAATAAATTTCGCTCCTTTACCTTGTCCCCTCGTCAACTCGTCAACTTGTCAACTCGTCAACTCGTCCCCTGAATCCCCTCCCTCTCTATTCCTTTGATACTCAGCAAACCTTAAAAATAATTCAAAAAAACCTCGCAAAATATTTTGTCAGTTCAAAAAACCGTTCTACTTTTGCACCCGCAATCGAGAGAGATGCGGTAGTCAACATGATGGAGAGGTAAAGAAAAGAGGTTCTTTCAGAGATAGGTGAGGTTGGTAAATCCAAGCGAAATTCCGAAAGCTGAAGAAAAAACAAAAAAACTTCCGAAAAGATTTGGAAGTTTAAAATAAAAGTTCTTACCTTTGCAACCGCAATCAAAAATAACGATAGCGAAATAAGTTCTTTGAAAATATTACATATATCAACAAGTAGTACAAGTATTTTGAGAATAAATACCGTCAATACTTGATAA
>JAXDRC010000053.1:0-12888 GCA_034091205.1 Parabacteroides sp. | reverse complement strand
ATAGAGCATCTGACTACGGATCAGAAGGTTATAGGTTTGAATCCTATGCGAATCACAAAATATGGCCGCGTAGCTCAACTGAATAGAGCATCTGACTACGGATCAGAAGGTTACAGGTTTGAATCCTGTCGCGGTCACGGTTGCTTTTGAGTTGTTTGCTTAATAAGTAAACAACTCTTTTTTTATATATTTATACTAGGAATATTGGATCAACAGACATTCCCGGTTGTTGTCATTTCTTTTATGTATATAATTAGCGTCGACTTGTGATAACGGCCCCAAATTGCGGCTTCGGACATGTTGTGATATACATCTATATATATTTGTTCATACATCTATATATATTCTAGATTACTTCTATATATATATGGAACTGCTTCCGAATGTATTTTTTGTCTCAATTTCAGATATTTTCTCTGTATTATTTATTGACAACCCTATATACAGGAAGTTACCTGAGACAAGTTTCATAATCTTTCTATCTCTTTAATAAACAGGGAAATAATGTGAATCAATAACAGTATTTAACATATACCACAATCATCCATGATTTGTGATTTTATGATAAAGGAATTTATGCGGAGGAATGATGAAATATCAAAGGATAAAAACATAGTTGTTAAAAATATTTTTAAGTCACGGGATATTTTTGATAATCAGAAATATAAATAAGTTGTGAAACCTGTATTTGTAAAATCCTAGGTTTTGGAAAAAAACTGCCTATGTTTTTTCAGAAACATAAGCAGTTTTTTTCTGAAAACTCCCAATCCTATGTATTTTCTTCGTAATACATACGGAAAATGCCATACTGATGATTTTATGATATTATTCAATGTTGATATCTTTCCATTTTCCATCTATCAGTTCTCTTGTTTTACGGAATCCAATTTGTGAGAGTAATTTCAGAACATCATTTCTCCCGTCGTTCACCAAATCAGGATAGTGGCTGTCCGAGTTCACCATAATAGGAATTTCTCTTTTCAGTATTTCCTGGAAGAACAATTTATTTGGATAAGTTTCTTTCTTTCGGTTGAAATTTTTTGTGTTGATTTCAATTATATAATTATGTCTAGCAATTAGGTCCAGGATTCGTTCAACATGATTGCGGAACCAATCTTCACTGATGCTGAAGCTGTCACAGAATTTGCTGTTCATATAAATCTTGTCCATATGGCCAATTATGTCGAAGCCTCCGATTTCAATCATTCTCTCCATTGACGTGAAATAATGCTCAACTATCTTGCGGACATTGCCGCCATAATATTGCTCAACATTGCCTTTGAATTCGGAAACGCTTCCGTCGATGCAGACCATATTCTCTTCTTCGAGGGGCAATCTGATGGGAAGGAAATGGATAGATGCGATTCTGTAGTCGAGAGGAAGATTCTGGAAATATGGAATTGCGGGATTATAGCTTTCGTCCAGATAGTCTATTTCCAGTCCGGTGTATATTTCAATCTGACCTTTATATTTGTTTTTCAGTCTGTCGATTTCAGCGATATATTCGTCCATATCGGATGCCGACATATTCCAGAAAGTCTCAAAAGGCAGTGGAGAATGTGAAGAGAATCCGTATGCTCTGAATCCTTCCTTTATCGCAAATTTGATGAAATCTTCCGGGAAACTTCGTCCGTCGCAAAAATTACAATGGCTATGAAAATTGCTTGGTTGCATAAATATTAATTTGATTTTTGATTTTGTCTGCAAAAATAATGAAAGCTTTGCCGAGCCGCATCCTGTTTTTATCAAAAAATAGTGAACCCCTAATGAAATAATTCACTACTTTTGCTGAGATTTTCGAATAATAAAAAAGCTTCGCAATCTCAAATTAAAGGAAACAGGATAAGATTCGATAAGTTTTTACGGCAGTTTAATTTGCGAAATTTGAACAACATTTATAAACAAAGAACAGATATTTATGACAGATTTGAAATTGAAAACAGTTTTTGCGAGATGGACAGACGACAACAAAGTTAAAGCTATATATGCAGTTGGCGATGATGATATAAAAGACACACTTAATTATGACAGAGGAAGAGCTTTCTCAATGTTTAACGACAGATTGGAGAACGGCGATTTCAACTACAGATTCCAGGAATATTATTCAGCTTTGAAAAGAGAAGCTGAAGAGCGCAAGGCTAATTCAAAAAAGCGTACTCCAAAAGTGGCTGCCAACAGAATTGAGGAAATCGACAACAAGATAAAGGAATTGGAATCTCAGATTGCAAAACTAAGAATTGAAAGAGAAAAGGAAGTTAATATACAAAATGAAAAAATGGTGAAAGAAGCAAGAAAAATGCTTGACAAGCTTTCGGAAGAACAGCGTATGTCGTTGTTGGAGGCTATAATGAATGGAAATGGTTAAGAGTCTTTTGATGTGAATTGTCGTTTGATATACTTAATGACAATGAATGAATCGGGCATATACAAGATTATCACATCTTCAATTTTATCATTGTTTCTTTTGTCCTGTAATCCGGAATATCCGTCATCTTCTGCTATTACAGTTGACATGGAAGCTATGATTATGCCTGTTGATTCGGATTTATATGGCATTACGATAGAAGAGATTAATCACTCCGTTGACGGAGGACTTTATGCGGAAATGATTCAGAACAGGAGCTTTGAGGATGGAGTTCCGCCTTTGAACTGTCCGTATAATGTCAGGACAAATATGCTTATCACTCCAAATGGTTTCCAAATCCCATTTATGCGCCCTGATTCAGTTCCGGGCTGGAAACCGCTTTCTGTCTTTTCGAGAATATACTCGGATATGACTATGCCAATCAATGAATATAACAAGCGCTCGCTTTGTGTTTCGGCTGCGGTGGATTCAATAAGCAAAAGTGCCGGAGTTGTAGCAACCGGATATTCCGGCTTGTCTGTGAGGAAAGGCAAGGAATATGACTTGTCGTTCTATGCAAGAAGCTCACTGATGGCTGGAAGGAATATAAAAGTCTATCTGCAGGATTCGGTTAACAACATATTGAGTGATGTTTACACATTCAATCCTTCGTTGGAATGGAAGAAAAGGAAGCACACTTTTACTGTTATTGCAGACAATGACGGGGCAAGTCTGGCTTTCCGCACGGACAGTTCCCAGATATTCTGGCTGGATGTGGTCTCCCTTTTCCCAAAGGAAACATGGAAAGGCAGACATAATGGACAAAGGGCAGACATAATGGAGGCAATATCTTATCTGAAGCCGCATTTCGTCCGCTTTCCCGGTGGAGCTTTTGTAGAAGGATATACAGCAGGAACTTATCCTGTGTGGAGTGAGACTGTTGGTCCGATTGAGAATCGCCGCCATTTTTGGTCGGTCTGGGAATATGGCACAACTAATGGAATGGGATTCCATGAATATCTGCAAATGTGCGAGGATTTGGGAGCAGAGCCAATCTATGTGGTGAACAGTGGTGTGACCAGCCAGAAACGACGTCCGCGATATGAAGACATCACGCAAATGGGGAAAATGGTCCAGGAAACTCTCAATGCCATAGCTTATGCCAATCAGCCGGCTGATTCTACATATGGAGCTATGCGTGCTCGCAATGGACATCCTGCTCCGTTCGGACTGAAATATATTGAGATAGGAAGTGAGAACTATGGAACGGAATACACACGCCGTTTCCGCCTGTTCGAAGCTGCCGTCAAGGAAGAATATCCGGAAATAACAGTCATAAGCAATAATGTGGATGAGAAGAAGAGCCGAGGCGACTGGTCCGACTTGCATTTCAATGGCAGAAGTTCTTTCTATTTGTCCAATTATCATAAGTTTGTTCCGTCACTGAACCTGCGAAGGGCTGGAGCGTTGTTTGTCGGTGCTTTTGGATGTTTGGGCTCGTCGGATGGTGGAACAATGGGCGCTGCGCTTTCGGAATCTGTGTTCCTTGCCGGAATTGAGAATAATCCGGGAACGATAAAGCGGCTGGCTTATTCTCCACTATTGGGAAATGTGCATTATACGGGAGAATATGTTCCGGCTATCAGTTTCGACCAGTCTTATGTCTATCTTTCTCCTTCATATCATATGTATAGCATGTTTGCGAGAAACAGAGGCAATTATTTGCTGAAATCGACAGTTGATACTTATGAGCGCCCGATAGTCACAACCGGATATGCCGGAGCCTTTATGTTCGACAATAGTTATGACTTTGAGAATGTCCGCATAAATGATGTTCCGGTGGATGGATGCAAGGTGCTGAGCGGAGAATGGACAGCCGGAAGCGGAGTGCTGAAAGCTGCGCCGAACAAATGGAATTATGTGCTTGTGGGCGATTCGTCATCATATGACTATACTTTCACTGCGAAAATCAGACGAAACAAAGGTAGTGGAATGGTGGAATTGCATGTGCGCGACAACGGACTCACGGATGAGAATCGGGATTATATTGCTCTGGTGATTGGCAACAACAATAAGATTGAGCTTTATCATTGTTCGGGAAATGTCCGTGATTCACTGGCTCAGGAAAAGGACTTTGTAGTTGAGAACAACAAATGGTATGACGTAGTGGTGGAATGCCGCGAGGAAAGAGTGAAATGCAGCATCGACGGAGAAAATATATTCGATACGTCAATGCATTCTGTTCCGTCGATAGTTTCGGTTGCCACTGTGGACACATTGTCGGAAGAACTTGTTCTGAAGGTGATAAACACAACTTGGCATGAAGAGAAGACAGATTTGAATTTCGCCGGCTTTGCTGTGGGCGACGAAGTTTCGGTTACAGAGTTGAAGGCTTTGCCCGAAAACCGGAACACAGCTTCGAAGCCGGAATTGGTGAAACCAAGGGAATTCAAGTATTATTTCCATCCTGCGGTGTCAAGGTCTTATGTGTTTCCGCCTAATTCCATATCAATACTGCGGATTCCTATAGTTGATTTTAAAGATTTGTCGTATTTTTGAGCAGATAAAATTAAGGCGTTATGAATTGTAATAAAGTTTTGTCGCTTGTCACTTTCTGGATGCTGTGCATGTCTTTATCGGCACAATATTACACGGTGAAAGGAGGAAGCGGCACTCCATATATGATTGAAGACAAGCCTAATAAGCTGAAAGTATATGTGGTCAACGGCGTTGAGAATGTGGAAATAAGCTATTCTGATCCGTCGAGTTCTGCGCACCAATGGTATAAATACAAGACTAAGGCTCTTGAGGCGGAAAAGATTAGCAGCAGTCAGGCTGGAACAACTTCCACAATATCTCAGGTCGAGGACGGATGCGGATATTTCGTCTATAAGGAAGGAGTTCTGACGGAATATGTCTGGATAATTGACTATGCGAAGCATCCTTTCAATGTCCAGTCCATAGAAGTGGAATCTGCAAAGAATGAATGTAGCGGCGCTGTCCGTGTCAATGCAAATCCATCGGTTGACGAATTATATTATATGTCGCCCAATAATGGCTCGAAAGTGAGCATCAGCCGTGATATTTCCCTTTCTTTCAATGCTCTTGAGTGGGATGAGCAGGACAGGATGTTCCGTGAAACTATCCGCAAGCTGACCGGAAATGTGTTCAATAAAGATATTGACTCAGTTTATATTCCGACAGACTTTGAGCTGACTGGCGACCAGTTTGCCGCTCATTTCGGCAAGCAAGTCACAGTGGTGAGCGATGAGTTCAATCCAAAGGCAGTTCTGCTCCGTGCCGACACAACCATGGTTGTGGATGAAGTAGCCAATATGTCGAGTGCCCAGGCAGGCTTGTCTGCTCCTGTCACAGTACGCTTCACTGCACACACCAATGAGCCGATAGCATCAATCTTCCAATGGAAGATTTATAAGAAGGAAGAAGGCGAGGAGAATGCCTTTGTATATTTCTCCGACCCTGAAGTTGAATATACATTCACTGATTATGGAGATTATGTGGCTTCGATTGAGGTGAGTGATGCGAGTGGTACATGTTCTACTTATGAAGAAATATCAGTCTCTGTTGCAGAGTCTTTCCTTGATGTGCCAAATGCTTTCTCTCCGGGAACTTCTCCGGGAGTGAATGACGAGTTCCGTGTGGTTTATAAATCCTTGGTGAAATTCTCATGCTGGATTTTCAACAGATGGGGACAATTGCTTTATCACTGGACTGACCCGGCTCAAGGATGGGACGGAAAGAAAGGTGGAAAATATGTTTCGCCCGGTGTCTATTTCTATGTTATAGAAGCTGAAGGCTCGGACGGAATCAAATATAAGAAGAAAGGCGACATTAATATTCTTCGTCCTAAGACTATTGACGATCAGATTAATCCTGATGAAGGAGGAGGAATTTGATAAAGTGGACGAAGTTTCAGAGAAATACTTTTTACTTTATCCTTGTCAACTTGTTTTCTTGTCAACTCGTTAACTAAATGTAAAGGCGATTGTATATCAAAAACAAGATTATTATTTTGACATACAATCGTCTTTCACTATATTTGCGCCGAATGTGCGTGCGCACACCAATGTGCATCTCAAATTGATTATCATGAGTAGAGAACAAATAGCAGTATATATAAGTTTGCTTGCCAGCGTATTGCTGTTGTTGTCGGTGATTGTGCCTCACCATCATCATGATAATGGCATGCCTTGTTATCACTGGATTGCAAGTGATGCAGCCGATGAGCCTCTGACTGAAGATTCCGAGCATCACGATTGTGGCTGTGTGGGACATAATCAGGCTTTGTCTCCGGCTTTGGAATATCATGCTGTTTCCGACCTTTATTTGATACCGCTCCTGGTATTGTTTAATTATATCAATCCTTTCAGCCTTATTGTCCCTTGTCTTACTCTTGATTTGGGAAAGGCTTTCTATGTCGAGTCCCTTTATGATTCTTGGATAATTAGAATATCGGGACTTCGTGCTCCTCCTGCTTTGATTTCCGGTCCGCAATGCTGATATTGATATTGGCGGACTGCTGTTGAGTTGGTTAATATTTCAATAAAAAATTATCGACTTTGAGGTCTGGCGGCGTGTGCCGGACTTCGGGCATTTTATTATCAAAGCAAAACAAAATGAAGAAAATATACTTATCATGGATACTGTTATCGTATCTGTTGTTTTCATGTGCGGAAAACAAAAACTCTAATCACGTCCATGAGCACGAACATCTGACTGAAGAACATCACGATCATGAAGGTCATGACCACGAACACGAGCATGGACATGAACACGAAGGACACGACCATGAGCACAGCCATGGCGAAGCTGCAGAATCTCACGCTCACGACGATGAAATAAGTTTCAGCAAAGCAAAGGCTGAAGCTGCCGGTCTGAAAACAGAAGTCGTTGCCAAATCTGATTTCGTGGAAGTTATCAAGACTGCAGGAAAGGTGATGGCAGCACAGGGCACTGAATCTACATTGATTGCTACTGTTCCAGGCGTTGTGACATTGGGAAAATTGCCTTTTATCGACGGAACAATGGTTCAGAAAGGGCAGAGCGTGCTTTCTCTCGTATCAAATTCCTTGTCTGACGGAGATGTGGCAGCGCGTGTCAGACACAATTATGAGAAAGCTAAGAAAGAATACGAGAGAATGAAAGGCTTGATTGGCGACAAGATTGTTTCGGCTAAGGATTTCGAGCAGGCAAAGCTGAATTATGAGAATGCCAAGATTGCTTATGACGCAATCGACGGAAAGCAGTCTGCCGGCGGTGTTTCTGTAGTTTCTCCAATTTCAGGTTATCTGAAGAATATCATGGTGAAGGAAGGAGATTATGTGACAGTGGGCCAGCCTTTGGCTACAATCTCACAGACTCGCAGACTTCAGCTCAAGGCTGATGTTTCGGAGAAATATTATTCTTCTCTTCCTCTGATTAAGTCGGCTAATTTCAAGACTCCATATGACGACAAACTGTATAAGCTGGAAGAACTGGGCGGCCGCTTGCTTGGTTATGGAAAGTCATCAGACAGCAATTCATTCTATATCCCTGTGACATTCGAGTTCGACAACAAAGGAACAGTTATTCCTGGCTCATTTGTGGATATATATCTTCTGACATCTCCGGTGGCAGGAGTGATTTCAGTTCCACGTCAGTCGTTGATTGAAGAACAAGGCTTGTATTTTGTCTATCTGAAAGTTCACGATGAAGCTTATAAGAAACAAGAAGTTTCAATCGGAGCAGACAATGGCGAAAGAGTCCGCATCATTTCCGGTCTTAACGAAGGAGACGAAGTTGTGGTGAACGGAGCTTATCAGATAAAGCTTTCTTCTGCTTCAAATGCTATTCCTGCTCATTCACACAGTCATTAATAGGGAAAGGAGGAAATTATGTTGAACAAGATTATACATTATTCACTCCACAACCGTCTGCTTGTGCTTATATGTGCCTTGCTGCTGATGATTGGCGGAACATACACTGCCTTTCATACAGATGTGGATGTGTTCCCGGATTTGAACGCGCCAACGGTTGTGATTATGACCGAGGCAAATGGAATGGCTCCGGAAGAAGTAGAGCGAATTGTGACTTTTCCGGTGGAAACTGCTGTAAATGGTGCGACTGACGTTCGCCGTGTACGCTCATCATCAACTACAGGATTCTCTGTTGTCTGGGTTGAGTTCGACTGGGGAACTGATATATATCTGGCACGACAGATTGTGTCGGAGAAACTTGCCATCGTAAGTGAGAGTTTGCCTTCGTATGTAGGAAAGCCTACATTGGGACCGCAATCTTCCATCTTGGGTGAAATGATGATTCTGGGTGTGACATCCGACACAACTTCACTGCTTGATGTGAGAACAATGGCGGACTGGACAATCCGCCCGCGTCTGCTTTCAACCGGAGGTGTGGCTCAGGTTGCCGTTATCGGCGGTGATATCAAGGAATATCAGATTCTGCTCGACCCGGCAAGGATGAAGCATTATGGCGTTGGTTTGGACGAAGTTCTTACTGTTTGCCGCAATATGAACCAGAATGCCAATGGTGGTGTGCTTTATGAATTCAGCAATGAATATATTATCCGCGGTGTGCTCTCAACATCGAAGGCAGACGAGATAGCAAAAGGTGTGGTAAAGACTTTGCCCGGAAATATTCCTGTCCTTTTGCAGGATATAGCAACTGTGAAAATTGGCGGCAAAAGTCCGAAACTTGGTCTGGCATCAGAAAGAACTAAGCCAGCCGTGCTTGTCACTGTTACAAAGCAGCCTAATACAAGTACATTGGAATTGACAGAAAAACTCGATGCCATTGTTGAAGATTTGCAGAAGAGTCTTCCTGCCGACGTTCATATCTCAACTGATATTTTCCGTCAGAGCAGATTCATCAACAGCTCAATCGACAATGTGAAGAGCAGCCTTTTCGAAGGAAGTATTTTCGTTGTGATTGTGCTCTTCCTGTTTCTTATGAATGTGCGCACAACGGTGATTTCACTTGTGGCGCTGCCTTTGTCTCTTTTGGTCTCAATATTGACTTTGCACTTTATGGGACTGACCATAAACACTATGAGTTTGGGCGGTATGGCAATTGCCATCGGTTCGCTGGTGGACGATGCAATTGTTGACGTTGAGAACGTATATAAGCGAATAAGACAGAACAAGTTGTTGCCGGAAGGCGAGAGGAAAGATATTCTTGACGTGGTGTTTGAAGCATCACGCGAGGTGAGAATGCCGATATTGAACTCTACTCTGATTATTGTTGTCAGCTTCGTTCCGTTATTTTTCCTTACAGGAATGGAAGGACGAATGCTTGTGCCGCTTGGCATTGCCTTTATCGTGGCTTTGTTTGCTTCAACTGTTGTAGCGCTTACTCTTACACCGGTGCTTTGCAGTTATCTGCTTAACAATACTTCTGACAAGGATAAGGCTCCTGAGAAAGATGCTTGGCTGGCAAGAAAGCTCCATAATGTATATGAGAAAGCACTGACTTCGGCTTTGAAACATAAGAAGGGAGTGATAGCTGCCACTGTTGTGATGTTTGTAGCATCTTTGGGCATATTCTTTACTTTGGGACGCAGCTTCCTTCCTCCGTTCAACGAAGGTTCATTCACAATCAATGTCAGCACATTGCCTGGTATTTCATTGGAAGAATCCGACAAAATAGGACGCAGAGCAGAAGAATTGCTGCTTCAGGTTCCGGAAATCCAGACTGTGGCAAGAAAGACAGGACGTGCGGAACTTGACGAGCACGCTCTTGGTGTGAATGTCAGCGAAATTGAAGCGCCATTTGAACTTTCCGGCAGAAGCAGGGACGAGGTGACTGAGGATGTGCGCAAGAAACTGTCCACAATAAGTGGGGCAAATATTGAAATCGGCCAGCCAATTTCTCACCGTATCGACGCCATGCTTTCAGGAACAGAAGCAAATATTGCAATCAAGCTGTTCGGTACAGATTTGAACAGAATGTTTGCCATCGGCAATCAGATTAAATCACAAATCAGCGGCATCGAAGGTCTTGTGGACTTGAAAGTGGAGCAGCAGATTGAACGTCCGCAGCTTACTATCACTCCAAAGCGCGAGATGCTGGCTAAATATGGAATTCCTCTGCCTGAGTTCGGCGAATATGTGAATGTGATGCTTGGCGGCGAAGCTGTGAGCCAGGTCTATGACGAAGGAAAGAGCTTCGACCTGACAGTTAAGACTTCAAACGAAAGCCGTGCAACTATGGATGATATCCGCAATCTGATGATTGATGCAAATGGAGTGAAGGTGCCGCTCAGCTATGTGGCTGAAGTCCGCTCGGCTGCCGGACCAAACACAATCAACAGAGAGAATGTGCAGCGCAAGATTGTTATTAGCGCCAATGTTGCCGGACGCGATTTGCGCGGAGTTGTAAACGATATCCAGAAAGCTGTGGACGAGAATATCCAGTTGCCGGAAGGCTATCATATCGAATATGGCGGACAGTTCGAGAGTGAACAGGCTGCAAGCCGCACTTTGCTGCTTACTTCATTCATGTCTATTCTTGTCATATTCCTTCTTTTGTTCAACGAATTCAAGGATGCGCGCGAGAGCTGCGTTGTTCTTCTGAATTTGCCGCTGGCTCTGATTGGTGGTGTGATAATATTGCGACTCACATCGGGCGAGATAAGTATTCCGGCAATTATCGGCTTCATTTCACTCTTCGGTATTGCAACCCGAAACGGAATGCTTCTTATCAGCCACTACAAACAGTTGCGTTCCGAAGGAATGGCTTTGGACAAGGCTGTGGTTCATGGCTCATTGGACAGATTGAATCCTATTCTGATGACGGCTTTGAGTTCTGCTCTTGCATTGATTCCTCTTGCTTTGAACGGAGATTTGCCGGGCAACGAAATCCAGAGTCCGATGGCAACGGTGATTCTTGGCGGATTGCTTTCGTCAACTTTCCTCAACGGATTCATCATTCCTATTGTTTACAGAGAATTGTCGGCTCATAAGTCGGAAAAATTAAATAACTCAGGAAAATGAAACATTTCATAATCATAATATCATTATTGGCGCTTGCACCATTTTCCTTCGCACAGCAATCCGGATTGCAGGAAGTCCTTGAGATGGTGAAGCAAAACAACAAAGCTTTGCAGGCTGGCGAGGCTGAGACAAATTCATTGAAACTGCAGTCGGCTTCGGAAAACAATCTTCCGGACCCGACAGTCACTTACTCACATTTGTGGGGAAACAAGCCGGGAATGGGATTCACCGGAGAATTCATCGCAAGCCAGGCTTTTGATTTCCCGTCATTATATGTGCAGAGAGGAAAACTTAACAAGGTTCGCTACACAACTTATGACTTCCAGCACGCTGTTTTACGTCAGCAAATATTGCTCCAGGCAAAGCAAGTCTATCTGGATTTGGTTTATCTCAACCAAGTGCGCAATCTTCTTCAGTTGCGTCTTTCAAATGCCGAGGATTTGAGCCGATTCTATGAATCACGACTTGAGAAAGGAGATGCAAATATTATTGAGACTAACAAGATTGAACTGGAGTTGCTTAATGTCCGCAATGAATTCAGACAGAACGAAGCTGCCCGAGTTGCCAAACTTGAGGAACTGGCAGCCTTGAATGGCGGACAGAGCTTGAGTGTCAGTGACACTGTGTATATCGGCAATGAAACTTATCCGACCGACTTCCAGTCTTTCTGCGCCGAAGCAATGGGAGAGTTGCCTGAGTTGCAGGCTCTCCGCCAGGAACAGATTGCTGCAAACAGAAAGATTTCCGTCAGCAAGCAGCAATGGCTGCCGGGGCTTACACTTGGCTACAGAATGAATCCGTCAAGCGGAGGCAGCCGCTATAATGGTGTGCTGGTCGGCATCACAATTCCTTTGTTTGCCAATCGCCACAAAGTGCAGCAGGCAAAGGCAGAACGATTCTATGCCGACAATATGCTCGACAACGTATCCGAAACAACTGAGGCAAATTTGCGTCAGCTATGGAACAAAGCAGGTGAGCTGAAGAAGTCTATAGACGAATATTCAAATATCCTGAGTAGTCAGAACAATATTTCTCTTCTGAACAAGGCAATCCAAAGCGGACAGATTTCAATGATTGAATATTTTGTGAATATAACAACTCTTTATCAGAGTATGCAGAATTATTTGCAGCTCCAGAATGATTATCACAAAACAATGGCTGAGCTTTATAAATTCCGTATTGACTAATAGGGAAAGGATACCTATGTTTCAAATAAAGAAGGTGTTGCAAAACTCAAACCGATATTTTAAAAAGTTACAGATTGAAACATTATATATTAAAAATCGCAGCAAAATCAGAAAATAATGTATATACATAAGCTGTTTTACATTGATTCTTTATTGCCATGTTTCAATTTATAAGTTTTTTAAATTTAATATTTGGTTTTGCAACACCTGGAAAATATAAAGTCGATTGACCCACTATTATACTCTTAATTGACCCATCAAAAATATTTTAGAATTAAGTAGAGAAAAATGCATTTTAACCCGGGTCAGTTTCAATTATAATTCTTTACAGTAGATACTACTTCTTTTT
>JAXDRC010000052.1:0-170023 GCA_034091205.1 Parabacteroides sp. | reverse complement strand
TGTATAAATTCCAAACAAAATGGAACAAGGAGAAATAATACTATATCAGCCTAATGATTCTCTTAGACTAGAAGTTAGGTTAGATGGAGATAATGTATGGTTGAATCGTTCACAACTTGCTGAACTATTTGACCGTGATGTTAAGACAATAGGTAAACATATTAATAATGCTCTTAAAGAAGAACTGGATAATGTTCCAGTTGTCGCAAAATTTGCGACAACTGCTGCTGATGGTAAAGTTTATCAGACTGAACATTACAATCTTGATATGGTTATATCTGTTGGATTCCGAGTAAAATCAAGAAGAGGCGTTGACTTTAGAAGATGGGCGAATACCATTCTTAAAGAATATATGTTTAAAGGATATGCTATAAATCAACGTCTTTCAGAGCTGGAGAAAACTGTTGCCTTACATTCTAAAAAGATAGACTTCTTTGTCCGCACCTCACTGCCCCCGGTTGAAGGAATCTTCTTTGACGGACAGATATTTGATGCCTACAAGTTTGTATTAAACACAGAGACACGGAGAACACAGAGAATTTATTTATACTCAATATATTACCTCTGTGACTTTGTGCCTCTGTGTTTAAATTCAATTTACCCTTAATTACAACTCACCGCCTTATTATACTGAGCCAATGCAGCTTTTTGCTGATACCAGGTCTGGATCAGGCTGCTGTATGACTGAATCCATGAGAGTTGTGCTGAGAGGACATCGAGTATAGGAAGTTTTCCTTCGTTGTAGCTGAAGGTATTCAGTTCGAGGTTCTCTTCAGCAATCTGGCAGGCTTCTTTAGCCAGGGTAATCTGCTTGGTGTTTTCGCTCAGGCTTGTCCATGCATTTGCTACTTCCTGTGAGATTCTGTCCCTTGTCTGGTCGAGAGCATATTCCTTGCTTCGGAGAATTGCTCTTTGTGAGTTCACTTCCTTTGAACGTGCGCCCCAGTGGAAAATAGGAATCTTGAGGGTTGCCATAAGGGTTGGAGTCCATATTTGCTCGGAACCTTTTACGTTGAGCATAGGAGTTCCCCATGAGCCTTGGAAACCTATTGAGAGAGAAGGATTGTATTTTGATTTCGCAATGTTTACCATCCTTTTCTGATATTCAATTTCGAGCTGTGAAATGCTGTAGTCCGGACGGTTGGACAGTATGTTTTCGGCATCGTCCTTAACCGAAGGGAGACTGATCACCTGGGTTATTGAGTCGGCAAGACTAACCGGCTCCATTGGAGATTTTCCCATTAGAATATTCATGTTTTGCAGGGCAATCTGATATTCCTTGTAGGCATTGCTTTTGTTGAGCTCTGCCTCTTTCAGGCGGGAACGTACCTGGAGAAGGTCTGTTTTGCTTATCTGTCCGTCGTTGAATCTCATCTCAAGCACTTTTTCAAGCTCTTTGACGATGTCGACAAATTGACACATGACGTCGTACATTCCTTTGCGGGCAGCGGCAGACCAGTAGTTCATGTCTGCGGAATATATGATGTTGTCCACTGTCAGCTCTTCTGATTTGCCAGCAATCTCGCCCTGTATCTGTGCAGCCTTGTAGTTGTTGTAGATTTTGCCGCCCATATAAATGGGCTGGCTCACTGTGGCGCCGAGGTTGTAGGTGTTGTGGTCCATTTCGATGCCTGTGCTGCCGAGGGCAAGGTCGTATTTGTTTATCCTGTACTGGTAGTTTCCTGAGAAATCAATGGCAGGGAAAAAGGCTGTCTTAGCCGTGCGCATAGCTTCCTGCATTGCAACACGCTGTTCGGAACTCTGCTTTATCTGGCGGCTATAGTCCAGGACTTTTTCCTTATATGAGTCCAGAGTGACGGGAGCTTCCTGCGCAAAGGCAGAAAGGCTTCCCAGTATCATACATCCGGCAATTATATTGAGTTTCATATTTACGATATTTTAATTTTAAAGAATATACAATAAGCCACTGGCAATACGAATATTGTCAATATTGTGGATATGAGCAGTCCGCCCATTATGGTAGCAGCCATTCCGGCAAACATTGCGTCGCCAAGCAAAGGAAGCATACCGAGGATGGTTGTTCCTGAAGCCATGGTGACAGGGACGATTCTCGTTTTCGTGGCTTCAATCACAGCCTTGAGCGGTTCCATTCCCCCTGATTGCAGCAGCCCAATCTCATCGACAAGGACTATGGCATTCTTTATATTCATACCTATAAGTCCGAGGAGACCAAGCATGGCGAAGAAATCGAGAGACTTGCCGAACACTATCAGACCGAATACGACGCCTATGAATATCAGAGGCAACATCAGCATGATAAGGACAGGCTTGCGATAGTGCTGTGGGAAGAGCAACAGCAAGGTTACATAAATCAGACCGAACATCAGAGGTATGTTTGCTGCTATGGCATTGTTTCCCTTGTCCTGCTCCAGCTGTTCTCCGAAATACTGGAGTTTGTATCCTTCGGGAACTTTCACATTTTCCTGGATTTCTTTCCACAGGTGTGAGAATGCTTCCATTGTGTTTGCTCCTCTTTTGGGCTCGCATTGCATCATCATCGCACGCTGCCTGTTGTGACGTTTCACAACATTGAAGTCGTATTCAAGAGGGAAATTGTCTATTACCTGCTCAACTTTTACGCTCTTTCCCTTTGCGCTATATACCGGTAGGGTTTTAACGTCGTTAAGGTTCATTGAATCCAGCTCTGCGTCTTTCATCAGAATTGGCATGAACAAATCACCTTCACGATATTCCCCCAGAGGAATTCCGTTGGTTGCGGAGCGAAGCGAATAGGCTACCTGCTGGCGTGTGATTCCCAGTCTCAGGCCTTTTTCCTGAGAGAAGTTTGGCTTCCATACGGGGACTTTGTTTCCCCAGCTGTCGCGCACTTCCATCACCATGTCGTATTTGCGGGCAATCTCTTTTGCCTGCTCGGTGAGTGATACAAGAGTGTCGATGTTGTCGCCGATGAAACCGATTTCTATTGCCGCATCAGGGACAGGTGACAAGGCGAATAAAGCCGAACGGGTGAGGATGTCCGGGTAATTCTCGACCATATAGTCGTAGAACTTTGATTCTTCTGCGGGAGCATCTTCAGCTTCTTTAGTCTCAATCAGGATATTGGCGAAATTCGGTTTCGGTCCCATTGCCGAGCTAGCCAGATAATACCTGACCGGAGAACCGCCCATAGTAACTGAATAAGACTTTATGTTTTCGTTGTTCTTCAGATATTCCTCGATTTTCAGAACATTCTTCTCAACCTCTCTGATGCTGTATCCTTCAGGGAAAATCAGGTCGGCACGGAAATATGGCTTGTTCATTATCGGGAAGAAGCTCTGTGGCATCAGTGCCATTACTACGAACGAGATAACCAGAGTTGTTATGACCGTTGTAAGTGTGACAAACCTGCGTTTGATAAGCTTCTGTATGAACAACTCAAACTTGTGATAAAGCTTGGTGTCGTAAGGATTCTTTGTTTCGCCTGGAGCAGCTTCTTTCAATATGAAATTACCGAAAGTCGTAGTCTGGGTGAGGGCAAGAATCCAGCTAAGCCCGAGTGACACAGCAAGAACGATAAACAACGGCTTTACAATTTCAGCTACCGAAGCAGGTGCCAGATACATCGGGAGGAACGAACATACGGCGATAAACGTAGCTCCAAGCAAAGCCCATTGAGGTTTTGTTGCCCCGTCGATCAATGCCTGGTAACGGCTCATTCCTCGCTTTATTCCTATTTGTGCGTTATCGGTTACAACAATAGCATTGTCCACAAGCATACCCATTGCTATGATGAAGGCAGCGAGCGAGGTTCTGTTAAGTCCCACGCCCATAACAAGCATTATGAGCAATGTCCCGCCAACGGAGAAGAGCAGGGAGCTGCCGACAAGCATTCCGGCACGTGTTCCCATCACCATGAATATAATGACGATAACGATAAGCAGGGATTCGATAAGGTTTATGATGAATCCGTTGTTAGCATCATGGGCAATTCTGTTTTCCGGATAGATTGACTCCAGTTCCATGCCGACAGGGAAAAGAGATTTCATTTCTCCCAACCGTTCTTCAACTGCATTACCTACAGCTACGACATCGTCTTTTGCTCCGGTGGCAACACCTATACCTATGGCACGCATACCGTTCACACGCATAAGGTTGTTAGGAGGGTTAAGGTAGCCGCGCTCAATCTCGGCAATGTCGCCAAGGCGTACTTCATTACCGTTTTTAGTGACTATAAGCTGGTTGCGAATGTCGTCGATACTGTTGTATGTGCCTTCGGTGCGGACTCTTAGCTGATAAGCTCCGGTTGTTATCTCGCCTGTGTTGACAAGCAGGTTCTGTGTCTGGAGTGTCTGCTGAATCATATTAGGGTCGATACCGAGGTTGGCAAGTTTGGGAATGGAAATTGAAACATTCACCACTTCGGTCTGTTCGCCATAAAGGAACACCTTCTGCACTCCGTCGATAGGAGTAAGTTCTGTTTTTATCTTTTGTGCCCAGTCTCGCATCTCCCTGAATGAGAAACCGTCATCAGCGGTGAGAGCGTAGTAGATACCGAACACGTCGCCGAAATCATCACTCACGCTGATTGACGAAGCTCCTGAAGGAAGCTTTGGCTGGATGTTGCTGACTTTTCTTCGCAACTCATCCCATTTCACAGGCATATTTTCCGGTGGGATAGTAGGGTCGAGTTCGATAGTAATCTTTGACATACCGAAATATGATTCGGATTTAATCTGGAAAACGTCAGACATTGACTGTATTTCCCTTTCGATAGGCTCGGTTACCAGTTTCTCTACTTCCAGAGGGTCGGCACCCGGATATTGTGTCATCAGCACAGCCTGTTTGATAACGAAAGGAGAGTCTTCCTTCTTAGGGAGCTTGAAGAAGGCGAGGACACCGCCTATAAGCATTATGGCAAGGAAGAAGTATATGACCTTTTTGTTCTCGAGAGAATATTTGGGTATATTCATTTCTTTATTATTTTAGTCTGTTAGTAATTTAACCTGCTGTTCGTCCACCAGTCTTGTAGCACCGGCAACAACAACTTTCTCTCCGGCTTTTACGCCTTCGGCAACGATTACGTTGTCTCTGGATACAAGTCCGCCATCTTTGATTTTACGTTTCTCAACTTTCTGGGTTCCCTGGTTGTAGATGAATACAAACTTGTCATTGCTCTTTGTATCCGCCACGACTGCCGACAATGGGACAAGCACCGTGTTGCTGTCGAAAGTTCCTTCTTTGATATTCAGGATGACACGGCATGAGAAGCCTACGGCAACTTTATATTTCTCAAGGTCGAAGTCTTTATCTTCAATTGTCAGATAAACAGGAAGACCTGAACCATCAGGCGAAGCCTCTACGAAATCCTTTACGCTAGCCTTGAATTTCTTCCCCTTGTAGTTGTCGAACTCCACAAATAGTTCGTGCGGGGTGGAGAAATAGACCATATTTGTCTCAGGCATGGTGAATTGAACAAGCAATTTGTTCGGATTGATAAGGCAAACGATTCCCTGGCCTGCCTGGACCTTCTGGTAATTCTCTACATACTTTTTCTGTATGAAGCCGTCGAAAGGAGCTTTCAGCTTTGTCTGTTCCAGCATATTCCCGGCATATTTGAAAGCAGCTTCGGCATTGGAGAATGCAGCTTCGGTTGACTCATATTCCTGTTTTGATATTGCCTGTTTTGCAAGAAGCCGTTTTGCTCTTTCCAACTGGGCTTTGGCTGTCTGGAAAGAAGATTTCTTTGCTTCATATTCCCATTTGAAATCCTGCGGGTCTATTTCGGCGATTACCTGCCCTGCTTTTACCTTTTCACCTTCATCGACATTGAGGGAAACAAGCGGACCGGACATCTTGAATGCCAAGTCGCTGAACTGGTCTGACGAAACAACTCCACTGAATGATTTTTCGACTATTCCAAGAGAAACGGCTTCTGTTACTTTCACCGGTCTTGGGTTATGGTCTTTTACCTGAGGCTGGCTGCATGACACCAGGCTGCCGGCAACAAGTACGCAAATCAATTTTCCTTGTTTCAAGAACTGAGGTAAGATTTCTTTTTTCATTTTATTATTGAAATTATAGTTATAAATTCTAGTCTTTATTTCTTTTTCGATGCAAATAAAGGAGATTTAGAACAATATATGGTTATTTATTTTTCTTTATAAGTGTTCTGTTTTTCCTTTGTATTCTGAAAAAGGAAATATAGAACAATAATTAGGACTTATGTAACACTGTGTTTTGGCTTTTTATTCGTTATTTCGCAACGAGAAAAAGAAAAACTGGTATGAAAGAGGAAATAATGACAAAAGTGCTTTCTTTTATGGACAACAGGCTTGCCATAATTGAGGATTTGCAAAGTTTGAATTCGGAAGATGTAGTGAAGCTTGAGTCGCATGTGACGGTTCTTTGCCTGCGTGGAAAAGCTTCATTATATATAAACGGTGAGGCTCATGAAATTTGTACAAATGATTTGTTGATTTGCCATCCCAATATAATATTGGAAAAAAGTATGGTAAGTTTTGACTTTTCTTGCCGTTGTATAGTTATGTCTCTTGAATATATACGCCAATTGGCAATATTATCTAATGATTCGTGGGAAGCGAAAAAGTTTTTGGAAAATACTCCGGTTTTGTCTTTGTCGCAGGAAGAGGTTGATTTGCTTTGCCAATACTACGACCTTATTTACTCAAAACTGGTCGGGAAGAAACGCACACACCAGCGCGAGCTTATAGATTCATTGTTTCAGGCTTTCCTGTATGAGTTTACCGATATATTGGAACGCTTCATAAGTGTTTCAGCTCCTACTTATACCACTTCTGAAACTATTTTCCGTGATTTTATAGATTTGCTTACGGCTACTTATCCTAAAGAAAGGCGTGTGTCGTTCTATGCCGACAAGCTGAACATAACACCGAAATATTTGTCAGTGATATGCAAGAAAGTGGCAGACCAGACGGCTTCTGACCTTATAGACAAATATGTTATGAATGATATACAATATTTGCTGAAGAAACAGAATATGAGTATAAAGGAAATAGTGAACGAACAGAATTTCCCCAATATCTCATTTTTCGGAAAATATGTGAAGAAACATCTCGGTGTGTCTCCAAAGATGTATAGGGAACAGTTAGCCGATATGAAATTATCAGTTGTTGACGGAGTCGCTTCAGAAAGAATCGAAAGAGAAAGGCAGCAGTGAAGATACTGATTCCAGTATTTTTGTTTCCTCTTTACCGCATAGGAGAATCTTTATTTCCTTTTTGAAGCGTTGTTCTGTCTCCAGCAAAACCTGGCAGCAGGAACCGCAAGGAGAAATAGTATCAGTTATCGTATCATTATATACTGCAGCTATGGCAATGGCAATGACTGCTTTGTCCGGATATTGCGCGCCGGCAGAAAAAAGAGCCACTCTTTCAGCGCATAGTCCGGAAGGATATGCTATGTTTTCCTGATTGTTTCCACATACAATTGTCCCGTCAGATAACAATACGGCTGCTCCAACGTGGAATTTGGAATAAGGAGCGTATGCTTTCTTTGCAGCATCAACAGCCAAGTCGAACAGTTGTTTGTCTGATTTGCCCAATTCGCTGTTATGTAGCTGTTCATATTGGATTTGAATGGTATTTGATTTCATATCTATAATAAATATGCTTAAGTTTCAGGTAACAAGTTGACAAGTTGACAAGTTGACAAGTTGACAAGAAGACAAGTTGACAAGAAGACAAGAGTTTTTGGATTATAAATTGTGAAGTTGCAGGTGTTTTGCCCTTGTCAACTTGTCTCTGAAGCCTTGTTGACTTTTAAGTTGGGCAACTTGCGAAACTTGAATAAATAAAAAGGAGTTCTTGAGATGCAAGGTTGCATATACAACTCATACAATCTCAAAAACTCCTAAAAATATATTATGGGCTTAAATTCCTAGAGAAGCCTTGATTGCTTCAATCTTTTCGTTTGCAGCCTTTTCAGCAGCTTCAAGTTCGTCAACACTGTTTACTTTAGAGTGAACTTCGCAATAGAACTTGATTTTTGGTTCAGTTCCTGAAGGGCGGATTGAAACCTTTGTGTTGTCTTCAGTGAAATACTGGATAACATTTGAAGTTGTAGGCATATCCAATGAAATAACTTCATCTTCAACATAATCCTTACCTTTCAAAGTAGCAAAGTCATACATATATGTAACCTTTGAACCTGCGATTTCAGTAAGAGGATTTTCACGGAAATGTTTCATCATAGCTTCGATTTCTTCAGCTCCGCTCTTACCCTTCTTAACTACAGAAATACCTTTTTCTTTTGAGAAGCCATATTCAACATAAATCTTCTGCAAAAGCTGATACATTGTGATGCCCTGGTCCTTAGCCCAAGCTGCGATTTCTGCTAGGATAGCACATGCAGAAACAGCATCTTTATCACGAACGAAGTCTTCGCACAAGAAACCGTAGCTTTCTTCGCCACCGCCGATGTAATTCTTCTTGCCTTCGTTCTGTCTCATTACATTAGCAATCCATTTGAAGCCAGTGTAAACGTCATACATTTCAACACCGTTGCGTTCAGCGATAGTGCGGATAGTTTCAGTAGTAACGATAGTTTTTACGATATATTCTTTACCCTGGACTTTGCCAAGTTCTTTCCAGCGAGTAATCAAATAGTAAACGAACATCAAAGCAGTCTGGTTACCGTTCAAAAGAACCCATTCGCCTTCGTTGTTCTTAACAGCTGCGCCAACGCGGTCTGCATCAGGATCTGAAGCAAGAACCAATTCAGCATCAGTTTCTTTTGCTTTCTCAACAGCCATTGCCAAAGCTGCAGGTTCTTCAGGGTTTGGAGAAACTACAGTTGGGAAGTCGCCGCTTACAACGTCCTGTTCAGGAACATGGATAATGTTAGTGAAACCATAAGCAGCCAAAGCCTGAGGAACAAGTTTCACACCTGTACCATGGATAGGAGTATAGACAATCTTCATGTCTTTATGACGTGAGATAGCTTCAGGTGACAAAGAAATTGTTTTCAAATCGTTGACATACATGTTGTCGATTTCCTCACCGATAACTTCGATAAGCTTTTTGTTGCCTTCGAATTTGATATCGCTTGCGTTACGGATTTTGTTTACTTCAGCAATAGTATTCTTGTCGTGAGGAGCAATCATCTGGGCACCGTCGTTCCAGTATGCCTTATATCCGTTATATTCTTTAGGATTGTGAGACGCAGTAAGGATAATACCGCTCTGGCATCCAAGTTTACGGATAGCGTATGACATTTCAGGAGTTGGACGAAGGCTTTCGAAAATATAAACCTTGATTCCGTTTGCAGAGAAAATATCTGCAGAAATTTCAGCAAACTTACGGCTATTGTTGCGGCAGTCGTGACCGATAACAACTTTTATTTCGTCTAATTCAGAAAATTCCTGTTTCAAATAGTTTGAAAGACCTTGTGTTGCAGCACCAACAGTATAGATATTCATACGGTTAGAACCAACACCCATAATACCACGCAAACCACCTGTACCGAATTCCAAGTCCTTATAGAAGCATTCGATTAGTTCTGTCGGGTCTTCATTGTCCAGCAATGCTTGAACTTGAGCACGAGTTTCTGCGTCATAACTTTCAGTAAGCCATCCTTGTGCCTTACTTCTTACCATTTCTAAAAGTTCGTTGTTTTCCATGTTTTTATTATATTGTGTTTTATTGTTGTCCAATAAGTTTTATTACAATAACAAATTTACGAAAAAATATTAATAACAAAAGCTTTATCTACTTTTTTTGACTTTTGTAAGTGTCTCAGAATTATTACTGAATGTATATTCATATACAGATTCGTTGTCGCAGGCATCTTTAACATATAATTTCAGATGATGTTTTCCCGGTTTGAGACGTTTGCTGTCGTAGGTATATGTTATCACAGATTTGTTGTTCATAGTGAACAGAGCATATTTCCCGTCAATTTCTCCTCTGTATGTTTCCACACCGCTGAGGTCGTCCGTAAGGCGGAAAACTATTTTCTTTTTCTGGTTCCATGTTTCCTTGCCGACAGGGATAATTGAAGGCTTTTTAGTGTCTTTCCTTACTGTGTATGCTCCCAGTTCCCTTATTTCGCCATTTACCCAACCGTTCTTATATGTTCCGCCAATCCATCTTTGTTTACCCTTGTTCCATTGCACGATACCGTATTGCTTTTTATTTTTCAAAGTATCGGCATCAGAATTTATTTTCAGAGACAACATTGCCTTTTTGTGCAGTGCCACAGGCTCGTCGTTCAGGTAATGGGTTGGAGCCATCAGAGTTGTATCGTCGCGGACAGAGTATTTTATGTAAACACTCTGGTATAAGTTTCCCTTAGGAATATGCATACGCACACCTTTTGCTCCGAAACGGTTGTCCTTGCTCCATATAAATAATTCTCTTCCTTCTGTTTCTGCCGTCGGAATATCTTGTTTTTTCCCTTTTACCGGAATCTTCAGAGTAGTCGTATTTCCAAAATAATCTTTCAGTGTATATATGAAGTTATATGTCCTTTCTTCATTAATATTTACTATTCCCCTGCTTCTTGCCGATAAGAATCTCAACTTGTTTCCCGGGTCAACAAAACTTTTAATATAGAAAGAATTGTTGTTCCTCCAGTCTGCATAATCAATCAGGCTGTTCAGGTATCTTGTCTCGCTGAATGCAAAACGGTCAATCTCGCTGTTGAAAATCTCTTCCCCGTCCACTGAAAGAGAAATGGAGCGAACTCCATATATATTTGGTGTTCCATCCATTTTGTCGTAGCATTTTATGGCAAAACCAATTTCGCCCCATGCTTCAACAGCTTCAGCCTTTTGCTTCTTCGACTTTGCGTCGTTTATGATTTTAATATTCTGCTTCTTGGACGAACTGTTTACAATTCCACCTCCTTCAACGGGATATACCCTTATTCCTCTTATCTGCGGTGCAGTCTTGTCTTTTATCGACTTGCTGAAATAAGGAATAGGGTCCATTACATCTTCCGTCTTTGTATCTCTCACTTCAAAATGCAGGTGAGGACCACCGGAACTTCCAGTGTTTCCGGAATAAGCAACTATTTCTCCCTTCTTCACCGGAAACATATCTGATTTTGGAAAAAGATTTACAGAGAATGATTCCTTGGCATATTGCTGCTCCTTGATATATTTCTCAACTTTGGCAGGAAACTTTTTCAGATGCCCATAGACGGTTGTAGTTCCATCCGGATGGTCGATATACAGACAATTCCCGTATCCTGTGGGGCTTACTGAAATCCTTGAAACATATCCATCCTGAATCGCCTTTATTGGTTTCCCTTCAGCTCCTTGAGTCTTGAAATCAATTCCTGAGTGGAAATGATTTGCACGCAATTCTCCGAAATTGCCACTCAGCAATATTGGAAAATCAAAAGGGTTGGGCAATTGTTTTTTTGTCTGTGCCGTAGCATCTGCACCTGCACTTGCCGAAAGTAATATTGAAATAGCCAGTATTTGTTTTAGTTTCATTATAATCTTAGTTTGTGATAACAAAGGTAATGTTTTAGATTTCATCAGTCAAATGATTTTTCTCAGCCATGAACTTATCATCGACGCTATGAAAATATTTGACATTTTCTCAGAAACATTTGACATTTCGTTTAAAACAACGGATATTTCAGAAGAAACACTATTATGTATTTACAAGAATTTCGCATTAACCGGTTATGGAACGATTGCAAAATCAGCCATGACAGGAAGATGGTCGCTGAATCCTCCTTCATATTTATATCCATAATAAGTTCTGAAAGGTCTTTTTCCTTTCCATGTCCTGTCTGCTTTTAACAGGAATGATGGAGAATGGACTCTGTTGCTACCTTCAATAAACTTTATCCGGCTTTTACCATATATAATATTAGTGTTTATGATTATATGGTCAATCTGGCTCCAGTTTCCCTGATATTTGTGCGTCCCTCCGGCATTAGTGAAAAGATTGTATAAACTGTTATCTTCTTCGATGTTGCTGTCCGAAACTTTTTCCGGCATATCTTTTGCCTTCAGACCTTCTGCAAGAGTGCGGCTTTGAGGCGTGTCGTTGAAGTCGCCCATTATAATAATGTTAGACTTCTTATTGTTATTCATAATTGAACCCACCTTTTCTTTTATCAGGGATGCTGCATTAAGCCTTGCGTCTTCCGTCTCTTTCTCTCCTCCATATTTCGAAGGAAAATGAACTGTGAAAATATCCATTGAAGCTGAATGTAAAGTTTGCGCATTCAGGTAGAGAATCTGCCTAGTAGGTCTTTGTCTTTTTCCCGTGAATACATCAATATTTTCCTGATTCAGGACTCTTATAATATCTCTTCTGTACAGGATAGCAACATTTATTCCTCTTACGTCGTTTCCGTCTGTTATCCTGTATTCATACATGAAATTCCTCAATGGTGTTTTTTCTGTAAGGTCCTTAAGTATGCTTTCGTTCTCAACTTCGCACAGCCCGATTATAGCCGGGGGATTCCAGTCGGAAGCCGACAAAATAACTTTGGCAATTTGCTGAAGCTTGAGGTTGTATCTTTTGTTGGTCCAATGTCTTATTCCTTCAGGAGTGAAATCATCGTCAGACTTTTCCGGATTATTTTCCGTATCAAAGAAATTCTCTACATTATAAAATAAAACACGAAAGACTTCTTGTCCTTTCGCAATGTCGGGGACAAGAAGTCTTATGATAAATATTAAAATAATGGAGTGAAATTTCATGCTATAATTACTTTTCTTCCTCCGGAACATACTCATATGCTCCGATAGTCGGTCCGGCAACACTCTCAAGCCTTTTTACGCCCAGTCTGTCGATAGGATAGGAGGCTGAAACAGCAGGGTCTGCTTTTCCTACACCAACAGAGGTTTCTTCGGCAATGCGGAAATCATATTGATACTTATTCTTTTCTCCGCCTTTAAGTTTATATACAGGTCTTTTTTCGTCATTAGCGAAAATTACGGATTTGAAATGTTCGTTGTTTTCGCCGTTGGTTGTCACAACGCAGTGATTGAACAAATAATTGAATTGTGCCGCGTCATTCTCCGACATAGCTATTTCACCATTTAATTTATCAGTTCCTGCACCATAACTACCGTCAATTATACAATTGTCGAAGTTTGCATTCAAGTCAGCATTCACCGTGTTGCCGTCTTTGCTGTAATTATTTGCCAATGCCAGACAAACTGTTGTGCGCTGAACCAGAGTGATGAAATTAGCCAATGTGCAGTGTGCAAAATTGTAATCACCCGAAACAAGTGCCACAACACTACCTCCGGCATTTGTGATTTCAGAATTATATACCACCATTTTGCAGTTGATTGCACTGAAAGCATTCTCGCTCATATTTGTTATTTGCGAATTGCTCACTGTCAGTTTCAGATTGTCCGGATTTGACGCTTCGGCGGTTACACCTGTAGTTCCGTTTCTGATAATCGTATGACTCAGAGAGTTGTTGAAGCTTGAGTTTTTAAGGAAAATACCTCCCCATTGTCCTGGTGTCCTGTCATAAGGAAGCACGTCGTTGAGGATGAAATCCAGGCGGTCTCCTCGGATTATGACGGGATTCTCCATAGTTCCGCATGACTTCAATGTTCCGTATGAAATTATGCTTGCCTTGTCGTGCATATACATTGAAACACCTTTCTCCAATTGCAGAGTGGCACCGTTATTTATCACAATGCTGTCATACACCAGATAAGGCTTGTCTGCCTTGAAGACAGTGTCTTTATTTATATGTACTCCACCTTTCATCAGGTGAACATCCTGTCCGAATGCTTCAAGATTTACAACTTGTTTTATACCGTTTGTGACGAACACAACTGAATCTTCGACAAGCATAGGCTGGTTCTTGCCGTTCGGATCAACCGTAACTTCAACAAGAACAAACAAGCTGTCTTCTTCAAGAATAGGAATATTATTGAAGTAGTCGCCCTTTCTTCCATCTACATTTATCCTGAATCCGGTAGTTTCGGCTCCGGCAAGCATGATAGTTTCAATATTCAGCGGCTCTTTGTTTTTATTATATATCATGAATTGTTTTGTGGCTGAGCCAATGCTGGTAAACACCGTGTCGAAAGATAAGGTATCAGTAGAGAATGACAAACGATGGTTAGGATTGGTTGAGAAGTTGTCATCCAATCTGTTGCAAGCTGAAAATATGGCTGAACAAATAATCAGTGCAATTAGTATCAATGGAGATATTATACGTTTCATACAACTTGTAAATTGAAAAAATATCTTTTGTTTTGGTTTTGTTAATACAAAAATACAAAACAAAAGTTTTTTATACAAATTTAAAGGGAATAAAGTTAAGAAAATCTTATAATTTTTGATTTCATCAACTTTACTCCCTTATTATAACGTATGTATCCTCAAATTATTTTGCAGGAATGTTTTTTAACAGTTCCAAAAGATGGCTCCACCACAAACCAACAGTTGAGATTTCGATTCTTTCGTTAGGAGAGTGGACGTCACGCAATGTTGGACCGAATGAAATCATATCCAGATGAGGATATTTTTCAAGGAACAGACCGCATTCCAACCCTGCGTGGATAGCCATAATTTCAGCATCTTTGTTGAACAGTTTTCTGTATGTTTCCTGTGCAACCTTAAGGATGCTTGAGTTTGGATTAGGAGCCCAACCCGGATATCCATCGCCATGAGAAACTTCAGCACCAGCCAACAGGAATGTGCTTGCAACCTGATTTGCAACAGCAATCTTGCATGATTCGATAGAACTTCTCTGGCTTGTTCCAACAACAATAGTATTGTTTTCTTTCATCTTGATAGATGCAAGGTTTGTTGAAGTTTCAACCAAGCCTTCGATGTCGTGACTCATACCGATAACACCGTGAGGACAAGCATGCATTGCATAGATAACCTTAGTTGCAGTTTCGTTGTCGATGATGAATGAAGGTTTGTCTTCTGATTCCATAGTCAGACGAACATTCTTATCAACGTGTTTCAATTCATTTTCAATATCAGCTGCAAAATGGTTAAGCAAGATGCGAACAGGTTCTTTGTCTGCCGGTTTTACACCGATAACTGCATGAGCTTCACGTGCGATAGCATTTCTCAGGTTACCGCCGTCGATTGATGCAAGAACAAATTCAGACTGCTTTTTAAGCAGATAAAGGAAGCGGACAAGAATCTTGTTGGCATTTCCAAGTCCTTTATGGATTTCACCACCTGAGTGACCACCGTTAAGACCTTTCACATCAATTCTGAAATACTGATAGTCTGCAGGAGCTTCTTCAGCTTTATAATGGAATACAGCCTGAGTGTCTTTTCCACCGGCACAACCCATGAAAATCTGGCCTTCGTCTTCGCTGTCGAGGTTTAGAAGAATTTCGCCAGTCATAAATCCAGCCTGTAAAGCCTTTGCACCTGTCAGTCCTGTTTCTTCATCAACAGTGAACAAACATTCAATCGGACCATGTTCAATATCATTTGAAGCAAGCAAAGCCAGTTCAGCAGCCATACCGATACCGTTATCTGCACCGAGAGTAGTGCCTTTTGCACACAACCAGTCGCCGTCAACAACAGTTTCGATTGGGTCATTTTCAAAATCATGCACAGTGTCATTGTTCTTTTCGCACACCATATCCATGTGTGACTGAAGAATAACAGTGGGCAGATTTTCAAAACCTTTTGTTGCAGGCTTGCTCATTAAGATATTTCCTGCTTCGTCCTTTTTAATATCTACATTATATTTTTTAGCGAAAGATTCCAGGTACGCTATAATTTTTCCCTCTTTCTTTGATGGGCGAGGAACTTGTGTGATTTCATGGAAAAACTTCCATACGATTTCCGGTTTTAATTCTGTAATGTTCATATCCTTTTTTTGTGTTAAAATATGATTATAATAAGTGTCTATAAAGAGCGAAAACAAGAATTCTAGCAAAAAAAGTAGAATTATACGTGTAAAATCTACTTTGTAATCACTTAAACTCTTATCTTTGCGTCCACAAATATAGTGAAAGGCGAGTGCAGAGCAAAATAAAAAACTTGTTTTTGATTTTGATATGCCGAGCCGCATCTAAATTAATATTATAAATGTTGAAAGTATTATTCATAACAGTCATAATAATTCTAATAAGCGTTGTTCTTTTGTCTGTCAAAGTTATATTCAAAAAGAACGGTAGATTTCCAAATACACATATTGAAGGAAACAAAGAACTGGCAAAAAAAGGAATATATTGCGCAAAGACGGAAGACCGTCTGCAACGTAAACAGCAGAATTTGATTGACAGACTGAATGAACAATTGAAATAAAAATAGAAGAAAAATAATAATAAACACTTTATGAAGAACATTAACTACGTCGTTAACGGAGTGCTGGCTGTTGCAGTTATCATTCTGTTTGTTATGCAGTTCTCTGGTAAGAATGAAACAAAAACAGTGAAGAGCATTTCTTCAGGAGAGACGCCAAATGGAACAATGCCTGTTGCTTATGTAAATGTGGATTCTCTGCTTGAGAACTACAATTATGCAAAAGATTTGAATGAAATTATTTTAAAGAAATCTGAAAACTCCCGTGCTAGCGTAAACCAGAAAGCAAACAGCTTGCGCACCGAAATGCAGGAATTTCAGAGAAAAATTGAGAATAACGCTTTCTTGACTCGTGAAAGAGCAGAACAGGAACAGCAGCGTCTGTTGCAGAAACAGCAGGAATTGCAGGAACTTGATGCTCGTTTGTCTCAGGAATTGCTTACAGAGCAGCAGAAACTGAACGAACAGCTTCGTGATACTGTTGTTGCTCAGTTGAAAGTCTATAACAAAGATAAAGGATACCATATTATATATAGCAATACAATGGGCGATAATATCCTTTATGCCCAGGACGGATATGATATCACTGCCGAATTGCTTGAATATTTGAATAAGAACTATTCAAATGCTTCAAAGTAAGTAATTGGTAAGGATAGGAAAAAATTTTACAGGAAACTAAAACCTGAATAACTTTATAATATATTAATAGTTTAACATTGGGCGTGCCGGAATTACATCCGGCACGCCTTTCTTTATACCTGAAAATAACTATAAAAAGAATATTAGCCGGGTATAGAATACCTTGTTATGGCTATTGCATACTACTTTTAATGTAGATACTTTTGCAAAGTAATCAAAAACAAGAATAAATATGAAAATTGAAAAGATAATCGGACGCGAAGTCTTGGACTCACGTGGAAACCCGACAGTAGAAGTAGATGTGATTTTGGAGTCTGGTGTTATGGGACGTGCTTCTGTCCCTTCAGGAGCGTCAACCGGCGAAAACGAAGCTTTGGAACTTCGTGATGGCGACAAATCACGCTATTGCGGTAAAGGTGTGCTGAAGGCAGTTGACAATGTCAACAAAAAGATTGCTCCAGCCTTGAAAGGAATGTCTGCCCTCGACCAGGTCGGTGTTGATAATGCTATGCTGAAATTGGACGGGACAAAAACCAAATCTAATTTGGGCGCAAATGCTATCCTCGGAGTTTCTCTGGCAGTGGCAAAGGCAGCAGCCAACTATCTTGATATTCCTCTTTACAGATATATTGGCGGAACTAACACTTACGTAATGCCTGTTCCGATGATGAATATTATCAATGGCGGCTCTCACAGCGACGCTCCGATTGCTTTCCAGGAATTTATGATTCGTCCGGTCGGTGCTTCTTCTTTCCGTGAAGGATTGCGTATGGGTGCTGAAGTGTTCCATGCATTGAAGAAAGTGTTGCACGACCGCGGACTTAGCACAGCTGTAGGTGACGAGGGTGGTTTTGCTCCATCTCTCGACGGAACAGAAGACGCTTTGAACTCAATCATTGCAGCAATCAAGGCGGCAGGTTATGTTCCTGGAAAAGACGTGATGATTGGAATGGACTGTGCTTCATCGGAATTCTATTCAGACGGAATCTATGACTATACAAAATTTGAAGGAGCTAAAGGCGTAAAACGTACTTCAGATGAGCAGGTTGATTATCTTGAAAAACTTATCAACGAGTATCCTATCGATTCAATCGAAGATGGAATGAGCGAAAACGACTGGAAAGGATGGAAAAAACTTACAGACAGAATCGGAAACCGCTGCCAGCTGGTTGGCGACGATTTGTTTGTGACAAATGTTGAATTCCTTTCACGCGGTATTCAGGAAGGTTGTGCCAATTCAATCCTTATCAAAGTTAACCAGATTGGTTCTTTGACAGAAACATTGAATGCTATCGAAATGGCTCATCGCCATGGATACACAACGGTTACTTCTCACCGTTCCGGCGAGACAGAGGATGCTACGATTGCAGATATCGCAGTGGCAACCAACAGCGGACAAATCAAGACAGGTTCGTTGAGCCGCTCTGACCGTATGGCAAAATATAACCAGTTGCTTCGCATCGAAGAAGAATTGGGTGAAAGAGCTGTTTATGGCTATAAACGTTTAAAATAACTTGACTGTTAGATACATTATAATCGCTAATTTATGTAAGATATGAAAGGGAAGGCTTTTCCGGGAGGAAGAGCCTTTCTTGTATGGTTGATAAAGAAATGTTTGTTTCGGCTTTTAACTTCCTGATGTTGCGGAGCTGATCTTTAATATCATGTATCTCTTTATAACTTCTATAAGTTGTGTTCAGGCGAATTTGATTTATAAAAATAATTTTGAACACCTACTTATTTAATTTTAAGAGGAAAAACAAAAAGTGTTTAATTCGTAAAATAGAGTTTAAACTATAACAGTTCTTGTGATTGAATATTTTTCGCTTTTTTGTAACTTTGCACCCATAAATTCAAAACAGAAATAAAAACAATGGGTGGTTTTTTCGGTACTATCTCAAAATCTTCATGTGCTACTGATTTATTCTATGGCACAGACTACAATTCTCATTTAGGAACCCGTCGTGGTGGTATGGCTACATACGATAAAGAAGCAGGGTTCATTCGTTCTATCCATAATCTGGAAAACTCATATTTCCGTACTAAATTTGAGGCAAACCTTCCTAAGTTCAAAGGTAATGCTGGTATTGGTATTATTAGCGACAATGATGCTCAGCCAATTGTTATCAATTCTCACCTTGGAAAATTTGCAATCGTAACAGTTGCGAAGATCAACAACATTGATGAATTGGAAAAAGAATTGCTCGAGGCCAATATGCATTTCTCTGAATTGAGTTCAGGAAAGACAAATCCAACAGAGCTAGTTGCGTTATTGATTACACAGGGTAAGGATTTTGTTGAAGGCATAGAGAATGTTTACAACCGTATCAAAGGTTCTTGTTCAATGTTGCTCCTTACTGAAGATGCAGTTATTGTTGCACGCGACAAGTGGGGAAGAACTCCTATCATTATCGGAAAGAAAGAAGGAGCTTATGCTGCTACGAGTGAATCTTCCAGTTTGCCTAACTTGGATTTTGAAATCGATAAATATGTTGGTCCTGGAGAAATCATCAAAATGACAGCCGAAGGCTTGGAACAGCTTCGCAAGCCAAATGAAAAGATGCAGGTATGTTCATTCCTTTGGGTATATTACGGATTCCCGGTATCAAGCTACGAAGGACGCAATGTTGAAGACGTTCGTTTCCAGAGCGGATTCAAGATGGGACAGAAAGATGAATCCGAAGTGGATTGTGCATGTGGTATTCCAGATTCAGGAGTTGGTATGGCTTTGGGATATGCGGAAGGCAAGGGAGTTCCTTATCACCGTGCTATTGCCAAGTACACTCCGACTTGGCCACGCAGTTTCACTCCGAGTAACCAGGAATTACGTTCTTTGGTAGCTAAGATGAAGCTTATTCCTAACCGCTCAATGCTTGAAGGAAAACGTCTGTTGTTCTGTGACGATTCAATTGTTCGAGGAACACAGCTTCGCGACAATGTGAAGATTCTTTATGATTATGGAGCAAAAGAAGTTCACATGCGTATTGCTTGTCCTCCATTGATTTACAGTTGTCCGTTTATCGGATTTACTTCTTCTAAGGGTGATTTGGAATTGATCACACGTCGCATAATCAAGGAACTTGAAGGTGACGAAAACAAGAATCTTGATAAATATGCAACTACTGATTCGCCTGAATATAAGAAGATGGTACAAATCATTGCAGACCGTTTCGGCTTGAGCTCATTGAAATTCAATACTCTCGAAACATTAATTGAAGCAATCGGCTTGCCTAAATGCAAAGTTTGTACACACTGTTTCGACGGAAGCAGTTGCTTTTAATTGAAGAAATCATGGCTTTGATATAAGCTGATTATACATATATATTGATAATACGGAGATTCTGTGTTTGGTTATGATTGATTTATCGTGTGTTATAAGTCAACATAAAAAACACAGACTCTCCATGTTTTTTTATTATCCTCCATTAAAATTTGGTAGATTGAGCCGCAATACTTACCTTTAGACCATAAGAATTATAATCAAAAAGTAAATAAAATGACAGTTATAGATCGTTTTCTTAAATATGTAACTTTTGATACACAGTCTGATGATACAACAGGAACAACACCTAGCACTCCTGGTCAGCGTGTATTCGCCGAAGCTTTGGTTGAAGAGCTTTCAGCATTGGGACTGGAAGATATTTCTCTGGATGACAACAGCTATCTTATGGCAACATTGCCGGCCAACACAGAGAAACAAGTTCCGGTAATTGGATTCATTGCGCATCTGGATACAAGCCCTGATATGTCAGGAAAAAATGTAAATCCTCGCATCGTTAAATATGAAGGTGGCAATGTGATATTAAATAATGAAGAAAATATTGTTCTTTCTCCGGAACAATTCCCTGAAATAAATGATTATATCGGTCAGGATATAATTGTTACTGACGGAAAAACTCTTCTTGGTGCGGATGACAAAGGTGGCGTTGCTTCAATAATCGCAGCAATGGCTTATCTGAAAGAACACCCGGAAGTGGAACACGGAAAGATTCGCATCGCATTTACTCCTGATGAAGAAATCGGACAAGGCGCAGACCATTTCGACGTTGAGAAGTTTGGTTGTGAATTTGCTTATACTATTGATGGCGGACAGATTGGTGAGTTGGAATTTGAAAACTTCAATGCTGCTTCAGCAAAGATTTCATTCAAAGGATTGAATGTTCATCCGGGTTATGCGAAAGACAAGATGGTGAATGCAGCACAGATTGCAGCTGAATTTGCTATGATGCTTCCGGCAGAACAGCGCCCGGAGCATACAACCGGTTATGAAGGTTTCTATCATCTGATTGGTATGAGCGGAACAGTTGAGGAAGCTTCACTTTCTTATATTATCCGTGACCATAACCGCAATACATTTGAAAAGAGAAAAGAATATATTCAGGCATTGGTAAATGTTATGAATATGAAATATCCGTGCTCAACAGTTGCTGTTGTTAAGGATCAGTATTATAACATGCGTGAGGTTGTTGAACCTCGTATGGAAATAATCGATTTGGCTAAATCAGCGATGGAAGAGGCTGGAGTAGTTCCTCTTATCAAGCCTATCCGTGGCGGAACAGATGGAGCAAGATTGTCATTTATGGGATTGCCTTGTCCTAACATCTTTGCCGGCGGCTTGAACTTCCATGGCCGATATGAATTCCTTCCGGTTAAATCATTGGAAAAGGCAATGGAAACAGTGATAAACATCAGCCGACTGGCTGCAAAATAAATCGAGGAAACTTGAAACAGTAAAACTCAAGAACTTAAAAACTTAAGAACTTAAAAACTCAAAAACTCAAAATAATATCTATTTTATGAAAACAACACCATTCACCGATGTGCACATTGCCTTAGGAGCAAAAATGCACGAATTTGCTGGCTTTAATATGCCTATTGAATATTCCGGAATTATTGATGAACATATGACCGTTGTAAACGGAGTAGGCGTGTTCGACGTTTCTCATATGGGCGAATTTTGGGTTAAAGGTCCGAAAGCATTGGAATTTATTCAGTCGGTAACATCAAACGATGCATCAAATCTTCCTATTGGAAAAGCTCAATATACATGTTTCCCGAATGAAAAAGGTGGAATCGTTGATGATTTGCTTGTTTATCATTATGAACCGGAAAAATATCTGCTGGTTGTTAATGCCGGAAATATTGATAAAGACTGGGAATGGTGTGTAAGCCATAATACTGTTGGAGCTGAACTTGAAAACTCTTCTGACCGCACAGCTCAGTTGGCTATCCAAGGTCCGAAAGCATTGGAAGTTCTTCAGCGTCTTACCACGGTTGATTTGTCTGCTATTCCTTATTATGCATTTACTACAGGCGAATTTGCTGGCTGCAAAAATGTGATTATTTCTAATACAGGATATACAGGTGCCGGTGGTTTCGAATTGTATTTCTATCCTCAGGATGCAATGACAATTTGGAATGCAATCTTTGAAGCTGGAAAACCAGAAGGAATCAAGCCAATCGGATTGGGCGCACGTGATACTCTTCGCCTTGAAATGGGCTTCTGCCTTTACGGAAATGACCTTGACGACACAACTTCTCCTATTGAAGCTGGTCTTGGATGGATAACTAAATTCGTAGAAGGCAAGAACTTTACAAACAGAGCTGAACTTGAAAGACAGAAGAAAGAAGGAGTTGCCCGCAAACTTTGTGCTTTTGAGTTGCAGGAAAAAGGTATTCCTCGTCATGGCTATCCTGTTGTTGATGCAGAAGGCAATGAAATTGGTGTTGTTACATCAGGAACAATGTCTCCTGTTCTGAAAAAAGGTATTGGCATGGGTTATGTTCGCACTGACTGCTCAAAGGTCGGCTCTGAAATTTATATTCAGGTTCGCAACAAGAAATTGAAAGCAGTTGTTGTAAAAGCTCCTTTCAGAAAATAAGGAGATAATATAGAGAGAAGACAAGGCTTCAGAAACAAGTTATCAAGTCAATTCATTTTCTTGTCAACTTGTCTCTGAAGCCTTGTCTTCTTTATTAATAATTAAGGCAGAATCTGATAATATTGTTCAGGTCTGTTTCCTTTTGAATAATACTCTTGTCCTTATCCAATAAATAGATTGTAGGAAATACCTTTATATCATAAAGAGCATTATTTTCTATATCCATATTATAGTCATAACAATTTATCCAACCTTCGGGAATGTTCTTACTGTATTCATTCCACAGAGATTTGTCGTTGCCGGTATAAACAGCCAGAATCTGCAGTTTGTTTTCTTTCTGAAGTCTTGATATAGTGCTGTTATTTCTGAGTTTTTCAGTAAATAAGCCACATTCGTCGCAACCGGGGTCATAGAAATACAGAATAGTTATTTTGTCAGGCAGATTATGCAGCATAGATTTTTCATCGTTATTCATGCAAATTCCGAAGTTTGCCGCAATTGTGCCGATTCTGTTTTTCTTTGCCATTTCCAACAAATAAGCCGGTCTTATTTTATCGTCTTCGCTAATGACTTTTGAATCAATGAAAGTTTCGAGAACAGGAATAAACATTTCCTCATTTTTCATTGGAGAATCAAAATCATACAGATATTTCTCAAACAGATTGTAGAAAGTAAAAACATCTTTTTCGGAATTTGCAGCCTTGTTCATAGTGCTTTTTAGTGACTGTATTGCCTCTTCTTTGCTTACAAGGCGAAACAGGTCTATATAATTTACCATAGCTTGCTCTGTTGTATCTTCCGGCAAAGGTTCAGCATTGAAAGGATATAAATCCCAATAATGACTTACTAGAAACGAAGCTCTATCTTCGGGAGTAATAATACAGGTAGAAATTTCCGGCAGGCAGAATGACTGGCTATATGACGAAATTGTCATAATCAAGCCAAGGCAAATTAATATATACTTCATTTGAGATAATGTTTGTTTCGGCAAATGTATTAAATCTTTTATATCTTTGTAAGAAAAGTATTATGAAAAAGGTAAGATTCGGAGTTGTAGGAACTAATTTTATAACTGATTGGGTTATAAAAGGAGCTCGTGAAGACGAGCGTTTTGAGTTGGTAGCAGTTTGTTCCCGTAGTCAGGAAACAGCTGATGCTTTTGCTGAAAAGCATAATATTCCATATACATTTACATCATTGGAAGAAATGGCAGCAAGCGATTTGATTGATGCAGTGTATATCGCTTCACCAAATTTCAAGCATGCAGAGCAAAGTATATTGTGTATGCAGCACGGAAAACATGTTTTGTGCGAGAAACCGATGGCTTCTAATGCAGCAGAAGTTTCACGCATGATTGAAGCGTCAGAGAAGTATGGAGTAACTTTGATGGAAGCAATGAAGCCGACATTGACTCCAAATTTCCTTTCAGTCAAGAACAATATTCATCGCGCAGGAACTTTAAGACGTTATTTCTCTTCTTATTGCCAATACTCGTCAAGATATGATAAATTCAAGGAAGGAATAGTTCTCAATGCCTTCAAACCGGAATTCTCCAATGGAGCTATGATGGATATAGGTGTTTATACTGTTTATCCTATGGTTGTTCTTTTCGGTCGTCCTTCAAAGATAAATGCAAGCGGAGTTTTGCTTCATACAGGAGTTGACGGACAGGGCGCAGTGAATTTTGAATACGACGGACTCAATGCAACTGTGCTTTATTCCAAGATAGCCAATTCTTCTCTTCCTACAGAAATTCAGGGAGAAAACGGAAATATTACTCTCGACAGGATTAATCTTATCAGTAAAGTTGAGTTTCAGCCTCGCGCTGCCGCTGCATCTGGGAAAGGTGAGCAAAACGAACCGGAAGATATTTCCATGCCAACTGTGCACGATGAATATTTCTATGAAGTAGAAGAATTTATCAATTGTGTTCTTTCAGGAAAACGTGAGTCTGAAATAAACAGCCATAAGAATTCTCTTATAACCATTGAAATAATTGATGAGGTGCGTCGTCAGTTAGGGGTGGTTTATCCGGCAGATAAATAAAAAGTTAACAAGGAATCAGAGACAAGTTGACAAGGTTAAAACAACTGTAATTTTACAATTTATCATCTAAAAACCTTGTTAACTTGTCTCCTTATCAAATTGTATTTTAACCAATCACTCAAATCTGGAGTTTTTCCAAGTATATTTCTTCTCTTTGCTCTTTATAAAGGCATTGATTTTATCCAACATTTCTTTAGGCAAATATTCAGGAGTATTGTATATCGCTGTTAGTGTCGGCTCGTTTTCATCAAGTCTGTATTCGATTAAATCGAAATCAGCAAAACTGTTTACTTCCTGCCAAGCAATAGATGTCGTGTCATTGTCAGCTTTGAAGAAATCCTCTCTTTTAGCCAGATTTATTATATCTCCGGTGTTGAGCGGCTTCCAGTCTGTTGAGAAGAATTCCACTTTACTGTCAGCAACAGGACCGAAATATGTCGTCACCATGCAAATCACATAAGTATTATTGATTAAAGGAAGGCGGCGCATCTCAATGCGAGTACTTTCGGTTGACTTCAGGCGAAGATAATCCTCGTTCATCAATTCCAGAACTGATGTTCCGTTCATATTATTCTTCAATGAAGCATCTTTTCCTTCGTTATATAAATCTGTTATATCTTTTCGCCAAGCATTTTCCAGTTGAGGAATATATTGGTCCGGCATTTGGCGAAACAAAGTATTTATATCTTGAGCATTTGAGCCTAATGTCGCCACACTGGCAAACATTGTTATCAATAATTTTTTCATTTCAATCATTCTTATTTTGTTCCCAAATATAGGAATATCATTCCAATTAACACAAGCAATAAATCCAAGGCTTTGCTCTTTAAGTTTTTTTCATGGAAAAGCAAAGCTCCGGCAGCAAAAGTAACAAGGACATTGCTGCGGCGTATCATTGAAATAATTGATATCATTGAATCCGGAAAACTCAGAGCATAGAAATATATCCAGTCTGCAAGGCAAATGAAAACTGAGATGAACAGGATATTCCATCTCCAAACAAACGGAGTTGTTTGTTTACGGCGCGGATACCAAAGAAACATCAATATGAAACACATAATGATGCACTGATATACATTGAACCACACCTGGACAGTCATCACATCAAGGTCACCCATCAGATGCTTGTCGTATAATCCGCTGCATGTTCCCAACAACACAGACAGAACAGTCAGATATATCCATTTGTTACTTGTAAATTTTATACCTTCCTTTTTGCCCGAAACAGAAAGCAGATAAAATGATGCCACAGCAAATGCCACACCAATCCACTGATACAGATTCAATCTTTCACCAAAAATGATTAAAGCTCCAAGCAGAGTCAGCACGGGCTGAGTAGCCTTAATCGGTCCGGACAATGTTATTGGTAAATGCTTCAGGGCAAAGTATCCGGAAATCCAAGACGACAGAACAATAACAGCCTTGATAAACACAGCCACATGAGTCTCAAACGACACTTTCGGAACATAAAAAGGTGTGTTATTCAAAACGTCAGTGTAGAATGACAACAGAATGAACGGTAAAAAAATCAGACTGCAAACCAAAGTGTTGCAGAACAGAACAGGAATCACAGCGTTCCCATTTAATGACATCTTCTTGTTTATTTCATAACATCCCAGAAGGAATGCCGAAAGAAATGCAAGTAATAACCACATATGATTTTGGAAATTTATAAAATAAAGATATCCTCCGGATAAGTAACATCAACCAGAAACAATGCATGACCGGGAACAGAAGTTCCGGCAACGCATCTGTCCTTTGCCTCAATAACTCTTCTCAGTCCGGCTTCGTCAAGTTTTCCTCTTCCAACTTCAATCAGTGTTCCCACTATGGCACGAACCATATTTCTCAGGAATCTGTCAGCCGAAATGGTGAAAACCCATAAATCTCCTTCTTTCTCCCAGACAGCCTTGTATATTTTGCAGTTATTGGTCTTCACGTCAGTATGCAATTTGCTGAAACTGGTGAAATCGATGTAATCGAAGAGCACAGAACAAGCTTTGTTCATTGCATCAAAGTCCAGAGTTCCGGGAATTTTATAGGACAATTCGTAATTGAAAGGATTCTTCTTTGTTGTAATATAATATTTATAAGTGCGGGATGTCGCGTCGAATCTGGCATGAGCATCCGGACGCACCGGCACAATCTTATGGATAGCAATATCCTTTGGAAGAATTCTGTTCATCTTTTCTGCCAGAAATGCCAAATCCTCAATAGGCGTTTCCCAGTCGAAATGAGCAATCATAAGCTTTGCATGAACTCCTGCGTCGGTTCTGCCTGCGCCTACAATGGAAACCGGTTTTCGTAACAACGTAGTTAAAGCATTCTCAATACTTTCCTGAACTGTGATTGCATTAGGTTGGATTTGCCATCCGCAAAAACTTTTGCCATTGTAGCTTAAATAAATAAAATATCGCTGCATCCTTTTTTATCATTTATTTAAGTTTCGCTCGTCGCACAATTTAAAAGTTGTCAAGGTCAAAGAAACATCTCACATCTCTTATAATTATCCTAAAAACCTTGTTAACTCGTTAACTGAAAGTTGAGCTAAGCGAAACTTGAATTCTTAATTAACACGGCAAAGGTATGAACACTTTTGCTTTTCTACAATAAACAGCTCAACTTGTTTTGAAGCGCTTTGTTTTGTGTTGTAAAACAATTATTTTTGCATCGAAAATATTATTTACTCAAGTTTCATAAATTATGTTTGAATCACTTTTGCAGACTTCCTATTTTGCTTTGTTTTTAATCATTGCTCTTGGCTTTATTCTTGGCCGCGTAAAAATCAAAGGCTTGTCGTTGGACATTTCAGCCGTTATTTTCATCGCCTTGCTCTTTGGTCATTTCGGCGTTGTAATTCCAAAAGAACTTGGAAACATTGGTTTGGTGCTGTTTATTTTCACTATTGGTATTCAGGCTGGTCCCGGTTTCTTCGATTCATTTAAAAGTAAGGGAAAGACTTTGATTATTCTTGCTATGCTTATTGTTGGTTCTGCCAGTCTTACAGGTGTAGCTTTGAAATATTTGTTTGATATAGACACTCCGAGTTTGGTCGGTCTGATTGCCGGAGCCTTGACCAGTACACCAGGTTTGGCAGTGGCAATCGACACAACTCAATCATCAGCTGCCTCAATCGCATACGGTATCGCATATCCGTTTGGCGTAATTGGTGTTATCCTGTTTGTCAAGCTTCTTCCCAAAATATTACGTATAGATTTGCAACAGGAAGCAAACAGGCTGGAGCTTGAACGCAAGAGCCAGTATCCTGCATTGCATGCCGCAACATTCAGAGTTGAAAATGATTCCGTATGCAACAGAACATTGGCGCAATTGCAGTTGCGAAGCATGACTGGTGCTGTTGTTTCCCGTCTGAAACAAGGTGACCATATTTGTATGCCAAAGGCAACTACAAAACTTTCCGAAGGTGATTTGATTCGCGTTGTCGGCAATGACAAATCACTTGAGCAGGTCGGCCTTCTGGTTGGTAGCAGAGTGGATAAGGATATTCCTTTTGCCGGAACCCAGGAATTGCAGTCAATGCTTGTGACTAAGAAAAACCTTGTGAACAAGACTCTTGGGCATCTTAACTTGCAGGGAACATTCGGTTGTACCGTAACTCGAGTTCGCCGAAGCGGTATCGACTTGCCTCCGAAACCAAATTTGTCATTGAAATTAGGTGATAAACTTATGGTTGCCGGAGAGAAAGAAGGACTCAAGGAATTAGGCCAGTTCCTTGGAAATGACGAGAAGCGACTTTCTGATACAGATTTCTTCCCGATAGCGGCAGGTATAGTGTTGGGTGTTCTTTTCGGTAAAATGAACATCTCATTCTCCGACAGCTTTAGTTTCTCACCGGGATTGACAGGAGGAATATTGATGGTCGCTCTTATCCTAAGCGCGATAGGAAAGACCGGACCGATAATGTGGACCATGTCAGGCTCGGCCAACCAGTTGTTGCGCCAGTTCGGACTTCTCTTGTTCCTTTCTGAAGTCGGAACTTCAGCCGGTACAAATCTTATTTCCACATTCCAGGAAAGCGGATGGACATTATTCGGTGTAGGTGTTGCCATAACCATGGTTCCTATGATAATAGCATTGATATTCGGATATTATGTATTCAAGATAAATATATTGGATTTGCTGGGAACAATTGCCGGCGGTATGACAAGTACGCCTGGTCTGGCAGCAGCAGATTCTATGTCCGACAGCTCAGCGCCGAGCATTGCTTACGCCACAGTGTATCCGATAGCAATGGTGTTCCTTATTCTTTTCATCCAGTTCATAGCTTCACTGATAGTCTGAGGAAACAATTCGCTGTCCAAACCACAATATTCAGGTATATCCGCACCTGAAAATACATTTTTCTAGGTATTGCCTTGCCCTGTTGTAAAAACGAAATTTGCCATTGGATAATAAATAATGGTTTTAGGGTAAACGGCCGTGATAATTTTCGGCAATTCTGCCTTATCGCGACCGTTCTCATTTTTAATAAGTTAAAAAATTATGAAAACAACAGGAATTTTTTTCGGTTCGTCCGGTGGAGTAACAGAAGAAGTGGCAAATAAAATAGCTGAGAAATTAGGTGTACCCGGATCAGATGTCCATAACGTAGCCTCAGCTTCGCCTGAAGATATGGGAAAATATGAAGTATTGCTGCTAGGAAGTTCAACCTGGGGAGCCGGAGATTTGCAGGACGATTGGTATGATTTCCTTCCTAAAATCCAAAAACTGGATTTGTCTGATAAAATAGTAGCATTGTTCGGATGTGGCGATTCCTCTTCATTTAGCGACACATTCTGTGATGCCTTGGGCACAATTTACAATGACCTTCAAAATACAGGATGCAAATTCATCGGTTCTGTTGATGCCTCTGATTATACTTATGACGATTCTACGGCAGTTGTCGGCGGCCGCTTTGTCGGGCTTGCTCTTGATGAAATAAATGAGGATGACAAAACACCCGAAAGAATTGAGAATTGGGTTAATGCTCTGAAAGCAGAAATTTGTTGACATTAAAATATAGGAGATATTGCTATATGGTTATGTTGAGCAGTGGTGTACCCGGTGAAATAAAAGTCCTTTTGAATCATATATATGAATTCAAGAAAGGAGTGCGCAACCTTGTTCTCTACACTGTCAACAAGTGTTATGAACCGATTGCTGTGGAGCGTTTGGAAAGTCAGGGTATAGAATATATAAGGCAGGAAGCAGGGAAGAATTCTGTAAATATTTATTTCGGACGCTCGGAATGTCTTCACACAATAGGATTGATAGCAGATAAACCATTGAATATGCTTTCTCCCGAAGAAGACTTCATCCTTGGCGCTCTTCTTGGATATGACCTTCGTTTGCAATGTGAGCGTTATTGCAACAGGAGGAGAAACAGTATTCAGCAATAACTTTTCAGTTGACAAAATGAGGTTGTGTCGAAATATATTTAAACACAGAGACAGAGATACAGAGTTCAGAGATACAGAGTTCTTTATTTAATTAATATTCAATGAATATTCTCTGTGTCTTTGTGTCTCAGTGTTTTATTTTTTGTGTTTTGACACACCTTCATCTGGTATCTAGTCAACTCTCAGTTACCTATCCTTCTTAAGAAACTCAATAGCCTTTTCCATATCCTCAGGAGTGTCAATACCAATAGTTTCCTGATTAGTTATTCCAACCTTGATTTTATATCCGTTTTCCAGCCAGCGGAGTTGTTCCAGACTTTCGGCAATTTCCAGTGAAGACTGAGGCAGAGATGTAATTTCTTTCAGAACATCAGCCCTGTAAGCATACATTCCTATATGTTTGAAATATGTGTGATTTGGCAGCCATTCACTGAAATGTTTTCCCCTCATATAAGGAATAATTGAGCGGCTGAAATACATCGCTTCCATATTTTTGTTTATAACAACCTTTGGACTGTTGGCATTGAACAGAGCCGTTTCGAAATCATCATCCGGACGGAAAGGCTTCACAAGAGTGGCTATCTGAACATCCTCCGAATCGAAGCAATGCATCAGAGCCTCTATTTGCTCTTTGCATATAAAAGGTTCGTCGCCCTGAATATTGATTATAATATCATTTTCGTTGCCCACTTTGGTGAAAGCCTCATAGCACCTGTCTGTTCCGCTCTTGTGTTTGTCGGAAGTCATAACCACGTTTCCTCCGAAACTTTTCACTGCTTCTTCGATGCGTGTATCGTCTGTAGCAACATATACATTGCTGATAACTTCTGAAACTCTTTCATATACACGCTGAATCATCGGCTTTCCGTCCATATCAGCCAATGGCTTTCCCGGAAATCGGGTTGAGGCATAGCGTGCAGGTATAATTGCTAAAAATCTCATATTGTTGAATATTAATTGATGTTTCGCAAGCTCGGTTTTAAAGTTGACAAGGTTTCAGAGACAAGTTAACAAGATTTTTTCCTTGTCAACTTGTTACCTTGTTAACTCGTCAACTTTAAAGCCTGTCTCTTGAAACTTGAGTTATTATATCCTACTGATTGTAATATTTCAATTTGACAGAATTTTTCCTTCACTCAGTAATATTGCTTGCTTGTGTTCGCCTACAATCCAAACTATATCACCTTTCTCGAACACAGTTGAAGGTGGCGGGTTTTGTATAGATGTGTTGCCACGCTCTATACCAATAACAAGACACTTTGCCTGGTCGCGGATACCGGAATCCTGTATGGATTTTCCGATAAGAGAGGAATTTTCGGTAATGTAAAATTGCTCAATCTTGACTTCTTCCTTGTTTGCATTCTCGTGTTCAAGCGCAGATTCCTGATATTTTTTCTCGATATACTGATGGAATGATTCCAAATCACTGTCGCTTCCCACAACCACAATCTTGTCGAAAGGATAAAGGCGCTCTTCACCACCAGGAATATTTATTCTTTCACCTCCTCTCACAATTGTTACTACATTGACATTGCATTTCTTGCGGAAATTAAGCTCCTTCAATGTCTTGCCAATACTTGGAGATGTCTGTTTAATCTCATAGTCGGCAAGGTGCAAATCCCTTTCAAGCAAGTGATTCGTAAATTTCTGTGAAATCGGCGCCTTTTTCTCTTCCTCAATTTCTCTTGCAGACAAATTGCTGAAGAAACGGCGTTCAAGCAGAATTGACTGGCGCTTCAACTTTCGTGAGAAAATAATGAAGAAAATCATCATTACGGCAATACCCCACAAGAAACCTACAGTGAGGTTCACATATTTACTCAAAGGAATCATTATAAGTCCGACGCAAAGAAGAATCCTCAGAATAATCAGTGAAATAAGAGGACCGCGATTATATTTGCTGTCCTGCCACAAATGCTGGAACTCAACAGAACGGTTCTTTTTCATCATAATAGCTCTCAGGAGAGGGGCAATTATCAGGATGATTCCTGCTAGTGCTATCACGTTACCTTTCCATCCTTCAATTTCTTTTGTGATAATAGGAGCGACAAACTGCATCCATGTGAAAATAAGAACAAGGCTCAATGACGTATATACACCCACTATTCTCAGCAAAGCCTTCAGCAGCTTGTTCCATGTACTCTTTTGCCTGATAGTATTTGAGCCGGAAGTATATCTGTCCAGAAACCTTTTGGCATGCTCCGGTATAACCCTTTCCGCAAATCTTACTCCCGGTTCTGCCATCCTTATCATATAAGGCGTAAAGAATGTGGTTATCACAGAAACAGCCACGACAATAGGATACAGAAAATCGTCAGTCACTTTCAATGTCTGTCCAAGCGAAGCGATGATAAAAGCGAACTCACCGATTTGGGCAAGCGAGAAACCGGACTGTATGGCAATCTTGAGAGGCTGACCGGATAACAGCACACCGAAAGTTCCGAAACATATTTGTCCGATAACCACCACAACAGTGATGATTAAAATAGGCCATTTATATTCCCACAGCAATGCCGGGTCGATAAGCATACCGACGGAAACGAAGAATATTGAGCCGAAAAGATTCTTCACAGGCTTTATTACCTCTTCAATATGTTCGGCCTCCACAGTCTCAGCCAATATGGAGCCCATAAGAAATGCGCCTAGGGCAGATGAAAAACCAGCTTTTGTCGCTATCAGAACCATGCCAAGGCAAAGACCGATGCTTAGTATAAGCATAGTTTCATCATTCAGATATTTTCTGGTCTTTTCCAGTAACGATGGTATGGCAAAAATGCCGACAACAAAGCAAAACAGAAGAAACACACCAAGCTTTATAACACTGTTGAGCAGCTCCAGACCTTCCACTTCCTTGCTGACAGCCAAAGTGGATAGCAGCACCATAAGCAAAACAGCAAACAAATCTTCGACCACCAGAATACCGAAAACCACACCGGCAAATCTCTGGTTGCGCAGCCCCATATCGTCAAAAGCCTTGAATATAATGGTAGTTGATGACATTGACAGCATACCGCCGAGGAATATAGAACTCATCTGGCTCCAGCCAAGCATCGTCCCGGTCAGATACCCGAGTGTCATCATCCCGGTGAGGATTGTAATGGCACCGATAATCGCTGTTCCGCCTACTTTCAGCAGTTTCTTTATACTGAATTCCAAACCTAGGGCAAACAAAAGGAATATAACACCTATATCAGCCCATATTCTTATGCTTTCCATATTGGTCACTGTCGGCATAATTTCTATTGACGGACCGGCAAGGATTCCTGCCACGATATATCCGAGAACAACAGGCTGTTTCAGCCATTTGAACAGAATGGTCACGATTCCTGCCAGAATAAGGATAACGGCAAGATCTGAAATTAGTGAAGGTATGTGTGACATCTTTATATGTTAATTTAATTCATGTTTCGTAGGAGTTAACTTTATGTTAACAAGCTGACAAGAAAACTGGATAGTAAACATCTTTATCAAACTCTTTATCTCTGAAGCCTTGTCCCCTTGTCTCTATTTATTTGTCAAAGTTATGCATTTATTTTATTTTTGCGTATCAAAAGAAAACCTAAAATGAAAAAGAAACATCCTTTGGAAGTGTTGATCGCACAGGGAGAGCATCAACAGCAGGACTTTAAGTTTGAGGTGAGCGACAGCAAGAAGATAGCACGTACTCTCAGCGCATTCGCAAACACCGACGGAGGCCGCCTGCTCATTGGTGTGAAAGATAACGGAAAAATATCCGGAATCAGAGGTGATGAGGAATACTACATGATTGAAGCTGCGTCGAAAATGTACACACGTCCGGAAGTTCCTTTCTCAAGCAGTTATTGGGATTTTGAAGGGAAAACAGTTTTGGAGATAGACATTGAGCCTTGTCCGGACCGTCCTTATCTCGCACCGGACAAAGATGACAAATACAAAGCATATGTCAGGATTGACGATGAGAATATTCTGGCAGACGAGGTTATGGTGAGGGCATGGCGTAAACGAAACTGCCCCGATGGCACATTGCTCAGGCTCAGCGAGCCGGTCAAAATACTTTTGTCATTTCTTGAAAACAATCCCAACATCAGTGTAAGCAAGTTTTGCCGGATAGCCCATATATCATATAATGTGGCAGGCAATATTCTGAGCGATTTGATGGCAATGGATGTAATCGGTTATGTTGTGGTGGACAAACGTATTCTTTATTCTTTGAATGAAGATGCAAATGCCATACTTGAAGGACGTTCGTATAACCTGACTTTTTAATAGATTACAATCCGTCTCTGAGACCTTATCAACTTTTAATAAATTTATCAATAAAAGGCAACAATACAAGAGTTAATAATCTATAACAGATAGGATAAATCTGAGGTTTATTCATATCTTTGTAATGTTATCAAAATTTTGATGACAGATACGACGCAAGAAGTGTCTTAACCTAATAAGATTTTTTAATTTATGAATGCGTTGCAATTTCAGAAAAAGTTAATGAGCATCCAGGAGAATATGTTGAATTTTGCTTTGATGCTGACTTCTAACAAGGATGACGCCCAAGACCTGATGCAGGATACAACTCTGAAGGTGTTGGACAATCAGGAGAAATTTGTTGACAACGTAAACTTTAAAGGTTGGGTTTTAACCGTTATGCGAAACATCTTTATAAACAATTATCATAAGGTTGTCAGAACACAAACGGTAGTTGATCAAGGTGTCGATTTGTATAATTTGGATGTTGTTAATGAATCCGGATTTGATTCTCCAGACGGAGCATATCATATTCAGGAAATCACTAAGGTCATAGAATCTTTGAATGATGAATTGAAAGTACCATTCTCAATGTATGTCAGCGGATATAAATATAACGAAATATCAGAAAAGCTGAACTTGCCTTTGGGAACAGTAAAAAGTCGTATATTTTTTGCAAGACAAGAACTTCAGAAATCCCTGAAAGATTACAGATAAGTCCTGTATAGATTAGATTTTTTTCATTTTGAGATAAATATAAGCAAGGCGCACTCTTCATCACGAGGAATGCGCCTTTTTTACACATCTATTTTCAATAATATGTGTTCATGTGTTTATGAAGAAAAAGTTAGTTGTTGCTTTTTTTATTGATTTGGATCGGTATGTTTCTTACCTTAAAAAACAACTATCTTATTCATATAAACGCATTTTGTTAAATCTTGTTATTGTATAACAATCCGTCGTTTTGAAAGTTTATAGCAAAAACAAGATATTAAATTTTAATATGATATTATGAAATACAAAAACATAATTATCGAAAAATAATAATCCTGTGTTTATATTTATTTATTATGAAAGAACTTATTGCAAATGTATGAAAATAATTTAATAACTATACAAGCGTTTTTGGAAAAAAAGTGATGTGTATTGGTGAATTTCTATCAATTATTTGTGTATTCACCGGTAATACTTGGTTATAGTCATTCTTTCTCCACTATTTGTGATAAAATATTACTTGATGATATTGTTGATTTATTGTTAATTTTTATTTAGTGAAACTTTTGCTTATTTCCTATGTTTTTTATGATACTACTTTATTACTGGCGTGTTTTTGAAATGGATTTTGTAATTTTGCGAAAATTTTAAATTTTAGGGGGAAAATGAGAAGTTTTGCGAGCGATAACAATTCAGGAGTACATCCTTTAGTTATGCAGGCGTTGATAAACGCTAACGACGGACACGCAGTAGGTTATGGCGACGATGAATGGACATCTAAAGCCGTTCTTAAGTTGAAGGAAATTTTTGGTAACGAAGCGTCGCCTTTCTTCGTTTTTAACGGAACAGGAGCTAATTCCGTAGCTTTGCAAGCGGTGACAAGACCGTTCAACAGTATTCTGTGCGCAGAAACAGCACATATAAATGTCGATGAATGCGGAGCTCCGGGCCGAATGACAGGATGCTCTATCGTGACAATCTCTACGGAAGATGGAAAATTAACTCCCGAATTGATAAAACCTCACCTTCATAATTTCGGAATATGCCATCATTCACAGCCAAAAGCTGTATATATCTCTCAGGTTTCTGAATTGGGAACCATCTACACTGTTGAAGAAGTAAAAGCAATATCCGAGCTTTTGCATTCCTATAATATGTATTTGCATATGGACGGAGCGCGACTTGCAAATGCCTGCGCTTATCTGAACTGCTCAATGAAGGAAATAACTGTCGATGCCGGAGTAGATATCCTGAGTTTCGGCGGAACCAAGAACGGTATGATGATGGGCGAAGCCGTTATCTCATTCCGTCCTGAAGTGACTGAAAACCTTGCATACATCCGTAAGCAGTCCGCCCAGCTCGCATCCAAGCTCAGATACATGTCTGCACAGTTCCTGCCATATCTCGATAATAACCTTTGGCTGGAAAATGCCCTTCATGCCAACAAATGCGCATTGAAACTGGCTGAAGCCATGAGCAAATTCGACGAAATAAAATTTACACAGAAAATAGAATCAAATCAGCTCTTTTTCATCTTGCCAGCCGACGTTTTGGCAAAATTGCAGGAAAAATATTTCTTCTACGTGTGGAACGATGCCCGCAACGAAGCCCGTCTTGTCACCTCATGGGATACAACAGATGAAGATATAGATTCTTTTATTGCAACATTGGACCAGATAATGTGTTCGAGATAAATTCCCGTTATGAAGTCAATACATATAGTAACATTGCTTTTAGGCATATTTCTCCTTTCATGTGCAAATAGCAATCAGAGTGAGAAAGAAGTTTCGGATTTCAGGATAATGACCTATAATATCCGAAATTGCCGAGGATTGGACGATAGCGTGTCTATTGATCGCACCGCATCCGTAATCAATAACATCAAGCCATATGTTGTGGCAGTCCAGGAAATCGACAGCGTAACCGGACGAAGCCAGAGCAAATACATACTCGGCGAACTTGCCGCCCGCACTAGAATGATTCCCGTGTTCTCTCCGGCAATAGATTATGACGGAGGAAAATATGGCACAGGCGTTCTTTGCACCGAAAAGCCAAAGGCTGTCTATCGCAGAGATTTGCCGGGAACTGAGGAAAAGCGTACACTTATTGTCGTTGAGTTCGACAAATTCTGTTTTGCTTCAACTCATTTCTCGCTGACAGAATCCGACCGCATAAAATCTGCCGCCCTGATAAAGGATTTTATAAGCAAATTCGACAAACCCGTCATAGTTGCCGGAGACTGGAATGACGAGCCTGAATCAGCATTCCTGAATGAAATGAAGAAGACCTTCAGGATATTGAGCAAAGCTGAGGAATACACATTCCCGGCATCCGAACCTTCAAAAACCATCGATTATATAGCTGTTTCGGAAAAACATTCCGAAAAACTGTCGTTGAAAGATGTGAAGGTTGTGGATGCACCGGTTGAGTCGGATCACAGACCGCTTGTAGCAGAAATCTCAGTGGAGTAGGGTTGACGAGTTGACAAGATGACGAGTTGACAAGTTGACAAGATGACAAGATATTTTTTACTAATAATTTATTAATACCTTGTCAACTTGTATCTGAAGCCTTGTCAACTTCTCTTTGAAGCCTTGTCAACTATTCCATCACCAATTTCAAGACTTAAATTAATAATAATATAGATTAACTTATGGCATTACAGGAACAAAAACAATCTGTTAATGAGCAGAAACCTGCGGATTTGATTTATGGAATTGACGATCGTCCACCATTCAAGGAAGCTGTTTTTGCAGCTTTGCAGCATTTGCTGGCTATTTTTGTGGCAATCATAACTCCTCCTCTGATAATTGCAGGAGCGTTGAAGCTTGATCTGGAAACAACAAGTTTCCTTGTGTCAATGGCTTTGTTTGCTTCCGGAGTATCAACATTCATACAGTGCAGGACAATCGGCCCAATCGGTTCCGGCTTGTTGTGCATTCAGGGAACAAGCTTTTCATTTATCGGTCCGATAATTACGGCAGGAACAATCGGAGGTCTGCCACTGATATTCGGAGTTTGTATGGCAGCAGCGCCGGTCGAGATGATAGTGAGCTGCACATTTAAATATATGCGTTCGATAATAACACCGCTGGTTTCAGGTATAGTCGTTCTTATGATAGGTCTTTGTCTTATCAAGGTTGGCGTAGTTTCCTGCGGTGGAGGATATTCGGCAATGGACAACGGAACATTCGGCAGCTTCGAGAATGTCAGCGTAGCCGCAATAGTTCTTCTCACCGTCCTGTTCTTCAACCGTTGCAAAAACAAATATCTCAGAATGAGTTCAATCGTTCTTGGTCTTTGCGTAGGCTATACCGTAGCTTTCTCTCTTGGAATGGTCGATTTGAGCGCAGCTTCATCACAGAGCCTTTTCGGATTCAACATACCGGTCCCATTCAAATACGGATTGGACTTCAACTTCTCATCATTCTTTGCATTAGGTCTTATTTATCTGATTACAGCAATTGAAGCGACCGGCGATGTAACGGCTAACTCAATGATCTCGGGCAAGTCAATCGAAGGCGAATCTTATTTGCGAAGAGTTTCAGGCGGAGTTATGGCAGACGGATTCAACTCATTTGTTGCCGGAATATTCAATTCATTCCCTAACTCAATTTTCGCGCAGAACAACGGAATCATCCAGCTTACCGGAGTAGCAAGCCGATACGTAGGATATTATATTGCCGTAATGCTTATATTGCTCGGTCTGTTCCCAATCGTTGGAGTAGTATTCTCATTGATGCCGGACCCTGTTCTTGGCGGTGCAACACTGCTTATGTTCGGAACAGTAGCGTCAGCCGGAATCAGAATCATCGCTTCACAGGAAATCGACCGCAAGGCAACACTAGTGTTGGCAACAAGCATTTCGCTAGGTTTGAGCGTTGAGATGATGCCGGATATATTGAGCAAAGCCCCGGAAGCAATCCGTGCTATTTTTGCATCAGGCATAACAACCGGAGGTCTCACAGCCATTTTGGCAAATATGTTTATCAGAGTAAAAGACGAAAAATCAGAGATAAAAGATTAATACTATGGAGTTATTAAAACAGCGAATATTACAGGATGGACGTTGTTTCCCCGGCGGTATTCTGAAGGTGGACAGTTTCATCAACCATCAGATGGACCCGATGCTGATGCATCAGCTGGCAGAAGAATTCATACGTCGTTTCAAAGATGAGAAGATTAACAAGATTGTGACAATCGAGGCAAGTGGTATAGCTCCTGCAATCATGGTTGGATATCTAATGCAGCTGCCGGTAGTGTTTGTGAAGAAGAAAAAGCCAAACACTATGGAAAACATACTTACATCAGTTGTCCATTCCTTCACAAAAGGTCGCGACTATACTGTTTGTGTAAGCAATGACTTCCTAACTAAAGACGACAGAGTGCTGTTCATCGACGACTTCCTTGCACACGGAAACGCAGCAATGGGTATGGTTGACCTTGCTAAACAGGCAGGCTCAACCATCTGCGGCATGGGATTTATCATTGAAAAAGTATTCCAGGGCGGAGGAAACGAACTGCGCAAAATGGGATATCATGTCGAAAGTCTTGCCATGATCGACAGCCTTGATGATTGTAAGATAACATTTCATCAGAAATAATTCTGAGGAATAGAAAATAGTTGACGAGGTGACGAGCTGGAGAATGTCGCAAAACTGATTTAAACACAGAGTCACAGAGAACACGGAGGTTTTTTATTTTATTTATATTCAATATGATACCTCTGTGGCTCCGTGCCTCTGTGTTTGTTTTTTTGGGTGCAACACCAACCTTTTGAAAAAAAATATCCTTCAAATTATCCATTAGCCATATTAAATCGTATATTTGGACAGTCACACATACGTTTGACAAACATTTTGTTAACTTAATATACATGAACTATGGATAATCAGCTATCAATGAATGCCAATTTGCTGGTATCTTATCTGCAAAAACCGGCAGCAGAATTTACCAAAGAAGATATCAAGAAGTATATCAGGGAAAATGAAGTCCAGATGGTGAATTTCATGTATCCGGCTGGCGACGGACGTTTGAAAACCTTGAATTTCGTCATCAACAATGAATCCTATCTTGACGAAATACTGACCTGCGGAGAAAGAGTTGACGGCTCGAGCCTGTTCTCATTCATCGAAGCAGGAAGCAGCGACTTGTACGTAATCCCAAGATTTAAGACAGCATTTGTTGATCCTTTTGCCGAACTCAAAACGGTAACAATGCTATGTTCATATTTCAACAAAGACGGGCAGCCGCTGGAAAGCTCACCCGAATTCACCCTCAAAAAAGCATGCCGCGCCTTCAGGGAAGTGACAGGCATGGATTTCCACGCAATGGGAGAGTTGGAATACTATGTTATAGCTCCTGAAACCGATATGTTCCCGGCAACAGACCAGAAAGGCTATCACGAATCAGCACCATATGCCAAGTTCAATGATTTCCGCACAGCCTGTATGTCATACATAGCCCAGGCAGGTGGACAAATAAAATACGGACATTCCGAAGTTGGAAACTTCTCGCAGACAGGTTTGACCTACGAGCAGAATGAAATAGAATTCCTTCCGGTATATGCCGAAGATGCAGCAGACCAGTTGATGCTTGCAAAATGGATTATCCGCAATTTGGCAAATATCTATGGTTATAACGTAACCTTTGCGCCTAAAATCACCGTCGGCAAGGCAGGTTCAGGCTTGCACATACACATGCGCCTGATGAAAGACGGCAAGAACCAGATGCTCAGCAATGGAGTTCTTTCCGAAGTGGCACGCAAGGCAATAGCCGGAATGATGGAGCTTGCACCGTCAATCACCGCATTTGGCAATAAGAATCCAACATCATATTTCCGCCTCGTTCCTCACCAGGAAGCGCCTACTAATGTTTGCTGGGGCGACCGAAACCGTTCCGTCCTGGTTCGTGTTCCTCTGGGTTGGGCAGCAAAAACTGATATGTGTGCTTTGGCTAATCCGCTGGAAAGCGCATCTGCGTATGACACAACCCAGAAACAGACAGTAGAAATGCGTTCGCCGGACGGCTCGGCAGATTTATATCAGTTGCTTGCCGGACTTGCCGTGGCATGTCGTCATGGTTTCGAAATGCAAAACGCGTTGGAAGTTGCCGACCGCACATATGTAAATGTAAATATACATAACGAAGAGAACAAATCCAGATTGGAAACCTTGGCTCAATTGCCGGACAGTTGCGTAGCTTCAGCCGAATGTCTTGCCAGGGATAGGGAAGTGTATGAGAAATATAATGTCTTCAGCCCTGCTATGATTGATGGAATTATAGCCCAGCTCAAGGCTTACAACGACTCCACTCTCCGCAAAGATATCATTGACAAGCCTGATGAGCTGAGAGCGCTTGTTGATAGATTCTTTCATTGTGGATGATGGTAAGTTAATGTAATAATATTTGTTTTGAAATAAACAAAAAAGACACGGGTATTGTTGTTTCAACAGTATTTCGTGTCTTTTTTGTATAATCAAATGTAATTTTATATTATGAATATTCAGTAAATCGTACAAATCAACTAACTATTCATACTTGGGATATATTAACTGAATATCTTCACAGTTTTTTTATTCGAAGTCTTATTGACTAAATTATATAAGAGTATTTGCATCTTCAATCAAATTCCCCATAGACCAGACTGCACGCAGATTCAGATTTCTGTCGAAAATAAGAATATCTGCATCCTTGCCTTTCTGCAAAGAACCTTTTCTGTCGTCAACACCGATTAGTTTAGCCGGAGTTTCTGAAGCCATTCTCACAGCGTCAGAGAAAGGAATACCAGCTTTTACTACAGTTTGAACAAGTTTGTCCATTGTGGCAAGACTACCAGCCAAAGATGAATGGTCTGCTAGTTTGCAAACTCCATCTTCTATGACAAATCTTGGGTCGACATTCGGATTTTCACATGCAGCATAAGCCAAAGCGTCAGTAACAAGGCAAGTGCGTTCAACGCCTTTGATTTTATAGACAAGTCTGATAATAGTTGAAGGTAAATGTCTTCCGTCGGCAATTACTTCAACAGTCATGTTGTCCATCAGATAGACACTTTCCACTGTACCTTCATATTTATATTCACGGCGCTTGTGGAATCCAGGCATTGCATTATAGAAATGTGCAGCGTGAGTGAAGCCGGCAGCATAAGCAGCCTTTATATCTCCATATTCTGCTTCAGTGTGAGTGATGGCAGTCATGATGCCTTTTGAGCGAGTATATTGCGCGAACTCGTGAGCACCTTCCAGTTCCGGACTGATATCCCAACGTTTTATGCAATCAGTGCTTTCGATAAGTTCTGTATATTCAGCTTTGTCGATTCCTTTTATATCTTCAGCAAACAGATTTCCCGCCATTTTAGGGTTCAAATACGGACCTTCGATATGGAGACCTAGAATTGTGCTGCCTTTTTCTTTCATTTTTGTTTCGCAAACAGACACAGCCTGTTTAAGAGTAGAGAAAGAAGTTGAAGATATAGTCGGGAATATAGTTGTTGCTCCATGATTCAGATGAGCTTTTGTGGCAGCTTCGAAAGCTTCAGCAGTTGCTTGCTTGAAATCGTAACCACCTCCACCGTGTACGTGCATAGCGACGAAGCCTGGAACAATATACATTCCTTTGGCATCAATCACTTTAGCTCCGATTACGGCTAAATCACTATTTGTAATTTCAAGGATTTTACCGTCGCTTATAAGAACTGAGCCATCGTTAAGCCAACCTTGAGGAGTCAGTATCTGACCGTTTATAATTTGTGTAAGCATAGGTATTAATTTTTTCAAGTTTCGCAGGGTTGAGATTTTTGTTGATGAGTTGACGAGTTAACAAGGGAACGAGTTGACAAGGTTTTTTTTCCTTGTCTCTGAAGCCTTGTCCACTTGTTATCTACAAGTTGAGCTTGCGAAACTTAAGTTATTAAAACAGTTTGTTTGTTCCTTCAACAAGTTTACCCATCGCCCAAACAGCGCGGACATTCAAATCCTTGTCCAGAACCATAATATCAGCGTCTTTACCTTTCTGCAATGAGCCTTTTCTGTCATAAACACCCATTATCTTTGCCGGAGTTTCTGAAGCCATTCGGATAGCATCTTCCAATGGAATTTCAGCTTTCTGAACAACAGTTCTGATAAGTCTGTCCATTGTTGCAATGCTACCGGCAAGAGCAGAACGGTCGGCAAGTTTACAAACGCCGTCTTCGATTATGACACGTGGGTCAAAAGCTGTGTCGCTGTCGCTTGCAGCACAGGCAAGAGCGTCTGTAATCAGACAAGTGCGTTCAACGCCTTTGATTTTGTGGACAAGTCTCAATATTGTTGGCGGAACATGAATGCCGTCTGCAACAACTTCAACAGTCATGTTGTCTATCAGATATATACTTTCAACTGTTCCTTCATATTTGTATTCTCTGCGTTTATGGAAACCAGGCATTGCATTATAGAAATGCGTAGCGTGAGTGTATCCGGCTTCATAAGCAGTATAAATATCTTCATATTCAGCCTGAGTGTGACCTACTGAAGCTAATACACCTTTCGATGTAATATATTTTCCGAACTGCATAGCTCCAGGAAGTTCCGGTGCTGCGTCCCAACGCTTGATGCAGTTAGTTTCTTCCAACAGCGGAATATATTCTTCCGGGTCCGGATTTTTGATATTTTCAGGCATTTGTCCTCCAGCCATTTTCATGTTGAAATAATGACCTTCGAGGTGAAGTCCCAATACCGGGCTGTCTTTTTCTGCCATAAGTTTTTCTGTAGTTTCGGCAGCTGCACGAATCATTGGAATAGTAGAAGACGATAAAGTGGGGAAGATACTAGTAGTGCCATGTTGCATATGGGCTTTAACGGCAGCGCGGAAAGCATCTTCTGTTCCTTCCATAAAATCACGTCCGCCCCCGCCGTGAACATGTATTTCTACTCCTCCTGGAACAATATACATTCCTTTGGCATCAATTAAAGTAGCGCCAACAATTGCAAGGTCGCAGTTCGTAACTTCAAGAATCTTGTTGTCCTGAATCAGAACCGAACCATCTTTGAGCCATCCCTGTGGTGTAAGGATACGACCGTTGATAATTTGAGTTAACATATACTTGGTTTTAAGTTTTTGCGTTTATTATTCTCTTACAAAAATAGCGACTTTTGGGCAACTTTTACAGATTTTATTGATAATTATTGCCAGTTTTTATCCTTGTGATTGCATTTCTTCCAGTTCCATGGTTTTTTCTGTCCATTCGTCCATTGCAGCTGAAAGAGCTTTTTTCTTTTCGGAATATTCAGAATATAGGTTTGTGTCCGAAGCTCCGTCCGGTGTTGCAAGTCGGGCTTCGATATCGGCAATTGATTTCTCAATATCTGCGATTTTTTGTTCTGCTTCAGCCACAGCTTTTTCCAGTTTCTTCACAGCTTTGCTCCATTCCTTGCGGGCTTCATATGATAATTTATTTTGTGAAGGCTGATTGTCGGCAGCAATATTGCTTGAGGCAGATTGCGATGTTCTTTCAAGCTCTTGCAGGCTTGCCAGCTTTTTCTTTTCCAAAAAGTCGTAAATGCCGCCAAGATGTTCAACAACGCGTTTGTTGCCGAATTCATAAACTTTCTCAACCAACCCGTCAAGGAATTCACGGTCGTGAGAAACAACTATCACAGTCCCGTCAAATTCTTTAAGCGCATTTTTCAATACATCTTTTGAGCGCATATCCAAATGGTTTGTCGGCTCGTCGAGGATAAGAAGGTTCACAGGCTCAAGCAGCAGACGAATCATGGCAAGGCGACTGCGTTCACCTCCGGAAAGCACTTTTACTTTCTTTTCAGAAGCTTCGCCGCCAAACATGAATGCGCCAAGTATGTCTCTGATTTTGGTGCGGATATCACCTTGGGCAACATAATCTACCGTGTCGAATACAGTCATGTTGTCATCCAGCAGTTGCGCCTGGTTTTGTGCGAAATATCCTATTTTTACATTATGGCCGAGTTTCAGATTTCCACCATATTCTATTTCGTTCATTATACACTTCACAAGTGTAGATTTACCTTCACCGTTCTTGCCGACAAAAGCAACTTTTTCTCCTCTGCGGATAGTAAGGTTTACATGCTCGAAAACAACATGATTACCGTAGCTTTTGCTCACCTCTTCTGCGATAACCGGATAAGAGCCGGAATGTGGGGCAGGAGGGAACTTGAGATTAAGCATAGCAGTATCAACTTCGTCAACCTCTATTCTCTCAATCTTCTCAAGCTGTTTAATTCTGGATTGCACCTGAGTGGATTTAGTTGCTTTGTAGCGGAAACGCTCGATGAAAGCCTCTGTATCAGCAAGCTTTTTCTGTTGGTTTTCGTAAGCTCTTAATTGTTGTTCACGACGTTCTTTTCTCAGAACCACATATTCTGAATATTTTACTTTGTAATCATAGATGTGTCCTAATTCGATTTCAATAGTGCGTGTGGTTGTATTGTCGATAAAGGCACGGTCGTGCGAAACTAGTATGACTGCATTAGCTCTTGTGGCGATGAAGTTTTCAAGCCATTGGATAGATTCAATGTCAAGATGGTTTGTGGGCTCGTCGAGCAGAAGGACATCCGGACGGCGAAGCAGCAGCTTTGCCAATTCAATACGCATTCTCCATCCGCCACTGAATTCGGAAGTAAGTCTGCCAAAGTCATCACGGCTGAATCCTAAACCAATCAAAGTACGTTCCAGTTCCGCATGATAGTTGTTGCCGCCCATCATCTGGAAACGTTCAGTAAGATGTGTTACATCATCAATCAGTTTCTGATATTCCTCTGATTCATAGTCGGTGCGCTCAGCAAGTTGCAGATTGAGCTTTTCAATGTCTTTTTCCATCTCATGGATATGTTCGAAAGCCAATTCTGCCTCTTCTTTAACAGTACGTGTATCTTTCAGTTGCATGTGCTGAGGCAAATAACCGATAGTTATATCCTTGGGAATGCTGATACTGCCGGAAGTCGGAGATTGGATTCCTGCAAAAATCTTTAACAAAGTTGATTTTCCTGCACCGTTTTTCCCTACCAGAGCTATACGGTCTTTCTTATTTACTACAAATGATATGTCATCAAACAGAGTGAAGCCTCCAAATTCAACAGTTAGTGCATCTACTGAAATCATACTATTTAGTTTAAATTCTTTTGCAAAGATACATATATGATAAAGATATTTTCTATCTTCGCTAATATTTATCATTAAAAATGTACTAGTATGAAAAAGAAAAATTTATTGATGTTGATTGCTGCAACTTTGAGTTCAAGTGTTTTGCTTTCTTCTTGTATTGGACCATTTGCTTTGACAAACAAGTTGCTTTCTTGGAATAAGAGTGTTGACAATAAGTTTGTTAACGAACTTATCTTTTTCGCTTTTTGGATTGTTCCTGTTTATGAAGTAACAATATTTTTCGATGCAGTTTTGTTTAATTCGATCGAATTCTGGGGCGGAAATAATCCTGTAGCTGATGTTGGAAGTGTTAAGAATGTAGAAACATCCAATGGTACTTTCCTGGTAGAAACAAAGGAGAACGGTTACCATATTCAGAAAGAAGGTGAAAAAGCTACAATGGATTTGGTTTATAATAATGAAAACAAGACTTGGAGCGTAAATGCTAATGGTGAATCTTTTGATTTGATGCAGTTTAAAGATGAAGAAAACGTCGTTATGTTTTTGCCTGACGGTGGAAAGATGGACGTAGAACTTAATGCTGCAGGTGCTATGGCATTCAAACAAGTTGCAGAAGGATATTCTACTTATTTTGCTGCAAGATAATTTGGGGTAGTTGCAAGGTTCAGTTGATTGTACAAATGTGATTGTATGCCAACTGAACCTTGTCTGTATTTAATAATAGCGCATAACTACATTAAACAAACATATAAATTTAACATGAAACACTCAGCTAGCACTTTGATGTTGTCTGGACTTATCAGTTTTGCTTCGATAACTTCAGCAATGTCTGAAAACGAAAAATTGCCATATTGGAAAGATATCCAGACTGTGGCAGTCAACAAGGAAGCGCCTCGATCGGATTTTATGAGTTATCCGGATAAAGCCTCTGCCTTGACTTTGCGTTACGAGAACAGTCCTTATTATTCTTCTCTGAACGGAACATGGAAGTTCTATTTTGTTGATGGCTACAAGGATTTGCCTGAGAATATAACAGATCCTTCAGTAAGCACATCTTCCTGGAAAGACATTAAAGTTCCGGGCAACTGGGAACGTCAGGGTTTCGGAACTGCTATTTATACAAATCATGGATATGAATTCAAACCGCGCAATCCAATGCCGCCAACATTGCCGGAGGAGAATCCTGTCGGTGTATATAGGAGAGACATCGAGATTCCTTCATCGTGGAACAATCGTGATATATATTTGTATGTAGGCGGAGCGAAATCAGGATTGTATGTTTATCTGAATGGAAAAGAAGTCGGATATAGCGAGGACTCCAAGAACCCTGCTGTTTTCCGTATAAACCCTTATATCAATGAAGGAAAGAATGTTCTTACCTTGAAGATTTTCAGATGGAGCACAGGCTCTTATCTGGAATGCCAGGACTTTTGGCGTATTAGCGGAATAGAAAGAGATGTATTCTTGTGGTCACAACCGAAAACCGCTATACAGGATTTTCATGTAGTTTCAACTCTTGATGATAAATATGAAAATGGAATTTTTCGCCTTGGTGTTGATTTGAAGAATTCTATGACTGAGTCACAGCAACTCACTGCTTGTTATGAATTGATTGACAAGGATGGAAAAACTGTAGTTTCTGAAGAAAAGGATATTTGGGTAAGCCCATATGGTGTTCAGCGTGCTTCTTTCGACGCAGTTATTCCTGCTGTAGAAAAATGGAGTGCGGAAACACCTTCTCTTTACAAACTTATTATGACGGTGAAGAATGGTGACCGAGTTGTTGAGGTTGTTCCTTTCCGTGTAGGTTTCCGCCGTATGGAAATGGCTCAAACAGAAGAAAAGGATGCTAATGGTAGACCATATAATGTTTTTCTGTTCAATGGCAAACCGGTCAAGTTCAAAGGTGTAAACATTCATGAGCATGACCCGAAGACCGGACATTACGTTTCGGAAGAAACAATGCGCAAGGACTTCGAAATCATGAAGAAGAATAATCTCAATGCCGTGCGTTTGTGTCATTATCCTCAGGACCGTAAGTTCTATTCTCTTTGTGATGAGTATGGACTTTATGTCTATGACGAGGCAAACATTGAGTCTCATGGTATGTATTATAATTTGAGAAAAGGCGGAACTTTGGGTAATAATCCTGAATGGCTGAAACCTCATATGGACAGAACAATGAATATGTATGAAAGAAACAAGAACTATGCATCTCTTACGTTCTGGTCTCTTGGCAATGAAGCCGGAAACGGTTATAACTTCTATCAGACATATTTATATATAAAGAATAAGGAAAAAGATATGATGAACCGTCCGGTTAACTATGAGCGTGCATTGTGGGAATGGAACACTGATATGTACGTTCCTCAATATCCGGATGCAAACTGGCTGGAGGAAATAGGTAAGGAAGGTAGTGACCGTCCTGTCGTTCCGTCAGAATATGCTCATGCAATGGGCAATTCAACAGGAAGTTTCAACAATCAATGGAAAGCCATTTATAAATATCCTAATTTACAGGGAGGATTTATCTGGGACTGGGTTGACCAGGGATTCCTTGAAGTTGATGAAAACGGACGAGAATACTATGCTTACGGTGGCGACTATGGCGTGAATGCTCCAAGCGATGGAAACTTCTTGTGTAATGGTATCGTAAGTCCTGACCGCACTCCGCATCCTGCTATGACTGAAGTGAAATATTCACATCAGAACGTGGCATTTGAACCGGTGGATTTGGCTGCCGGAAAATTTGCAGTCAAAAACCGATTCTATTTTACGAATCTGAAGAAATATATGATTGTATATACTGTTTCTGCTAATGGAAAAACTATTGACAACAACAAGATTTCACTTGACATTGAGCCGCAGCAGTCTGCCGAGCTTAATGTTCCGGCTGTTTTGCGTCTGAAACCGAAAGCAGATACAGAATATTTTGTGAATTTCAGCGTTGTTTCAGTTTATGACGAACCTGGAGTTCCTGCCGGTCATGTTATTGCTCAGGAGCAGTTCCGCTTGCGGATTGAATCACCGGTGTCGGCACTCAAAACAAACGGACCTGAACTGAAATGCTCAACATCGGGCGATTTACTTTCTGTCACTTCATCACGCCTTTCTTTTGTATTTGACAAGTCAAAAGGAATTGTTACTTCATATAAGGTGAAGGGAACAGAATATTTTGCTGAAGGTTTCGGTGTTCAGCCTAACTTCTGGCGTGGACCAAATGATAATGATTATGGAAGCCAGCAGCCAAAACGCGAACAAATCTGGAAACAGAGCAGCAAGGATTTCAATGTCACAGAAGCTACATTGAAGAAAGACGGAGAAAATGCAGTTCTTTCTGTTTGCTATCTTTTGCCGGCAGGAAATCTTTATGTGATGAATTATACTGTTTATCCTAGCGGAGCGGTTAACGTCCGTGCACATTTTACATCAACTGAGCTTACTGAAAACTCAACAGAAATGTCTGAGGAAACTCGCACAGCAACATTCTCTCCTGGTCGTGAAGCTGCTCGTGCAGAAGCATCAAAGCTTAATGTTCCACGTATAGGTGTGAGATTCCGTTTGCCTGCTGAAATGAATAAGGTAGAATATTTCGGACGTGGTCCGGGCGAAAACTATTGCGACCGCAATGCCGGAAGTCCGGTAGGCGTTTACAAGACTACTGCCGAAGATATGTATTTCCCATATGTTCGTCCTCAGGAAAATGGACATCGCACTGACACAAGATGGCTGAAACTTACAGTTAATGGCAACAAAGGTCTTCTTATCAAAGCTGACAGCCTCATCGAATTTAATGCCCTGAGAAATTCAGTTGAGGATTTTGATGATGAGGAACAAGTCACATTGCCACGACAGTGGGGAAATCTCACTCCGGAGCAAGTTGCCAACCACAATGAGGAAGAAGCAAAGAACGTGTTGCGCCGTCAGCATCACATAAATCATGTAGAGCATCGTAATTTCGTTGAAGTTTGCGTAGATTATCGCCAGCAGGGAGTTGGTGGATTCGACAGCTGGGGCGCTCGTCCGGAACCTCAATATACTTTGCCGGCTAATAAGGATTATTTGTGGGGATTTACAATTATTCCTTTATAAGGATTTCAATAAGTAGGTGCTCAAGATGATTTTTATAAATCAAGTTTATCATAGCATAACTCAAAATATAAGATTAATATTGGCCAGTTACTTATATCCAGATATAATATTAGATAAGTAATTAATTTTCTCCCGGAAAAAGAAAAATGTTCTTCTTCCGGGAGATTTTTGTATGATGTGGTAATGATTGCTGTAAGTAGATTCTGCGTGCAATCCTTTTTTATAAATCAATTTAAGTTACGCAAGCTTCTCAACTTAAAAGTTAACAAGGCTTCATGAACAAGTTGACAATGTAAAAAACACCTGTGACTTCACAATTTATATCTAAAAAAACTTGTTGACTTGTCTTCTTGTCAACTTGTTATCTGAAATAAGTAAGTCAATGTCAATCGAGTAAACTCTGTATATAAATTCTATTCATTTCGTCAATTTGAAAGATTAAACGAAATAATATGTTGGCTTAATAAGGATAATAATATTGGTTTATCCAGATGGTTCAATAATTCACCCTGGTGGGTTAATCGGCTCACCTAGGTGGATTGATTGAACCACCAGGGTGAATTGATTAACTCACCTAGGTGAGTTGATAATTTTAATTAGAGTTTCGGATAAATTCATAACAATGAAATAAGAAAGTATATGTTATGATTTGATATTTAATCTGGAATTTATACTAAGCCAGAATTAACTCTATTCTGCTTATATTTAAATATGAAAGTAGGGAAATAATGTAGTAAGTTAAAAAATGATATATGTTTTTCTTTGATGAAACAGTCTTAGGTTAATTATAGTTAAATGTCAATGATAGATGTATGATATTTTTCGTATTTATGTAAATACTTCTTATTTTTGAACCGTTTAAATAAATTGATTAATGAAAGTTTCCTTAAAAGACATAGCAGAAGCTCTTAATCTTTCCAAAGCAACCGTTTCTTGGATTTTGTCCGGACAGGGAGAATCCAAAGGTTTCAGTGAAAAGACAATAAAGAGGGTGAAGGAGTATGCTGATTTGGTTAATTATCGTCCGAATTTGCTTGCCCGTAGTTTGTCTTTAGGAACATCTAATACTATAGGGTTGATAATTCCTTTTTTGGGTGATACGTTTTATGGACAGTTAGCAGCTGCAATAGAATCTGAAGCCACACGTAATAAATACGCCTTGATTGTATGCAGTTCGGAAGGTGATGGTGATAAAGAATATGATTTGATAAGGACACTTAAGTCAAAACAGGTTGACGGAATTATAATAGCTCCTACAAAGGTTTCAAGAAAGGGAGTTGACTTGCTTTCGAATGATACTTTACCATATGTATTGGTGGACCGATATTTTCCCAATTTGCAATCAAATTATGTTGTTGTAAACAATAGCAAAAGCTGTTATGATATTGTTTATCATATTGGAAAAAAAGGTTCTTCTAAGATTGCGTTACTTACAACGGATATGCATCTTCACGTAATGAAACAGCGTGTTGAAGGGTATCGTAAGGCTTTGCATGATTTAGGTTTAGATATAAATCTTTCACTTGAACTTTTTGTTGACAGAACAAATTATCAGACGGATATTGTAGATAAACTGGATACTCTACTTCAGGAAGTACCGGATGTTGACGGATTCTTTTTCTCAACCCATTATTTGGCTTTTGAAGCTATTCGTTATTTCATTGACAGAAAAATCGATTATCATCGTTTGTTTAATATGGGGTGTTTTCATGATACACCCGGTTTGGACATATTAGCTCCTGAAATGTGTGTATCCAGAATGCCAATTGAAAGAATAGGAGCGGAATCAGTAAGAATTATTATAGATAATATCAGTCATAGAGAGAATTCTGGTTTTCAGAATATAGTATTGGAAAATGAGTTTTATCCTACAATGTTGAAATAGTTTCTGATATTTTTTTCTTAATTGTTTGAACCGGTTAAAAACTTTAAATCAACATATATCATGGACAAAAAGATATTGATAGCTGGATTTTTATGCATGTCATTATTTTCATCTGCTCAGATTAATTCGAGCATGAAAATATATCCTGTTTCTCCTATAAAGTATAAACAGGATAAGGGTACTTATAGCATATTGTCGTATATCAAAGGAGAATGTTTTCAGCAAAAGAATCTGAAAGGTTATGTGGATAATACGGAGACGGAATTAATTTTTACTGAAAAGCCGGATAGTATTCTTGTTTGGTTGCCAATGATTGGAGAACAGTCGACAGTTTCACTTAAGCAAGGGAAAAAGGTGCTTGTTGAGCAACAGTATAAGCCATTTATACCTTCAGACTGGGGATATTTCAAGAATGGAACTATACATATTATACAATCATCACATCAGGATATTGCATGGATGGATACTCCGGAATATTGCCGTGAGGACCGTATCAATCAAATTATATTGCCTGCATTGAATATGATGAAGGAAAATCCGGAATTCAAGTTTGAAATGGAACAAACCCTTAATTTGATGGAATTCCTTGATGAATATCCGGATAGGAAAGATGAACTCATAAAATTATATAAAGAAAAACGTTTCAGCTGGGGCGCAACTTTCAACCAGCCATATGAAGGATTGTCGAGTGGCGAACAGTTGGTGCGTCAGGCTTATTATGGCAGGAAATGGATAAAAGAGAATTTACCGGGTTGCGACGACAAGGTGGCATATAATATTGATGTTCCGGGAAGAACATGGCAGATGCCTCAGATTTTGTCGAAAAGCGGAATACCTAATTTGTTTATAAGCCGTATGGGAGAAGGTTTTTATGACTGGTATTCACCTGACGGTTCTAAAGTCCTTACTTTTACTCCCGGCAATTATGGCTGGCCTTCTTTAATGTGGAAATTCTTTGACAAAGATGCGGTTACAGCTTTCCACAAGCTTCATCATCGTACTCAGTTGTGGAGCAATTATTTCAAAAAACACAGAATACCGGCTCATTATGCTATATTGATGAGTTGTGATGCCACTAAACCGGTAGATTATCAGAAGCTGATAGATGAATGGAATAATATAGCAAAGACGTCAAGTATAGAATTACCGACTTTGAAAACTTCTACTGTTGAAGAATATTTTGAAGCAGTAAAAGGTGATGACACGGATTTTCAGAAAATATATGGTGACCGTCCTAATTTATGGCTTTACATACATGGACCGGCACATTATGAAGCCACTGTTTATAAAAGAGAATCAGCAATACTTCTGCCGGCGGCGGAATCATTTATGACATTCTCTGCTTTTATTGACAAAGATATGTCTTCATATCCTAGAAAAACTTTTGATCGTGCATGGATGGCTTCTATTTATCCTGATCATGGTTTGGGCGGCAAAAATGGAGATATTACTGATGCTATATTTGAAGACAGTTTGAAAGTTGGTAGGGATTTGGGAAAATCTCTATTGTCCGAAGCATTAAATAAAATAACAGAAAAAATAGATACACGAGTTGATAACTATGTAGTGTTCAACGACCTTACCTGGAATAGAACAAAGTTGGTTGAGGTTGCTATAAGTAGTTCAAAAGCAACTGTTAAGGATGAAAACGGAAATGTAGTTCCTTCTCAAATCAGGCAGAAGCCGGATGGAAAGTATTATCTTGTTTTCCGGGCAGAAAATGTTCCGTCGATGGGATATCGTACATATTCTGTTAATGAAGGGAAAACTTATGTTTCAAACGATAGAAATACAGTTAAGACTACGGCAACCAGTCTGGAGAACGATTTTTATAAAGTAATGTTGGGAAATGGTGGTATTGTTTCTTTATATGATAAGGAGTTAGGTAAAGATATATCCCATACATCGAAGTTTGCCTGTGGTGATGTGGTTGAACTTGGATATACAGGTAATGGAGCAGGAGAATTTACCCGGATAACAGATGTAACGCCGGGTGATATATCTCCTCTGAGTTCAAAAGATTCGTACTGGAAAATATCAGAAAACGGTCCGCTTTATACCCGCTATGTAAATGAACAGCTGACCAAACACACAACAATTGTGCAAACTATAACATTCCATCATAAGGACAAGAAAATTGATTTTGATATTATGCTTAAAGATTTCGATGGAGAGCATAACCGTCAGTATCGTATAGCTTTTCCAATGAATATGATGGAAGACTATAAAATCAATTATGAAGTGCCGATGGGCGTTGCAGAAGTTGGGAGAGATGAATTGGGCATACAGCCGAAAGGTTGGGCATGGGGCGGAACTTATGTCCACCATCCAAAGGATAGCCATCCACGTGAGATTCAGAATTTCATATCTGCCAATGGTGATGGTTTTGGTGTGACAATGTCATCGTGTGTTGCAGTAGCTGACTGGATTGATCCATCGCGTGAAATGGCAGATTATCCGGTGTTACAGGGTATTCTTTTGTCATCGCACAAGAGTTGCCATGGTGAAGGAAACTGGTATCATCAGAAGGGAACACACTCTTATCATTTTTCTATAACTTCTCATACTGAAGGTTGGAAGAATGGTTATGCGTTCGGGCAGGAAAATAACCGTCCGCTGTACGTAGTGAAAAAGGAAAATAAAACGGGAGAGTTGCCTGAAACAAACAGTTTCCTTAAGATATCAGATCCATTTGTCGCTTTGTCATTGATTAAGAAGTCCGACGATGACAATAATATTATTATCCGTATGACCGAAATGGAAGGAAAAGACAAAAGTGTGACACTGACTTTCCCTTTTGAGGTAAAACAGGTAATCCGTACAAATCTTGTTGAAGAAGAGATGGATAAACTGGATGTTAAAGGAAATAGAATAACCTTTAATATAGGTCATCATTCTATAGAAACTTTTAAGCTTGTGTTGTAATTCTTTATTGTCAGTTAGCAGATATTTATATGAATAAGAAAATAGTTTTGATTCAGCTAATACCCATATTGTTTGCCTTTTTTGTTATGGGTTTTGTTGATGTAGTTGGAATATCAACAAGCTATGTAAAGGAAGATTTTGATTTAAGTGACACTTTGTCAAATCTGTTGCCAATGATGGTTTTTATATGGTTTGCTGTATGTTCTCTTCCTACTGGATTGATTATGAACCGCATCGGGCGTAAAAACATGGTGCTTATAAGTATAGCTATTACTTTATTGGCAATGTTGTTGCCAGTATTTGAATATTCTTATGTTATTGTTTTGATGTCGTTTGTCCTTTTAGGCATAGGAAATACAATTTTGCAAGTTTCGCTTAATCCTCTTCTTCTTGATGTGGTGTCGGAAGATAAGGTGGCTAGTATGCTTACTTTAGGGCAGTTCATAAAAGCGATTTCCTCCATGTTAGGTCCGGTTATAGCGACATTGGCCGTATCGTTGTTTGGTGATTGGCATTTGATATTTTGGGTATATGCGTTTGTCTCTTTGTTGTCCGGGTTATGGCTTATATTTACACCAATAAATGAAAAGAATATAGTTTCGGAGAATAGTAGCTTTGCCCAGGTAATATCTTTGCTAAAGGAACGTGAAATGATAATGTCGTTCTCTGTGATTTTACTTATAGTAGGATTTGAAATAGGACTTATGACAGCAGTCCCTAAGTATTTTGCCGAACGTTGCGGTCTTCCTATATCAGAAGGAAGTCTGGGGTGTAGTGTCTATTTTGCTGCCCGAATGCTAGGAACTTTTCTAGGAACTTTTATTTTGGCTAAATATTCCCCTCGTAAATTTCTGATGTGGAATATTATTGTAGCAATTGTAGCTTTAGCAGTATTTTTAATGCTGTCACATATTATGACGATGATGGTTTTGCTTTTTGTCATAGGTCTTACATGTGCTAATGTTTTCCCGATAATTTTTTCCGAAGCTATAAAGTCCAGACCGGATAAGGCAAATGAAGTTTCATCTTTGATGATAATGGGTGTTGCCGGAGGAGCTATTCTTCCTTTTATAATGGGAGTTATTGCTGATACTTATAATCAGAGTGTCAGTATTCTTGTTCCTTTGTTTGCATTGATTTATATATTGTTTGTGTCATTCGTATTGAAAAAGAAAGTATAAACTAAAATAAGATTTTATGAAAGAAATGTCATCTTTGGAACGCTGTCAGGCTGTTTTGAATGGTGAAATGCCTGATACATTACCTGTTGTTCCACAATGTTTTATGTTGGCTGTTGAAACTGCCGGAATGAAAATCGGTGAAGTTAACAGATGTGGTCGTAAAATGGCAGAGGCTCATATTATTTCTCAGGAAAAATATGGATACGATGGATGCGTAATAGATTTTGACGATGCTACAATTGCTGAAGCTGTTGGAGCAAAAGTGATTTTCCGTGATGATGAGCCGGCTACTGTTGACGAATCACAACCTGTGCTTTCTGATTTACATGATGTATATAATATGCCAATTCCTGATCCTATGAAGTCCGGACGTCTGTGTGAATGGCTCGAGGCTACAAGCCGTTTGAAAGAAGCTATCGGTGACAGAGTATTTATTATGGGGCGTGCTGATCAAGGACCATTCAGCATTGCCTGTCTGCTTCGAGGCACAACACAGTTTATGATGGATCTTATGACAGAAGACCCTCAGTTGATACATGATGTTCTGGATTACTGCCGTAGAATCAGCGCAGTGTTTGCAAAAGCACAGAAGGATGCGGGAGCTCACGCAACATCAATAGGAGATGCTTTTGCTGGTCCGAACCTGATTTCGCCAGATATGTATCGCCAGTTTGCTTTGCAGCCGGAGAAAGAACTGACAAAAGAAGTACAGGATTATGGGATTCCGTTCTCAATTCATATTTGTGGTAACACTAATGGTATTATTAAGGATATGGGAACAACCGGAGCAAAGATTCTTGAAGTTGACTGGATGCTTGATATGAAGGAAGCACGCAAGCTTGTTCCAATGGATACGGTTCTGATGGGGAATATTGACCCAAGTTTCCCTCTTGTCGTAGGTCAGCCGTCTGATGTAGATACTGCTGTGAAAAAACTTATAGAGGCAACTCAAGGACAGAACCATATAATAAGTTCCGGTTGTGCTATGGGACGCAATACGCCTTCTGAGAATTTTAAGGCTTTTATTGCAGCAGCTCGCAAATACGGTTCATATGATGCTGTTATGGAAATGAGAAAGATTATGAATAATATATAATTAAGAAAACAATGGCAGATTTAAATAAACTATTTGATTCAATTGTTGCCGGAAAGTTAGAGCCGGCAGTTGAGGTTACCCACCAAATTATAGAGGAGAAACTGGATATTCAGGATATCATCAATAATTATATGATTAAGGCAATGGAAGAGATAGGCCGCCGTTTCCAGGAACAGAAAGCTTATGTGCCTGAATTGTTGATGGCTGCACGTGCAATGAAAGGCTCTTTGGATTTGTTGAAACCTCATATGAAAGGCGAAAAGGTTGAAACAGTCGGAAAGATTGTTATTGGCACAGTGTTTGGCGACCTTCATGATATAGGAAAGAACCTTGTTGCTTCAATGTTTGAAGGATGTGGTTTTGAAGTTGTTAATTTAGGAGTAAATATTTCGGCAGATAAGTTTATTGAATCGGTTAAAAAGGAGCAACCGGATATACTTTGTCTTTCTGCTTTGCTCACAACAACTATGAACTATATGAAAGTTGTGATTGAAGCTTTGGAGAAAGAAGGTTTGCGTAATCAGGTTAAGGTGATGGTTGGCGGAGCACCGGTAAATGCTGTTTTTGCCGAACAGATAGGAGCTGATGGATACACAGAAAATGCCAATGCTGCAGTGGTTATGGCAAAGAGTTTGATTCAAAGAGCTTGAAATAATAATGGAAGATTTATATATGAAACGGAATATGGATTTGTGGAAGCAGGATATATTGGCATCAAACAAGCGTTTGGCTCTTCCTATTATGACACACTCAGGTATTGAACTGATTGGTAAAAAAGTAATAGATGCGGTTACAAATGGCGAAGTTCATGCACAGGCTGTATGTGCATTGGCAGAAAAATATCCTTCAGTTGCTTCATCTGTTATAATGGACCTGACTGTTGAGGCCGAAGCTTTCGGCGCAGAAATACATTTTTCGGATAATGAAGTTCCAAGTGTTGTCGGCCGCCTTGTTTCAACAAGGGAGGAAGTGGAAGCTTTAATGGTTCCTTCTGTGGATAAAGGACGTGTTGCAGAATATATAAAAGCAAACAGACTTGTTGCTGAACGGATAGATAAGCCTGTTATTGCCGGATGTATTGGCCCTTATTCTCTTGCCGGACGTCTTTTCGATATGTCGGAAATAATGATGGCTATGTTTATTGAGCCTGATACGGTAAAGATGCTTCTTGATAAATGTACTGATTTTATAATATCATATTGCAAGGAGTTAAAGAAGGCCGGAGCAAATGCTGTTTTGGTAGCAGAACCGGCTGCCGGACTGCTTTCTAACGACGCTTGTCAGGAGTTTTCGTCTGAATATGTCAAGCAAATTGTTGAAGCTTTACAGGATGAATCGTTTCTTGTATTCCTTCATAATTGCGGAAATACAGGACAGTGTACTAAAGCAATGATTTCAACTGGAGCTGCGGGGTATCATTTTGGAAATGCCATAGATATGATTTCAGCTCTTGAAGAATGTCCTTCTGATGCATTGGTGATGGGAAATCTTGATCCTGTATCATTGTTTAAAATGTCATCTTCAGAAGAAGTGTATAATGAAACAATAGCATTGTTACAGAAGACAAAAAATTACAGGAACTTTATTCTTTCTTCAGGTTGTGATACACCACCTGAAATTCCGTTTGAAAATATAGAGCAGTTCTATAAGGCTTTGAATGACTTTAATGTTGAATCATAATGTTATTGACTTGAGTTTCGTAATTTCAACTTTCAGTTTACGAATCAACAAGATAACAAGTTGAAAAGAGTATCTAGACAATTAGTTGTGAGATAACAGATATTTTGATCTTGTCAACTTGTTTCTAAAGCCTCGTCCGCTTCAAGTTTAACTACATTTTTAACAAAATTATTATGATTGAAGAATATTTTCACCCGATACAAGGATATAATCCTTTTATTATCCGTGATGGCTGGCAAGTGGCACAATTGAATTATCTTCCAGGTTACGGATTTGATGAAATTGACAGAATAGAGGCTCATAATAAGACGGATGAAGTTTTTGTCTTGGTTAAAGGAAGGGCAGTGCTGATTGCTGCAAATGTCAGTAATGAAGGAGATATAAAGTGGGATCTTCGCAACATGGCTGTAGGTGTCACCTATAATATACCTGCCGGAATGTGGCATAATATTGCAATGGATAAAGATGCACAGCTTGTAATTGTAGAGAAAGACAATACTCATTTACAAGATTGCGCATATTTGGAATTGAAAGAATCCCAGATAAATGAGTTGAAGATACTCATACAAAAGGAATGCGAATAGATGTCTGAATTATAATTATATAAAAATGAAAGTATATTTTATTTATGGTTTCTTAGGTTCAGGGAAGACAACACTTATAAATTTTCTTATGGAATATATATTCCGGGATAACAAGGTTGTCATTCTGGAAAATGAATCAGGAAAGGAGTCTGTCGATGGTACACTGCTCAAAGGGCGTCAATATACGGTTTGTGACATGAAAGCCGGTTGTATTTGCTGCACTTTACGTAGTGAATTACCTGCAGCAATAGATAAAATACGCGAGGATTATAATCCGGATATAATCTTGGTTGAAACCGCAGGCATTGCTTCTTTGGAGATGTTACTAGGTATTCCACGTTTACAGATAGATTCTGTAATTACTCTGATTGATGTAACCAGATATAATTTGCTTATGCGTCTGAATCCGGATTTCTATAAGCGTCAGTTCTGTCTTTCTCTGGTTCTGTTTCTCACTAAAACAGAATTGATAACATCTGAACAGTTGCAACATATAAAGGAGAATATAAAGAGTTATGCTCCACATTGTTTGATTTGTGATGATTATCGTAAATTTAATGTTGGTGATATAGTTCATATCCTTGAAAAATCGTCACCTTATCGTATTTTAATGAGATCAGCGGAGAACTTTGATATTTCCTTAAAGAAGACATATTATCTTGATGAAATAATCAATCAGGACTTTTGTCTTAATCTGTTAAAGTACATTTACAGAAAAGAAACAGCTATAATATTAAGAGTAAAAGGGATATTACGTAATGAGGCAAATTTATTTGTCAAGGTTGATATAGATGAGAATCAAATCACAGAAGAGGTAGTTAAAGATTTTGAAGGGGAACCTTTCCTTTCAATCTGGTGGAACAAAAACAAGGTTGATTTTTGGAAAAACTGGTTCGAGTCTTTTTTTCAACCTAAGGAAATTAATTGTATTGCCGCAAATCTTCATATTTCGGATAGCGAATTATGGAATTATATGGGCTTTAAAGATTCAACTCCGGATGATTATCTGAAAGAAATGATTTCGTCATTGAAGCAGGAAGCGTTTACTGTATGTAATCCGAAATTTGGATACAGATTGATGAGTGGTCATGCTACGGCAAACAAAGAATTGATTATTGGTAATCAAAGTTTTTCTCCAAAAGGCATTATATACAAATGCCTGGAAGGCGCTGATGCTTATGCCTTGATTGTCGCTTCTGTAGGTCATGAATTAGATGAATGGATTGAACAGAAACGGTTGAATGGTGATATAATGGAAGCTTTTATTGCAGATGCTTTGGGATCGGCATTTGCTGAAGCAATAGTTGCATGGGGAACAAGCTATTTGGAACAAGAAATGAGAGAGGTCGGTTGGTCTGTTTCCAATTCATATAGTCCTGGCTATTGCGGATGGGATGTAAAAGAACAGCAAAAGTTCTTTTCAATGTTACCCGAAAAATTCTGTGGAGTTAGTTTGACCGATTCTTCTCTTATGTTGCCTATTAAATCTGTCAGTACTGTTGTGGCTGTCGGAGAAAATGTAATCAAACAACCTTATGGTTGTGCTATTTGCAAAAAGAAAGATTGTTATAAAAGGAATATGAAATAAATATATTATCATGAAAACAAAAAAACGAATACTCATAGCTGCATTGGCTCTTTTACCGGCATTTGCGGCTAATGCTCAGTTTGAGAAAGAGCTTTATACTTGTGACGGAGAAACTTACTCTCTGCTAAAGAATCTGTCGGATTCACAATTAGGTAATGGTAAGATTTATCTGTTCACTACAACTCATCAGGATTTGGCATGGCTGAATCATATAGATGCATGTATTGCCGACCGTGATACCTTGTGGCTAACTCCTTTCTTGAAGCGTTTGCAGGATGATCCAACATTCAAGATGGATATTGAGCAGACATCAATAGTCATGGAATATTTGCATCGCCATCCTGATACAAAACCTTTGTTTGATAAATATATAGCTGAGGGTCGTATATGTGTTGGTGGTACTTATATACAACCGTATGAGGAAATGTATTCAGGAGAAGCATTGGCTCGCCAGTTCTATTTTGGTACACGCTGGTTGAAGAAGACATTCAACGGCTATAATACATTGTCGTATTTCAATGTCGATGTGCCGGGACGCACGCTGCAAATGCCGCAGATTATGCAGAAGGCTGGAATTGATAATCTTGTCATCAGCCGTCATGAACGTGGCTTGTTCTATTGGAAAGCCCCGGATGGTTCGAAAGTCCGTACTTACACTCCTGGACATTATATTTATTTCTATAATGTAATGGCTAAGAATGATACAGCAGCAGTGAAGGAGCTTGGGAAAGAGGCTGTTTTGTGGTACACTAAATATAATGATGTAAAGAAGGCAAAAACCGTTATGCCTGCTATGTTGAATTATGAGTTGTCGTGGGACCAGAAGCCGGTAGCCAATACTCCAGTTTTTATTAAGAAATGGAACGATGTGAAATATATCCGCAAGGAAGGAGAGCGTAAATGGGAGAAAGTTAATTTGCCAAAGTTTGAATATGCAACAGCAGATAATTTCTTTAATGCTCTTGACCATTCAACAGAGAAATTGCCCGAAACTCAGGGAGAACGTCCAAATGTCTGGTTGTATATTCATGGCCCTTCACATGAGCGTGCCATAACAACAAGCCGTCAAGGAGATATGATGCTTCCGGCAGCAGAGGCCCTTTCTTCTTTCAGATCTGTGCTTGATGGTTCTTTCAATGCTTATCCTTATGATGAGCTAAATGAAGCATGGAAGGCTAAAATATATCCTGACCATGGATGGGGTGGAAATTGCGGAGTAATGACAGACAATGAGTTCCGTCGGAAATATGAGTTTGCTTATAATGAAGCAGAAAAGGTTATTTCCAGACAGACTGATTATTTGGCATCTTCGGTTCGTACGGATGCTTCCAAAGGCCGCGCTATTGTTCTGTTCAACACTTTGTCTTTTGACAGAACTGCTCCTGCCAAAGTGGATGTCCGTTTTGAAGAAGGTTTTGCTAAAATGTTGTCTCTTACTACTGCTGACGGAAAACCTGTTGATTTCCAGCTTTCGGATGTCTCATATTATTCGGATAATAGCATAGAGAAAGCAACTATACATTTTGTGGCAGATATGCCGTCAATGGGTTTGAATACTTATTATCTGAAAGATTCGGATAAGATGATGGATATTCAGTCTGCTCCTGACAAACGTATGATTGAAAACCGATATTACAGAATTGAATTTGCTAATGGCGGTATAAAACAGATTTGGGATAAGGAATTAAACCAGCCGTTGCTGAAAACAGATAAATTTCTCGGTGGTGAAGTTACGACTATGCATTCCAAAGGAAATGGAGCCGGTGAGTTTGATGCAGTCCAGCAACCAGATATGGAAGGTTTCGACAAGGCAAGCCTTCATGCCGGAGAATGGGACGTTGTAGAAAATGGTCCGGTATATACTTCATATAAGATGCGTACTCCAATCCGCCATGCTGTAGTGGAACAGGTAGTCCGTGTATATCATCAGACTAAACGTATTGATTTTGATATAGACCTTCTAAACTGGGAAGGAGTGATGTTCCGCGATTTCAGAATGATGTTACCTTTGGCATTCGGAAAGGCTGAAGTCTCTTATGAAGTTCCTTTTGGTTCTCTGAGAGTTGGAAAGGATGAAATGCCTGGTGCAGCTGGTGAACGTTATTATGTTGAGAATAAAGTACAGCATCCTCGTGGCATAGGCAATTGGATTAGTGCTGCTTCTGATAAAGTTGCTGTAACATTGTCTTCGTCTGTAGCTGTTGCTGATTATATTGACCCGACTGATAATCCTGTAGATTACACAATACTTCAGCCAATATTGATGGCATCACGAAGAAGTTGCCATGGATTGGGAAATGATTATTTCCAGCCAGGAGATCATTCTTTCAGATTTTCACTGACATCACATAAACCTAATTCCATAGAGCGTGAAGAAGCAGGAGTTTCCGGAAATTCTCCTTTGGATTATGTCTATTCTCCAGCGGAAAAGAAAAATGCTTCATTGGCAGAAAAATATTCTTTCTTCTCTGTAGATAATCCTTTGGTTAAGGTTACAACTGTAAAGAAATGTGAGGATGACAATTCCTTGATTGTACGTCTTTACAATACTTCAGGCGAAGAACAGAAAGTGAAAATAAATTGTATGGGTAAATCATTTGATATTGTGAAGACAAATCTGATTGAAGAAGAATTACAGCCTGTTGAATCTGTTGTTTTAGGTAAGTATGCGATAGAAACATATAAATTGAAAATAAAGCAATAATATGAAGAAAAATATTTTGATACCATCGTTTTGTTCGCTAGCGCTTACTGGTTTACTGGCTTCTTGTTCAGTTAATCAGACAGTACAGGAGCAACAGTTAGAATCGCTGACGCAATATGCCGACCCATTAGTTGGAACAGCACATTGCCGTTGGTTTCATTTTGCTCCGGGCGCGCTTCCTTTCGGTTTGGCAAAACCTGGTGCGGCAACAAATGCCAGTGTCGGAAACAAATCCGGATGGGAAGCAACCGGATACGATTATCGTGATACATCAATAGAAGGTTTCCCATGTTTACACGAGTTTCAGGTGGGAGGAATTGTGTTGATGCCAACAACAGGTAAGCTTGTTACAGTGCCAGGTGCTGTAAACTCTAAGGGTGAAGGATATCGTTCGTCTTTCGATCATGCTGATGAAGTGGCTCGTCCAGGTTATTATTCTGTTCTACTTAAAGATTATAATATAACTGCGGAGGTGACAGCAACAAAGCGTGTGGCATACCAGCGTTTCACTTTTCCTAAAGGCTCTGACAGTCACATTCTATTTGATATAGGAAACCGCCAGGGAGAGAGCGGTCCGGCTGTTGACGCAGAAGTAAATGTAACAACAGATGGTTTGATTGAAGGTTGGGTGGAAACACTTCCTGTTTATTGTGATAAATATCAGAAAGGAGCAACCGTCAAGATGTTCTTCTCTGCACAGATGGACAAGAAACCGAAATCAGTGGGAACTTTTCTGAAAGAAAATATTAATGAAGGGAAAACACATATAAAAGGTGTTGGAGCAGGAGCTTATTTGACATATGAGACAGAAGCAAACGAAGCAGTAACGGCTCAAGTCGGTTTGTCATACACTTCTGTGGAAAATGCCCGTTTGAACCGTGAAGTGGAAACCCAGAAAGGAAAACTGTCATTCGACGAGGTGAAGGTTGAATCTAACCGTATTTGGGAAGATTATCTTGGCCGTATCCGTGTGGAATCTTCTTCTGAAGAAGATAAGACTAAATTCTATACAGGATTGTATCATGCAATTTTGGGACGAGGTTTGGCAAGCGATGTCAACGGTGCTTATCCGAAGAACGACGGTACAATCGGACAAATCCCGATGGAAAACGGTGAACCGGCCTTCTCTTTTTATAATACCGACGGAATCTGGGGCGGACAATGGGGGCTGGTGCAGGTTTGGGCTTTGGCTTATCCCGAATATCTTTCGGATTATGTCAGTACACATGTTCAGGTTTACAAGGATGCCGGTTGGATGGGTGACGGAATAGCAAACAGCCGTTTCGTTTCAGGGGTTGGAACAAATCAGCTCGGAAATGTGGTTGCTGCAGCTTATTTGTGTGGTATCCGTGATTTCGATGTGGAGGAGGCTTATGCTGCTGCACGTAAGAATGAACTTGATGGTGAGAACCGACCGATGGGTGCCGGAAAACTTGATACTGACAAATTCCTTAAATACGGTTATGTCCCTCATCTCGACAAAGGTCCGTGGCCGGATGAATCATGGATGTTCTCTGCTTCACATACTCTTGAGTATTCTTTTGGAGCATACGCTGTTGGTCAGATGGCAAAAGACTTAGGTAAGGAAGATGATTATCAAAAGCTGATGGATCTGTCGAAAGGTTGGGAGAGAATTTACGATCCGGAATTGAACCTTATACGTCCGCGCTGGGAGAATGGCGAGTTTATCGATAACTTTGATCCTATGCAAGTTTGGCGTGGTTTCCAGGAAGGAAATTCATATCAATATACCTTTTATGTACCTCATGATCCGAAAGGCTTGATTGATAAGATGGGAGCCGAAGAGTTTTCTGCACGTTTGGACAGTATATTTACTTGGTCGCAGGACAAAATTTTCAGTGGAGGAACAACTGTAGATGCTTTTGCCGGTTTGCAGACTTATTATAATCAAGGGAATGAACCTTGTTTGCATATTTCATGGCTGTTTAACGAGGCAGGTCGCCCTTCTCTGACTCAGAAATGGGTTCGTGCAATCCTTGATGAGTTCTATGGAACAGATGGTATACATGGTTACGGTTATGGTCAGGATGAGGATCAAGGTCAGCTTGGTGCATGGTATGTAATATCATCTTTGGGAATGTTCGATGTCGCCGGTCTTGGAAATATCAACCCTACATTCTCGTTAGGTAGTCCTCAATTTGACAAGATAACTATAAAACTTGACTCTACATATTATAAGGGTAAAGAGTTTGTTATTGAAACTAAGAATAATAGCAAGGAAAATAAATACGCTCAAAGCTATATCCTTAATGGTGAAAAAGTAAGCGGTCTCCGTATTCCTTTCCATACTGTGACTTCCGGTGGAAAATTGGAGGTTGAAATGGGTAATATGCCGAAAGACAAATATTGAGGATTTTTATTAAAGTAGGATACCGCTTAACTACTCTTTCCGTATCTTTGGAAAGATATATATCAAACAGGTATCTTTAAAACGAATTAAGGTGAGGCTGTGCCAAAATAAGTTTAAACACAGAGTCAGAGATACAGAGTTTATATTTTATTTATACCCAATATATATCCTCTGTGACTTTATGCCTCTGTGTTTTATCCTTTTCGTTTTTACACAGCTCTATATTTTTTAGTATACTTGCTTTGTTTGTATTTCGGATGAATTTTCAGTTATACTCAATTTATTTATAATATGAAAAGAGCAATAATTATAGGAGCTACTTCCGGTATAGGTTACGAAGTAGCAAAAAAATTACATTCTGAAGGGTGGATACTTGGACTTGCCGGGCGAAGGGAAGAGAACCTGGAGTCTATTAAAGATGAATTTGGTGGTTCCGGTATTTATATTAAAACAATTGATATAAAAAATGAAGGAGCAGAGCTTGGATTGTATACCCTTATCGAAATGCTTGGGGGTATGGACTTGTATCTGCATAGTTCAGGCATTGGATTTCAGAATTACGATTTGCAACAGGAAATAGAGATAAATACTCTTGAAACAAATGGGGTGGGTTTTGTTAGAATGGTTGGAGCTGCTTATCGTTATTTCAGAAACGAAAATAATGGCAAGGGGCATATAGCAGTTATCAGCTCTATAGCCGGAACAAAAGGTCTTGGTATCGCTCCTGCATATTCTGCAACCAAAAGGATGCAGAATACTTATATTGATGCGCTTGAACAGTTAGCATATATCCATAACACTGAAATTGTTTTTACGGACATACGTCCGGGGTTTGTTGCTACAAGTTTGCTTAATGATGGAAAAAAATATCCAATGTTGATGAACGCAGCTAATGTAGCCGGAGCAATTGTTGATTCTATTAGAAAAAAGCAAAGGGTTGTTGTTATCGACTGGAAATATAGTATTCTGGTTTTCTTCTGGCGGCTAATTCCAAGGTTCTTATGGAAGAGAATGAAGATAAAGAACTGAATTTTTAGATTTCTGTTTGATATTTTTTATTTTTTTTCTTTTTCTTATTTGCTTGTTTATCACCATATAAAGATTTGTATGGGAGGATTGATTGGAACTTATTGGAAAGAATTTATCGTTAAATGTTTGGATTTTTATAAATAATCGTTACCTTTGCACCGCATTTGAGAAACAACGATACTCAAAAACGGGGTGTAGCGCAGTCCGGTTAGCGCACCTGCTTTGGGAGCAGGGGGTCCCAGGTTCGAATCCTGGTACCCCGACAAAAAGCGAGAAACATATATGTGTTTCTCGCTTTTTTATTTATTTCTACGCTGAAAAATATAAATCATTTGAATTTTCGACGATACATTTTATTCTTGTTTTTTTTCTCAAATATTGATGTAATATATAACAGGTCGCAAAACAATGAATAGGAAAGTCTTTTAGCAGGAGGGAAAATATGTAACTTATATAAAAAAGAAAAGGTTGTCATCCCGACAACCAATCTTCATTGCTAACCTTAAATCTAATACCATGAAAAACACAATGCAAATATAGAGTATTTTATGTTATTCAGCATAGTTTTGGAGCATAAATCTTTATGGTTTAACCTTATTTTGCTAATGCGGTTTCATGGAAAAGGTTAGTTAACAAATTATTTGCTTTTTGCTACGTATTCGTCTGCTTTTTCTTTCATTCTATCCACACGTTTTTGTGTTTCAGGATGACTTGAGAATAGTTTTCTTATTACGCTTGATTGCCCACTATCTCCACCTAGCTCAAGAAGTTTTGCCAACGAATCATGCATACTGTATGGATCAAGCCCGTTTTTGATGCTGAATTCAAAACCGTAGTCATCGGCTTCGTTTTCTTGTTTCTGTGAGTATTGTGCGCCAGCCAGGGCAGTAGCCAGCTCTCCCAGTTGTGAGTCTGATAGTTTAGAGATTGTTCCTTCAATGCTTCCTACTGCATTCTTTGCAGCAGAAGTAAGATATGCATTTTTCATTGCGTCTTTTGAGTCGCTATGGACCACATGGCCTATTTCGTGGCCTATTACGGCAAGAACTTCGTTGTCGTCCATTATTTTCATAAGACCGGCGCATACTCTGACGCTTCCGTCTCCACAAGCGAATGCGTTAACGTCCACAACATTATATACTTTGAAATTCAAATCCAATCCATCCACTTTTATGTTTTTGGTCAGACGTTCCAGCCTGGCTCCCAATTCTGTTTCCGGACCTGCTATTTCATTGTTTTTGTCCATCCATACCATATATTCCTTACTCATTTCAGCTATATCCTTGTCTGACAAGGTGACAGCTTTTGCAACATCTCCTGCTGCTTGTATAACTTTACTGGTATTGATAGTTTTTCCACCAATTTTGAATTGGGCATTTGCTGTTCCACAAATAAATGCTGATAAAACGACTGTAAATATAATTCCTCTCATAATATAAAGTTTTTGATGATGATTTATGCAAAATTAGTGAATTTGGCAAATAATGGTGCAAATGCTTAAAAAAAACTCCCTGTTCTGTCGCTCTTGTAAATAATCTTTACCAGTGTAACAGAATAGGGAGTATAGATCAGAAAAATAATTTTGTAATTATGCTTTTGTCGCTTAATTTATAGGATTGATCTATTTGACTTTCTTGATAGCCTCAATCCATCCTTCTGCATGTTCCTTTTGTCCAACAGTTGAGAAATGTACGCCGTCAGCACGCTGGTATGCTTTATCCAGGTTGTCTGTGTCCGGACCCATGAATATATCATCATATTTTTCTGCTAGCTGTTTCTGCGCTTTTCTTATGCTTTCGTTGAAACCATTGTCTTTTTCCACAAGATTAGGATGATAGCTGGCGGTTGCTATGACAATTGGAGCTTTTATGCCTTTGGAACGGAACACATCGCGTATGGTTTCAAAACGGGCAATATATTCTTCAGTGGAAGTGCCTGCAATATTGTCACTCTCACCTTGGTGCCATAAAATATAGTCCGGTTTGATACCTTTTTCTTTTATTTGTTCAACAGTGCTGATAAGCTTTTCATGCAGAAATCCCCCTTTAGCCCATGCGGAGATTTCCACACCCCCAACTCCTATAGGAATTATTGTAACAGATTTTGCCATTTTTTCTTCAATCATCTTGTCTGCAACAATATTCCATACACTGCCACCTTCGCCTGTCGCGCCAATCAGAGGGTCTTGAGATGGATATACTTTCCCATCGAAATAATTCATTACATCATGCTTTGGGAAATAATGTCCCTGTCCATGATTGGCAGAATTTGATTGTCCGAAAGTAAAAATAACTTTACTGTCTTTTATCTTTGATTCAGGCAGAGCCTTGTAGTTTGCGGCCCATTCTCTCAGCATTTCAATGGCTTTCACCAGAACGCCGGCTTCTCCACGGAATGTGCCTGAGCCTTTTGGTTCTCCGGACTGAGTGTACCATTCGTTGAAACCTTTGTTTTCGATAACCCTTTGCAACATTGGTTTAAGCTCGTTATAGGCTTCTTCTATCATTCCGTTTTCTGTCAAAGCCCAAATCATTCTGGCACCAAACCAAGTCCAGTCTCCACCGTTCTGATAACCGAAAGGATACATTCCGACTCCTTTGAAATATCCCGCCGGATATGTAGGATACATAGTCAGGCCAATTGTTTGTGCCTTCGCTTTTTTTACATTTTCCAGCATTTTTGCATTAGCTGTTTCAATCTCTTCTTTTGAGAGCAATCCGGCAAGTATGGCAACAGCTGTTCCTCCGTGATAATAAATCTGGTTCTCGTCGAATGATTCAGGGAAAGGAGAGCCGTTGAGATAAATGTGAGGAACGAATTTTTCATTCTTGTTATCCCACAGATGTTTTCTTATGTTGGTTTTGATAGATTCTTTTACCTTGCTCCATTTCGCTTTTTTTGAAGCATCGTCTGTAAGCTCGATATAATTTTCCAGAGCCAGGACAAGCATGGCATTGTCATATATATCTATAGTGAAATGTGTATTCTCGTCAATCTCCACACCCCAGAAATGTTCCGGTTGCACGTCGCCCCAGTCTGCTGTCGTGGCTCCTATTATAAGTCCGTATTTCTTGTCCAGCTTTTCGTTCATCAGGAATTCAAGAGATTCTTCCATTCTCTCTTCAACAGTTTTTCCTGCAACAACTGTTTTCAGATAATTTTTGTTTCCGCTCTTCTTTACATATTGGTAAACAGCCTGGATTAAGGATGTCTCATGGTCTGTTTCTACCGTATTTTTGTGAGCTGCGTATAGCGGACATGTTTCAGAAAGTCTGTATTTGTATCCGCCAACATTGTTCAGGTCTGCTTTCTTGATGTCTATATATCCGTCCACAATATCTCCTGTTTTACCCTGGAAATGGAAGAATGTATTCAAAGCGTGAGTTATTGTTGAATCCGGAGATACATCCATGGCAACTTGTATGAATGTATTGAAATCTCTTATCCAAACTTCTCCATATCCATCACCGGCGTTCAGTCCTGACGAGACTATTCCGTGTGCCATCTCGTTCACACGGTCCATTGTTTTGTCCTCCAAGATTTGTTTTTGGACTATTCTTAGTTTGTTATAGTCGTTATCTGCAAATGCCGACATTGCAAAGCAACTTAATGCTGCTGCAAAAAATAATTTACCGAATTTATTCATGTTATTTGTTTTATTTCTGAATGCAAAGAAAGGAAAATGAAATGTGTGGTTTGATATACAATATGTTTTTATTCTTGCATTATCTTTTGAATGAGTAGGAGGGGGGGAGTTGTGTGGTAATAATAAAAAAAGAAAGAGGAGTCAATTGTCTCCTCTTTCTTCCGTCGGGGTACCAGGATTCGAACCTGGGACCCCCTGCTCCCAAAGCAGGTGCGCTAACCGGACTGCGCTACACCCCGTTTTTTATTATCATTGAGTGTTGTTGTTTCTCAATTGCGATGCAAAGGTAGTGAATATATTTTTATTTCCAAGCTTTTTCTGATAAAATTTATTCTGGCTTCTTATTTTATTTTTTTTGTTTTGATGTTGTGGGTTTTTGATTTGTATATATTCCGGCTTTTTCCCGATGTTGAATATTTAGGTAAGAAAACATAGTTCTACAGAAAAAAGGATACTACCTTTCCAAAAAAAGCTCGTTGTGTTTTTCCGAATACATAGTTATGTTTTTCCGGAAACACTGCGAGCTTTTTTCTCCCATGTTTCACCATTTGATTTTAATGGTGATTGTCAAAGAAATCATGTGAATTATGAACGTGTTTTAACATTTGCCTTTTGTATTCCCGGCTATGCAAACATAATCATAACTTCATATAACCTCTTTGACTTTTTAAGTTGAGCTTGCAAAACGTTCAGTAGACAAGATTTTGTCAGTCTATAATCTTCCAGTGCTTCATAGCGGTCTCAATACCATTGCTGTCAACATCAGATGTAATATAATCAGCAACCTCTTTCAGTGAATCGTTGGCGTTCCCCATAGCAACACCCACACCGGCAACTTCAATCATGCTTATATCATTACCTCCGTCGCCGAAAGCCATAGTTTCTTCTATTCCGAAACCGAAATGGCGGGCAATGTGTTTTATTCCGTTTCCCTTGTCACTTCCAATTGCCGTGACATCGGCAAACGCAGGATACCAACGTCCGGAGATGCAACCCGGAAGCATCGGCATAATGTATTTTTCCTGCTCTTCGGTGATAAATGGTGTTGTTTGGATTATTTCCTGTTCTTCCATGAGTTTGCGAGGATCGCCAACCTCAAGATTATGTACTTGAAGGAAATCGCTGAAAATCTGTTTTACGATTTGACTGTTGTTGTAAACCAAAAGGTCTTTTTCACCTACGAAAATGCAAGGAAATTTATATTTGTCAGAGAGGGAAATTAATGACTCCACATCTTTTTTAGGTATGGGATTGCATGAAATCACCTCATCCCCGACAATGCAATATGCTCCATTTGTAGTGATATAGCCATCAATCAGGTGTTTTATGGAGTTCAGGTTGTTTATGATTGGTATTGGTCGTCCTGTTGAAATGAAAATTTTTATTCCTTTTGCTTTAGCAGCTTCGATAGCTTTAACGGTTGATTCTGGAATCTGGTGAGTTTTGAAGCTCACCAAAGTCCCGTCAATGTCGAAGAATAATGCTTTGAACATATTATCTTTATTGCTTTAAATGAATTTCTGTTTTTTCAGCACTTCCATCAGTACACCCGAAAAATGCTCGTTGTTTGCTTTTGTATATCTGATGTCCGTAAACACTTGCGCAAGAGTTTCTTTATTGTTTATGCGGGTAAATTCTTTGTTTACTTCAAGTTCTTCTTTTTCCTTATATAATATGTCTATTGATTCTGGGCTGTAGTCGCAGTATTGTTCTTTGTGCATCACGGCTTCAAGAGGCAATCTTTCTGAAACTGCAGGAAGAGGCTCTTTGGGATAACCAACTGTTATGGTAGTGATAGGGACAACCAGCTCCGGAAGATTCAAAATGTCAATAATCTTGTCAGTATTGTAGGTCGTAGTTCCCAGATAGCATATACCTAGTCCTTTTTCTTCAGCAGCTTCGGCGAAAGCTTCGGCAAAAAGCATTGCGTCGATAGTCGAAGTCATGAATGTCTGAAGATTATCGAACCCTGCATGGGCATTCCTTTGCTCGGCCCATTTGACGAATCTGTTTGCGTCAGCGCAGAATGTCAACACAACAGGAGCCTCTGTAATCATAGGCTGGCTGAAATGGGCAGGAGAGAGTTTTTTCTTGTTCTCTTCGTCACGAGTCACAACTACGCTGTATAATTGCATATTGCCGGTGTTGGACGCACGCATTGCAACACTGAGCAGTTCGTTTATCAATTCCTCAGAAACAGGTCTGTCGCTGTATTTACGGATGCTTCTCCGTTCTTTCATAGTGGAAATCATAGAATAACATTATTATATTTGTACGAGCAAAATTAGTGATAAATTTGCTCAATTCAAATATTTGTATTAATTTTGCGGCGGTTTTCTACCCGTGTGATGGGAAAATTAGAGAGCTAATTTTGAGTAACACATTAAATTATTGTAAGATGAAAACATTTAAACTAGAAGGTAAGGCTAGAGAAATTGCTGCTAGACCAGCAGACCAGAAAAGAGCATTGAAAGCTACACGTAAACAGGACGAAATCCCTGCAGTTCTTTACGGTGGTGAAAACACAGTACACTTCACTGTTACTAACTCTGCAGTTCGTAACTTGGTTTACACTCCAAATATCTACGCTGTTGAATTGACTATCGATGGCAAAACAGTAATGGCTGTAATGAAAGACATCCAGTTCCACCCTGTAACTGACGCTATCCTTCACATCGACTTCCTTGAAGTATCAGACAAGAAAGCTATCGTAATGGAAGTTCCTGTTGTTTTGGAAGGTCACGCTGAAGGTGTTAAAGCCGGTGGTAAGTTGACATTGCAGATGAGAAAATTGAAAGTTAAAGCTATCTATTCTGAAATCCCTGAAAGATTGGTTATCAATGTTGATCACCTTGGTTTGGGTAAAACAATTCAGGTTGGTGCATTGAACTTCGAAGGCCTTGAATTGATGAATGCTAAGAACGCTGTAGTTTGCGCAGTTCAGTTGACTCGTGCTGCTCGTGGTGCTCAGGCTAAATCAGGTAAATAATACGATAAGTAAATAAGTCTGCAGGGTTGTGAGTTGGGATTTATAAATCTTCAAATATTCTTGCAGATTTGACTAAAACTATAAAAAGGGCTTGTTCGAAAGAATGAGCCCTTTGTTTTTTACGAATAAATATGAAATATCTTATAACCGGACTAGGTAACATAGGCTCGGAATATGTTGGAACACGCCATAACATAGGTTTCCGGGTTGTAAACAAACTTGTGGACGAAGCCGGAGCTTCGTTCTCCGAAGAGCGTTATGGAGCTGTGGCTCGTTTCAGAGTGAAGAATTGCGAGCTTGTTGTTCTCAAACCAAACACATTCATGAATCTTAGCGGCAATGCTGTCCGTTATTGGCTTCAGAAGGAAAATATCCCTGTTGAGAATCTTCTTGTTGTTGTTGACGACCTGGCTTTGCCTTTCGGAACATTGCGCCTGAAACCTAAAGGAAGTGATGCCGGACACAATGGTCTGAAGAACATCGCACAGATGCTGGGCACCCAGAATTATGCACGCCTGCGTTTCGGCATTGGCTCTGATTTCTCACGTGGCGGACAGATTGATTATGTTTTGGGAAAATTCCCTGCCGAGGAACTTCAGCAAATGCCCGAGGTCGTATCAAAGGCTATAGAGATTGTGAAAAGTTTCTGCCTTGCAGGTATTCAATTGACAATGAATCAATATAACAATAAATGAACGAAGTACGTATAGATAAATGGATGTGGGCAACACGTATCTTCAAGACTCGTACGATTGCTGCCGAGGCTTGCAAAAAAGGACGTGTTATGATTGGTGGCGTAACCGTAAAGCCTTCCCGAATGATTAAGGTGGGAGATATTGTGCAGGTGCGAAAACCTCCAATCACATTCTCCTTCAAAGTCCTTGCGCTTACCGAACGTAGGATGGGAGCAAAGCTCGTTCCGGAATATATGGAGAATGTTACAACTCCTGACCAGTATGAATTGCTGGAAATGAACAGAATATCCGGATTCGTGAACAGAGCTAAGGGACTTGGCAGACCAACCAAGAAAGACCGTCGTGATTTGGAACAGTTCACAGGTTCCGATTTTTATGATGCTCCGGATGAGGATTTTGACTTTGACTTCGATTTTGATTCTGATGAGGATTGATTGCAAACTTCAATTTTAATTGTATATTTGCATCGCTATGATGAACACTGGGATTGAAGAGCGTTGCAGAATCTATGGCTCTGCAACGTGCAAAAGCGCAAATCCTAAAAATTTTAGATCAGACAAACTAATTTAATATGAAAAACATTAGAATTTTCCCTAAGGATTGGCTTCAAATCCATCCTTATACTCAGAGTACGCCGGTCGATTCATATTATACACGTATTGCAAACCGTATATACGATATATTGGAAGCTACTGAGATGGTTAACTCTTTCGAGAAAGACGAGCCTGTACAGATTGCAATCCGTTTGGCCGGATATTTCGAGGACGTTATTTCACAAACAAATATATGGCGCACTTTCATCCTTGGATATAAGGAGAAATTCGGTCAGTATTTGCCTTTCTATACAACTGACGATCATTATTATGACGACGAAGTTAACTTTGAGGATATAAGACTGATTCTTTGGCATTTTACACAGCAATATCACGGATGGAAGCATGGCACTTTTGTCAATCCGGACAATCCTGCCAACGAGGCTGCTTCAAGACTTATATACGAGCTTTTCTGCGAACATTGGACAACTGCTCCCGAAAACGAAAAAATGCAGAAGCTTTTCTCTGTCGAAACAAGATATACTCCTGAGAAATATAAAGAACTTCTCCACTGGTTCCATTATTCCTCTTATCTGTTTTGCGACACAAACGAGGAACTGACTGACACTGTCAAGGATTATCTGATGCAGAATCCTAACGGACATGGAGATATTATGATTATACATGATTCTCTGGCTCATGTTGCCAGGCATCATTTCCTTGCATATACTTCTCCATACTGGCTGTCAAAACTGATTCCGGCAGAGCATCCTGATTATGAATATTTCAAACAGGAAGGCGAGAAGGCTCAGAACTTCGTTGACCCAAAAGTTCTTGAGATGAAGGATGAAATGCAGGAACAATATAAGAAGTTCAAGAAAGAAGCAAAAAGAAAACTTCTCCTTTATATGACTTCAAAAGAGGAATTCCGTGAATTCCTTAACAAGACATTGGGACTTGAACTTGAAGACATCGCCGGTGAAATTCCTGAACAATTTGCAGTTTATGCAACTCCTGAGGAAGGTATCAAGGTGTTGAGCTACGGAGTCCAGTTCGTAAAAGAAAAGAGAAATCCTTTCTATAATGCAGAAATGGCAAAACAGCAGGCTCTGAGCTTCTTCATTGTGAAACATTGCAGCCTAGGATTGTTGAAGGAGATGATGAACAAAGGTTTGCTTCCTGATGCCCAGACTAAGAGCCTTTCAAGTCCTGAGCGTGGAAAGGCTATCATTCAGGACAACTGGCAGTTCCTTTGCCAGTATTTCCACAAGGAAGATCCTACGCTGTGATCCAGTAAATTAGAAAATAGCAGCAAGGCTTCAGAGGCAAGTTGGCTAGTATGATAGATTCAACGTTGTGGATTTCCACCGCAGGCTTCAAAGAACCATATCTTTTGGATTTTGGAAGTTTTAAATCTAGAATTGCTTGTCGGCTTTTATCTGAAGCCTTGTTGGCTTTTAAGCCGAACAGTTGGAAAATATAAAGTCGCTATCCCCACTGTCATGAAAGCCTTCAGTCCATTCCCTTATAATCAAAACAGGGTTATTGTGGTTATAATGAATATAACCAAATGATTTGCAAAACTTCATCCAATCATCTGTATGCAAATCAACGCAATGTCCTGAAATGTAAAATATAAAAACTAATAGAAAGAGCCAACAGGATAAGCAGCACTTTCAGCCAGTTATAGTCCACAAGGTAATAAGCCGCATATAGAATCGTAATCCATACCAGCGACACAGATATGAATTTAACTCTCAACGGAATAGCCTTATGCTCCCTGAAATTCATTATATACGGGCCTAGTTGCGGGTGGGAAATCAGCTTCCCGTACAAACGTGGCGAGCTTCTGAATAGCAAAGCAGCAGACAATAACAGAAAAGGAGTTGTAGGCAATAATGGTACAAATATTCCTACAACTCCCAATATACAAAATAATACTCCTAATATTACTGATATATATCTAACCATTGTACTCATGATGCAAACTTACACAAAAATATGTTTGCACAGAACACAACAATCAGTTATTCATCGACTCAATCACTTCTTTGTTTATTTTGCGTACTGCATCCTCATTTATCTTGATCACTTTTCGGTCATAAGTCATCAGACCATTTACCTCACCTTCAACATCTGTAGTCTGGGTATATACTGCAGCCGAGAAACCTTTCTTCACCAAAGTCTTCAATTCCTTTGCATATTTCACATATTCGGCAGTCACCTCATCACTGTTCTTGAACTGGATATAACCCCAGTTGCGGTTGTTCCACCACAAATGGCCGTCCAAAGCAAGGCCGATACCGCCATATTCGCCCAAAACATTCACGCGCATAGGATCAGCCAAGTACATTTCCGGACCAGGATAGTTATGCAAATCCAAGATATCGCCGCAAGCACGGTGGTTACCGCCACTGGCAGGATTTACCAGACGTGAAGGATCATAAGCTTCAGTCCATGCGACAACCTTTTCAGTGTCAAACTGTCCCCATGCTTCATTAAACGGCACCCAAACGACAACAGAAGGATTTGACATACACAAGTTCATTATCTCTTTCCATTCAGTATAGTAGTTTGAAATAGATTCCTGTGTTCTGTTCTTATCTGTTCCTGCGTTATATTCACGTGGTCCCCACTGATTTCCCATATCGCCGCTTGGCATATCCTGCCATACAAGAATACCTTCACGGTCGCAATGATAATACCAGCGGGCAGGCTCAACTTTAACATGCTTACGGATCATATTGAATCCCCAATCCTTAGTTTTCTTGATATCATAAAGCAATGCTTCGTCAGTTGGAGCTGTGTAAAGTCCGTCCGGCCACCATCCCTGGTCAAGTGGACCATACTGGAACAAAGGCTTATTGTTCAAACACATTCTGTAGATTCCGGAAGCATCTTTCTGAACAGAAATCTTACGGAATGCTGTATATGATTTAACTTCATCTTTTTGTTTGCCCAGGAGAGTAACTTTCATATCATAAAGATACGGATTCTCAGGTGACCACAATTCTGCATTTTTAACCTGCAGACGCATTTCCTGTCCTTGAACACCCTGAGCTGTAGCAACAACATTATTATTATTGTCTGAAATCTGAACTTCAACAATATCTGTTACTGAAGACTCAGATGTAGAAACAGTAACACCAACAACTGAATTATCTACATCCGGAATTGCCTTAATCGCAGTTATATGATTTGAAGCAACGGGTTCCAACCAAACAGTCTGCCAGATTCCTGTAACCGGAGTGTACCAAATACCTTCAGGCTTTGCCACCTGTTTTCCGCGAGGCTGGAATCCCGCATCACTTGGATCCCAAACCCTCACTGTCAATTTCTGACCTTTCTGGCCTTTAAGATATGGAGTTATATCAAAAGAGAACGGAGTATATCCTCCTTTGTGGGAACCAATCAGAATATCATTGACAAATACGTCGGCTTTCCAGTCCACAGCGCCGAAATTCAGGATTATATTCCTGTTTTTCCATGAAGAAGGAATATCAAACGTTCTTTTATACCATAATTCATTCTCTGCTCCAACTGTCTTCTGCACACCGGAAAGAGATGATTCCACCGCAAAAGGAACCAGTATGTTCCCGTCATAGGCGGAAGGTTCAATACCGCCTTTCGTTCTGATTGCATATTCCCACTCTCCGTTCAGATTGGACCATTCTCCGCGCACCATCTGCGGACGAGGGTATTCCGGTAATACCTGCTTTGGATTGACTGATTCTGCCCATTCAGTCTTGATTTTGTCACCAACTGGATGCCATTGTGCTTGAGAGGCAAAAGCGCACAATAAAGCTCCGCATAATAATAGAATTCTTTTCATGATATTACATATTGAGGTTTTATGTTAAAGCAAAATTACTAAAAAAGTGATAAACGGAAAAATTCAATGGGGGTATTGGCAGATAAATATTTTAGGAAAATAGATAAAAATAATTGAGGGAACAGTAAGCCTATTTTCCCTTTTTATGCAGATAAAGAAAAAAGGCGAACCATGTATTACGGCTCACCTTCTTCAAATTACGGGTGAAAGATGGGGCTCGAACCCACGACCTTCGGAACCACAATCCGACGCTCTAACCAACTGAGCTACATTCACCATATAACCTCAAAACCGGCACCCTTGACGAATAGGGGGTGAAAGATGGGGCTCGAACCCACGACCTTCGGAACCACAATCCGACGCTCTAACCAACTGAGCTACATTCACCATGTTTCGTCTTTCAGCAGGCGCTGTTTCTTTAAGACGGTGCAAAGGTAAGGATAATTTTTAATCCTGCAAATATTTTGGCATTTTTATTCTAATATATTTTCTGAAATCCATAATAAAGACAGAACAAAAACCACTGTCCATATAATCAAATAACCCCCGTAAAGCAACACTGTTTTTACTATTGCCTTAAGCCAACTGTTTCTGGAATAGACTCTTCTGACAGCGAAAATACTATAAACAAAGAAATATGCCAGCGAGAGATTATATATTAGTGAAATATTTATACCATTCCACAAAAGGACAAGCATGATTGCCGAAATTATCAGCAAAACGCAGTGAATATGCAATGCGAAAACCAAATGCATCATATATCCAAGTTTCTCTTTTCTGAAAAACAATTTCAACAAAACAGCAAAAACTGGAATAAGAAGCAATGCTATCAATGGCCAATTCGACGAATACCACGACACAAGCTTGTTATATTCCTTTTCAGAACGAAGGTTTCTCAACTCTTGAGTTTTGATTTTCGGCAAATCTACCACTGCCTTATGAAGAGAGTCTTCATCCAATACATAAATAGAATCTGAATTTTCCCACAACGAAAATTTCTCATCCAACACATATTTTAAAACCTTTATCCTGAAAGTATCAGAATAAGGAGATTCCATTATTTTCAGGGAAGGTTTATATCCCGACAGCATCATAGTATCCGTCACGCTCCAAACAACAGTATCTTTCAACACTTCTGAGTCTCCGATATATTCCTCTTCTTCAGATTCTGCTATAATATCCAAACCATCCATTATTTCTGTACGCGTCTTAATTTCATTGAAATCTCCAATCAGAGAAAAAGCAAAGATGAAGAAAATACATGACAGAAACATAAACAGCCTCAATGGATGAACATAAGAACTTATCTTACCGGAATTGAACTCCCTTGTCAAAAAACCCGGATGACGGAAAAGATAATACAGCGTGAGCCATACTTTACCGTCAAACTGATATACATTCTCAATATATTGAAGCAAATATTTCCAGAATGGCTGCTCTATATCAAGTGCATACTGGCCACATTGTGAACAATACATCCCCTTCAACTTCTTTCCGCAGTTCTTGCAATAAGAATATGCCGGAGTGCGTTTACGGCGAACACGCTTCAAACGGCGATATTCAATATGTCGTGAAAGTTTATTCTTTTTCTTCAACAGTTTTTCCTTATATTCTTCTAACATATTGTTTCCTCCACGCAATTACATATATTTTGAAAAATCCACATCAAACAAATTCACCGCACACCACACAAAAGTTCCGATAATGGTGGCAAACAGGATTATCATATAAATAACATAAAGAAAACCTGTCTTGATAAAAGACTTTATCCATCCTGTCCGTTCATAAACCCGACGTATAGCCAACCATGTATAAAGCATGAACAGATTTATAAGAACAAGTGTCACCTCCTTGTTGTATGGAGTTTTTATATAATAAACCCAAAGCAAATTAATCGCAATAAGAAGTAAAAGGACTGAATGAAGATGCAACGCAAAAGCATAATGTTTCATATATGCCATCTTTTCCTTACGGAAGAATATTTTCAGCAAAAAGGCAAAAACCGGTATCAGCAACAATAATATAATAGGAAAATACGAAGAATACCACGAAACCAAAGCTCCGAAATTCAGCTCATTTTCTATCTTCCTTATTTCCTTGTCTACTTCTTTAGGCTCCGTATCGAAATAATTCTTGTCATCAGCCAAGGCAAACATACTGCTATCCTCAGGCAAAGGTTTCAGGAATCCTTCTTCAAGCAATACTTTGGGAACAGTAAACAACACGATAGAATCTGCTTCCGCCGATGGGTTCAGTTTCCCAATATATCCAAGTTCTTTGCGTGCCACAGAATCTCCGCAAAAAAATATGACAGTATCCACCGAGGCAGCAGCTTTACGCTCTTCTTCACTTAAATCATCATACCAGTAGTCCAGCATATCTTCCGAAAATTGCACATTTATCATAACATCATTGACAGAGACTTTTGATGAATCGGTTCCGTTGTCTGTCATTGACAAACCTATTTCACTCGGATTGGTTGGTATTAATGAAAAGAAAAACAGGAAAAACAGACACGACAGAAACATGAACAACCTCAAAGGATGAACATATGAGTTGATTTTACCGGCATTAAATTCACAGGTAAGAAATCCTGGACGGCGAAAAAGATAATATAATGTGAGCCACACCTTGCCGTCAAACTGATAAACATTCTCGAAATACTGTAGTATATATTTCCAAAACGGCTGCTCTATATCCAAAGCATACTGTCCGCACTGGTAACAGTACATCCCATCGAGCTTTGTGCCGCAATTCTTGCAATAAGTATATTGAGGTGTCCGCTTACGACGCACACGTCTTAATCTGCGGTATTCAATCTGCCTTAGCAGACGTTTCTTTCTTTTTTCTATCCGCAAAAACAATGCCTTTGTTTCCATGTTATTAGAATTGATTAAAGTTTAGACAAGGGGACAAGGATTCAGGGGACAAGTTGACAGGGATTCAGAGACAAGGGAACAACATCAAACACCATAATAATCTACTTGACTTCTTAACTACTTAACTCCTTGACTCCTAAATTTCTTAACTCCTTGCCTCCTAAAAAAACGAGTTGGCAAAAGGACTTTCCTTTACCAACTCGCCAACCTTATCACTTATAAATCTCTTTCTTTCCTGCCAACAGTGTGTTGCGCATCAATGAAATAATCGTCATCGGGCCAACCCCGCCGGGAACAGGTGTTATATAAGAACATTTCGGAGCCACCTCATCGAACTTCACATCTCCTGAAAGACGGAAACCGCTCTTACGTGTAGCGTCCGGAACTCTTGTTGTTCCAACATCAACTATCACCGCACCTTCTTTGACCATATCTGCTGTTACGAATCCCGGAACACCAAGTGCAGCTATTATTATATCAGCCTGAAGGCACATTTCCTTAAGATTCTTCGAACGGCTGTGACATACAGTCACTGTGCAGTCGCCAGGATAAGCCTTCTGCATCATAAGCGTAGCCATAGGCTTGCCCACGATATTGCTTCTGCCAAGAACAACACAATGTTTTCCCTGTGTTTCAATATTGTTGCGTTTCAGCAACTCAAGTATTCCGGCAGGAGTTGCAGACACAAAACATGGCAAACCAATAGACATTCTTCCAACATTTATCGGATGGAAACCGTCGACATCCTTGCGATAATCTATAGCCTCAATAACTTTCTGCTCCGAAATATGCTTTGGCAAAGGCAATTGGACGATGAAACCGTCAACATCCGGATCATTATTCAACTCATCAACCTTGGCAAGAAGCTCCTCTTCCGTAACATCCGCCTCATATCTGATCAGCGTTGATTTAAAACCTATCTCCTCACAAGTCTTAACCTTGCTTGCCACATAGGTTTCGCTGCCCCCGTCGTGACCCACCAATATCGCTGCCAAATGTGGAATCTTTCCACCTTCTGCCTTTATTCGGGCAACTTCTTCGGCCATTTCCGCCTTCATCTGTGCGGATGTTGCCTTTCCGTCTAATAATTTATATGGTTCCATGATCTTAGGTTTTTAAGTTCTTGATAAAATTAAAGTTGACGAGGAAACGAGTTGACAAGTTGACGAGAAAGGGAATCCACCTTGTCAACTTGTATCTGAAACCTTGTTCCCTTTTATTATCTTCTGAACATCGGCATCTTAGGAAATCCCTTACCCGACTTCATCGTAGTAAGCATCTTCATCATCTTGCGTGTTTCGTCGAACTGCTTGATAAGCTTATTCACTTCCTGGATAGAAGTACCACTACCTTTCGCAATACGCTGACGGCGAGAACCGTTCAGAATTGCCGGATTAGTTCTTTCCTCCGGAGTCATTGAATATATGATAGCCTCAATGCTCTTGAACGCATTGTCGTCAATATCAACATTTTTCAAAGCCTTGCCAACACCAGGAATCATAGATGCAAGCTCTTTCAAGTTACCCATCTTCTTTATCTGTTGAATCTGAGTAATAAAGTCATTGAAGTCAAACTGGTTTTTGGCAATCTTCTTCTGCAGGCGTTTTGCTTCTTCTTCGTCATACTGTTCCTGGGCACGTTCAACCAACGAAACGATATCACCCATACCCAAAATACGGTCTGCCATACGTTCAGGATGGAACACATCCAAAGCATCCATCTTCTCACCAGTACCCACAAACTTTATAGGTTTGTTTACGACTGTGCGGATTGACAAGGCAGCGCCACCACGAGTATCACCGTCCAACTTAGTAAGAACAACACCGTCAAAATCCAATCTGTCGTTGAATTCTTTTGCAGTATTCACTGCATCCTGACCTGTCATCGCATCCACTACGAACAGAGTTTCATCAGGATTGATAGCAGCCTTTATTGCAGTGATTTCGTTCATCATCTGCTCGTCGATGGCAAGACGTCCGGCAGTATCGACAATTACCAGGTCATTACCCTTAGCCTTCGCTTCCTTTATAGCATTAAGAGCAATTTCAACCGGATTCTTGTTGCCCTCTTCCAAATATACAGGAACACCAATCTGCTCGGCAAGAATACGCAACTGCTCGATAGCAGCAGGACGATAAACGTCGCAAGCAACAAGCAGCGGCTTCTTGTTCTTCTTTGTCTTCAGCATATTGGCAAGCTTTCCTGTAAATGTAGTTTTACCGGAACCCTGCAAACCAGACATCAAAACAACCGCAGGTTTTCCCTCAAGATTAAGCTCAGTTGCTGTGCCACCCATCAGCTGTGCCAACTCATCGTGCACAATCTTTACCATCAACTGGCTAGGCTTAACAGAAGTAAGCACATTCTGTCCAAGCGCCTTTTCCTTCACCGTGTCGGTAAAGCTCTTGGCAACTTTATAGTTAACATCGGCATCCAACAATGCACGACGCACATCTTTCAATGTTTCCGCTACATTAATCTCAGTGATTTTACCTTCACCTTTTAACAATTTGAACGAGCGCTCTAAGCGTTCGCTAAGATTATCAAACATAATTCTATATATATATTTATATTATTATTCACTTTTTCCTTGAAGGTGCAAATATAATTCATTTATAGCGTTTTTTCAATATTGTTATGGGGTTTTTAGAAAATCATTCCCTTCCGTCTTGAAATCTATTGCAAAGTTATCGCCCCAATTTTTCCTATTGTCCGCATTTGTCCGTTTATTGTTTTCCGAAAGATTCCTTTGTGTTTCAAGAATAGTATAAGTACGAGAATAAATGCTGATGTATATCTCAAATGCTCCGAAGATATTTTTTGTAGGTCCGGCCCCGCGGAATAATATATATAGCCCCACGTATTAATATATACGGACGTATTTTCGCATAGGTCCGGATAGTCCCTGGTATATAAATGTAGCATGAAGCAGCTACCTGCGGTTGGTTGCTTATCCGTGTTTTGCCGTCGGAACTGCTGACGGTGAGGACGGTGCGGTTGATTGTGAGGGCGGTCAATAGTAAATTGAAAACTAATTTAAACACAGAGACACTGAGGACACAGAGATTTTTATTTTATTTATTCTCAGTATATTACCTCTGAGGCTTTCCGTTCCATTGGATTTGTAATCCAATGTTTATGCTATTCGGGATTTGCAATCCCGTTCCAATCAATGTGGATTGCAAATCCACCAAAAACAGCCAACGGATTGCAAATCCGTTGGAACAGAGGCTATCCGGAATGGGAAAGACTTTGCTAACTTATAAACTAATAATTTAAAAATTGAAAGATATGGCAACCATGATAAAGGGATTATCATTTTTCCCATTAAACACAAACTTTTTTGAAAATGAAAAGATAGAGATAATCAATGCAAAATACGGTTTGGAAGCATCTGCTGTTATGATAAAACTGTTATGCAAAATCTATAATAACAGCTTTTATATAAAATGGGATGAAACCATCTGTAAAGTGTTCACAAAGCAATGCGGAACAAGATTTAACAGCAGCAAAGTGTGGAAAATAATTGATGAAATGATAAACTTAACATTCTTTGACAAATCGAGCTTTGAAAAGCATGGAATATTGACATCGAAAAAAATACAGGAAATATTCTTTGAAGCTATCTCACGCCGTAAACGCTTTGATTGTAAGAATGTTGAATATCTTTTAATACCACTGCCAGATAAGCTAAATGTCAACAAGATGTCAACATCAGTGCAATGTGAAGAGAGTTTGAATAAAGAAAAATGTAACATTTCAGACAATTCAAGCACTTCAAATGTCGACATTTTTGAACAAAAGAAAAGAGAAGAAAAGAAAAGAGAGGAAAAGAGAAAAAAAGAAAAGAGAGGAAAAGAGAAAAAAGAAAAGATAAATTTATCTTCTTCTTCTTCTTCTTTTCATCAGCGTGCGCGTGCGCGCGAGAAGCGAATGGAGTTATAGTTTTAGAGGAAGAAATTAAAAAGCCGAACTCATTCAGCGAAAACTGCAAGAAGTGGAATGCCGAGCTTATGAAAGACGAAGAATGGCTGAGCAGTGTTGTCAGAAGTAGCGGGAAAGGATCTCCGGTGTTAAGACTGCTGCCAGAAATTATGGACTATTTTGAACAGCACATAGTGTCAATCGGCGAAACCGGTTCGATGCTTAACATCAACGACTACAAACGCCGTCTGATAAACTGGTGGAGATACCTGAAATTCCAGTCAGTTCCGGAGATATTGGAACAGCAAAACTCAAAGCCCCGTAAGATTTGTGAAGAAAAGAAATCGAAGGTTGACGAGGCTATGGAATGTGCTCAAAAAGCGAGTGTTATTGCCCAACGATTATTAGATGGAGGAGGATTGTAGTATGGAAAACAGTTATGAAGAAATGATGCTTTATAAAGTAATGCATGATAGAAAGATAAAAGATATGAGCCAGAAAGAGTTGACCGAGTTTGTTTCGTCCTCAGCCGACTGAAGAGCTTGAGATTCCGGAGCATGCTTGCTGGTATATAATAAAACCATGTGCTATGGCGTGGCTGTTCAGGCAGGAGTTTGATGAGTGGAGGGATGAGGGTTTAGAAAATGTTAAAAGAGCCGCTTTGTGGCGGCTCTCGATATTTGTTATTAGATTTCAAACCAAGATTTATTTTACAGATGTCCTTTTGAAGAAAAAATCCCTTTAAACACCTTAAACCTCAATTTTTTCCGTTATCTTTGCCTAATAACCAATTTATATAGTAAAATGGAGTCTTTGAATCTAATAAAAAATGACCCTTGGTTAGCGCCATACGAAGAAGCTATCCAGGGAAGATATCAATATGTTATTGATAGGGAAAGAAGTCTGACCAATAAAGGAAAGATGACTCTTTCTGACTTTGCTTCGGGGTATCTTTATTTTGGGTTGCATAAGACCACTAAAGGATGGGTTTTCAGGGAATGGGCTCCTCACGCTACTGCAATTTATCTTATCGGTACGTTTAATAACTGGACAAAAGATAAACGCTATAAGATGAAGCGTCTGCACAATGGAATTTGGGAAATTTCATTGGATAAGGAATTGTTGCATCATGAGGATTTGTTTAAACTGTTGGTAGAATGGGAAGGTGGCTCGGGTGAGCGTATTCCTGCATGGATCAGGCGTGTTGTGCAAGATCCGGAAACAAAAATATTCAGCGCTCAGGTTTGGGATCCTGAAAAACCGTATAAATTCAAGATTAAGAAGTTCAAACCGAATACGTCTCCTCTTTTGATTTACGAATGCCATATTGGTATGGCTACTAATGAGGAGAAAGTCGGTTCATATAATGAGTTCCGTGAAAATATATTGCCTCGTGTTGTAAAAGAAGGATATAATGCTATTCAGATAATGGCAATACAGGAACATCCGTATTATGGTTCGTTCGGTTATCACGTCAGCAGTTTCTTTGCTGCTTCTTCACGTTTCGGTACTCCCGACGAGTTGAAGGCGCTTATCGACGAGGCTCACAGATTGGGGCTTGCTGTGATTATGGATATTGTTCACAGCCATGCCGTAAAGAATGAGGTTGAAGGACTTGGACGATTTGATGGTTCATACGACCTGTATTTCCATGGTGACGGCAGACGTGAGCATCCGGCTTGGGATTCGCTTTGCTTTGATTATGGAAAAAACGAGGTGTTGCACTTCCTTCTTTCAAACTGCAAATTCTGGCTGGATGAATATAAGTTTGACGGATTCCGTTTTGACGGTGTGACTTCTATGCTTTATTACAGCCATGGACTGGGAGAGGCGTTCTGTAATTACGGAGATTATTTCAACGGACATCAGGATGGCGATGCTATAGTTTATCTTACTCTTGCAAACAAGCTTATACATGAGGTGAACAAGAATGCCATTACGATTGCTGAAGAGGTGAGTGGTATGCCCGGTCTTGCTGCGAAAATCGAGGACGGCGGATATGGCTTCGATTATCGCATGGCTATGAATATTCCTGATTATTGGATTAAGATGATCAAGGAAAAGAAGGATGAAGACTGGCATCCGTCTTCAATATGGTGGGAAACAACAAACCGCCGTGCTGACGAAAAGACTATCAGTTATGCTGAGAGCCACGACCAAGCTTTGGTGGGCGACAAGACTATCATATTCCGTCTGATTGATGCTGATATGTACTGGCATATGCAGAAGGATGATCATAACTTTATGGTTGACCGTGGAATTGCTTTGCACAAGATGATTCGCCTTGTGACGGCTTCGACTATCAACGGCGGTTATCTGAACTTTATGGGCAACGAGTTCGGCCATCCGGAATGGATTGATTTCCCGCGCGAAGGAAACGGATGGTCTTATAAGTATGCCCGCCGCCAGTGGAATCTTGTGGATGACGAGAATCTGAAATATCAGTATCTCAGCAAATTTGACAAGGATATGCTGGAGGTCATCTGCAGTGTGAAGAAGTTCCAGGAAACTCCTATACAGAAAATCTGGGATAATGATGGCGACCAGATTTTGGCATATATGAGAAAGGACCTTATCTTTGTGTTCAATTTCAGTCCGAACAAGTCGTTTACCGACTATGGTTTCCTTGTTCCTAAAGGAGAATATGAAGTGGTGTTGAACACTGACTCCGTGGAATTTGGCGGATTTGGTCTGGCTGATGATACAGTGCGCCATTTCACAATGCCTGACCCATTGTATAAGAAGGAAAGAAAAGAATGGTTGAAAATATATATACCGGCACGCAGTGCTGTGGTTTTGAGAAAAGTAAAAGTTAAACGAACTACAAAATAAAAAACACTTTAATAATTATGTTGTATCCATTTACATTTCAACCGATCCTGAAGAATATTATTTGGGGCGGTTCTGATATTTGCCCTTTCAAGGGTATCTCTCCTGTGCAGGACGGAATAGGTGAAAGCTGGGAGCTTTCGCATGTTGAAGGTAACTATTCTGTTGTTGCTGAAGGTGAATTGGCTGGAAAATCATTGGACGAGCTTATTAAAACATACGGCAAACAATTGCTTGGTGGAAAGGTAATGGAGCGTTTCGGCACAACTTTCCCTCTTTTGATTAAGTTTATTGATGCGCGCGACAATTTGTCAATCCAGGTTCATCCTGATGATGAATTGGCAAAAGCACGCCACAATTCATTTGGAAAAACAGAAATGTGGTATGTTGTAAAGGCGGCAAAAGATGCTTCTTTGTATTCCGGTTTTTCAAAGCAGATTGATGCTGAAGAATATGTAAAACGAGTGGAAGACAATACTATCATGGATGTTCTTCAGCGTTATGATGTGAATGAAGGTGATGTGTTCTTCTTGCCTGCAGGCCGTGTTCATGCTATTGGCGCCGGATGTTTTATTGCGGAAATCCAGCAGACTAGTAACATTACTTACCGTATCTACGATTACAACCGTAAGGATGCTAACGGTAATGGCCGTGAACTTCATACAGAATTGGCTAAGGATGCTATCGATTATACTTTGTATCCTGACTACCGCACACACTATAAAGCTCACACAAATGCAACAGTTGAGTTGGCTGACTGCAAATATTTCACAACAAACTTGATTGAAATAGATGCTACAATGACTCGTGATTTCTCTGAGCTTGATTCATTTGTCGTTTATATCTGTATGGGTGGTTCTGCTGTTATCAAAGACGACAAGGGTAATGAAGTGAATGTCCGCCAGGGACAGACAGTTCTTATTCCTGCTGATACAAAATCAGTTTCTTTGATTCCTGCACCTAATGCTAAGTTCATGGAAACTTATATCAAGTAAGAATAAAAAAGAAAGAAACACAGAGTCACAAAGTCACAGAGGGAATTTATTGTTGATTAAATAAATAACTCTGTGACTTAGTGTCTCTGTGTTTAATACTATATTGGTTTTTTATTCTGTGAATTTCATCAATTCCTCAATTACTTCCGGGTCATATCCCATTTCTTTTGCTTTCAGAAAGTCTGCTGCTGCTGATTTTCTTTCATATTGGGCAACTTTTACTTTCCCTCTCAGGACATAAAGGCTTGCTGTAGGTTTTGATTCTGCAAATACTTTGCTTATGTCGCTCATAGCCCTGGCGTTTTTACCCATCAGGAAATACAAATCTGCTCTTTCTTCATAAAGCAACCATTCTCTGGGAAGTTCTTTTATCAGATAATTGAAGATACGCTCGCTATAATCATAATTGCCTCTTAGTTTTTCCAGGATTGCGTGTCCGAGTCTTCCACGAACGGATTTTTCATTAACCTCAAGTATTTTGTCGAAATCCTGTTCTGCCCAAAGATAGTTCTTCAGTTGAATATAAATCATACCACGGCAATAAAGAGCTTCCTGGTGTTCGGGGTCAATACTCAATAAGGTGTTATAATCACTGAGAGATTTTTCTATTTCTCCCATTTCGGAATAAAGAGAAGCCCTGTTCTCGAGAATTGTTATGCTTCTCGGATGTCTGCTCAGCGCGGCAGAATAGGAAATCAGGGCTTCGTCCATTTTCCCTTGTCTTCTTTGTAATGTTCCAAGATTACTTAATAATGCGAAATTGGCGGCATTTCCCGGTTCAAGTCGCATTGCTGATTTCAAACATTCTTCAGCAGAAACCAAGTCGTTTTTGTCTATGTAATCGCAACTTTTCTCAACCCATTCCTGGTATGTCTGGGCATTTACTTTAAGAATCAATACTGAAAAAAGACAGAAAAGTGTAAACAATATCCTCATTTTTTATGTTTTTATGAATAACGGCACAAAACTAAATAAAGCGCCGTATAGTTTGAAATAGAAAATATTAAAACGTATAAACTTTAAATTTTATTATATATGTTGTTATTGAGTATGTTAAAATGGGAGGAGAGAATCCCGGCTATTCTTGATTCGTTGTTTGAGCATGGAGTCCAGCTTGGTTGGATATTGCTGAAAGCGGCTTTGGTGTTCATCGTGGGACGTGTCCTGGTTAGTTCCATAAATATGGTCATCAGGAAAATTCTTGACAAACGTGCTATTGACCCTTCTGTAAAAACATTTATCGGCAGTTTGATTAATGTTGTTCTTATAGTATTATTGATAATATCCGTGGTTGGCGCTCTGGGTGTCCAGACAACTTCATTTGCTGCTCTGTTGGCTTCGGCAGGTGTTGCTATCGGTATGGCATTGAGTGGTAACCTTTCTAACTTTGCCGGAGGCTTGGTTATATTATTATTAAAGCCTTATAAGGTTGGAGATTATATTGAAACAGGAACAGTTGGCGGAACTGTAAAGGAAATACAGATTTTCCATACTGTTATGGCTACGCCTGACAATAAAGTAATATATATTCCTAACGGTTCTCTGAGCAGTGGAACCGTTGTTAATTATAGCCGTCAGGAGTTTCGCCGTGTTGATTGGGTCTTTGGTGTAGAATATGGAAGTGATTTCGAACAGGTTAAATCTGTATTACAGGAAATTATAAGCAAAGAATCACGTATTTTAATGGAACCGGATGCTCCGTTTGTCGGATTGAAGGAATTGGCAGACAGCAGTGTTAATATAGTAGTTCGTGTCTGGGTGAAGAAAGAAGATTACTGGGGTGTTTATTTCGATATTAATAAAGAGGTATATGCAACTTTCAACAATGTAGGAATCGGTTTCCCTTTCCCGCAGCTGACGGTTCACCAGGCGAAAGACTGATATTCGTACACCGTAAGCTGAAATTCGTCCAGAAACTAATGCCTTTTGTCAGAAAAAGGAATTTATAGTAGTGTGGTTGAAAATATAGAACTATCTTTGCGTATAAAGATGTTTTTATAAACATCCAATTACACTATTATTATTAATAACGGAGGATTCCCATTTGTGGGAATCCTCTTTTTTTACATAAATATGCAAATACCTGTAGTGAATGTCTGAAATTCCGGACCGAAGTCTGTGTTGAGAACATTGCATGGTGAATATCTCGCATAAACACCTATTGAATGGAAAGAAATATTGGCTTCCAGGTCAACACTTACTTTTTGCTGGTTTATCTTTTTATCCAGTAATTTTATTTTGTTGCCTTCAGCATCGGTATAATGAGTTTTCATGCTTCCGTATGTGTTGATGCAAAGGATTGGTCCTAAGCTAAATGTGAAATCTTTACCGAAATCTAGTGAATACATAAACGGGACAGTAAGACTGAATATCTTCAATCGTGAGAAATCAATATCAGAGCCTTTAGGATAAGGAGCTATAACAATGTTATACTTGTCGTCTTTGGTGAAACAATTGTGACCGTTCATTCTGTAATTTCTCCATCTCAAACCGAAACCGAAGGAGAAACGGTTGGCGTCTTTCCATGGGCGGACTCCAAAGTTTATTATGTTTCCGCCAATCTCATATGAGCTGCTCATGTTGATATTCATATTTCCTGGTCCGTCAACCGAATTGACAAATCCCCAATAAATGCCGCCGAAGAAACTTTCCTTACTGCTGTAACGCTTTGCTTTTTGTTTGCTGAAAGGAATATCAAAATTCCATTCGCTGGATTTTTCATGTGTTATGGAATATGTGTCGTCGTCAATATCTATTTTTTTGGTAAAAGAATAGTTTGGATTGTTTTTACTTCCATCAACTGTGATTTCATGTGTTTTTTCTCCTGATATAATGGTTACTTTTTGGGGATTATTTATTACCAGTGTATCGTTCTCCGTACTTTGAGCTTTGATGTACATTGGTAAAAACATGCATAGAGCGCATACAATTAAAGTTTTCATATATATACTGTAATTAAAATTGGTTTATAATCTTATTTATTAATATAAAGTTTGGTAAGTTGCCAACTTAAAAGTTAACAAGGTACCAGAGACAAGTTGACAAGGTAAAATACTTGTCACTCCGCAACTGATTATACAAGAATTTTGTCAACTCGCTAACTATTATTCGAACATCTTTTTTATCTCATCCAGTTTTGCATATCCTTCCATATATATGACTATTATTTCCGGATTATCCTTATCTCTCAGATACGCGTTGCGGAAAAAGAGATATTGATTGGTTTCTTTATTTCCTCCGAAACGGAAGAAACCATAGTAAAGTTTGCCTCCGATATTTCCTGTTTCTTTTTCTGTCGCTTTTGGGGCATCTGATTCGACTATCTCACTTATTTTTTGTATTTCCGTGGAGTCGGTCTTCAATGTCAGGCTTCTGAATAAAGTCAGATTGTAAGGCTTGAGCTTTTTCCCTTTTACAAGCACTTCAACAGCTCCTTTTCTGTTGTTATAACGTCCGTCGAAAAGCGACAGCGAGCTGAGCGGCTCTTGTGCTATAATATCATTGCAACACATAAGCATAATTATGAATATTATATGTAAACTTTTCATTGAAATACAGATTTTATTGTTCATTATCTTCGTTATCGTTGTGAGCATTTGCAGATTCTATCAAATCTTTGATTTGATTTTCCATCCTTAAATCCTCTGTCTCGGATTTTAAGCGTTCTATTGAATTTTGTATTTCCGAAAATACTATTTCTGAATCAGTATACATCTCACCGTTTATATAAACCAAACATTCGTTTTTTGCTTTATAGTTTGAAATCAGCAACGAAACAGAAACAATACAGCATAATACTATAGCGGCAGCAATTTTGTAAGCTGAAGGAGTCAAATATATTTTCCTGGATTTTTTCTCTTTGTTTAGTTGCTTTCCAACCGAAACATATCCTAGCACCGCCTTTATTTCATTGAAACATTCATTTGCAGATTCAGGTGAGGCAAGGAAAAGCTTTAAAGCTAACTCTTCTTCTTCGGAAGTCTCAGCCTCAAAATATCTTTCGATGAGGTTCAGCCATTCTTCCCGGCTTCTGTCTGATATTTTGTTTTTGTTGTCCATAATGTTACTTCTCCATTTTTTGATAAATTTCTCTGATTGTTTTGCGTGCTCTGCTGAGTTGAACTCTAACTGCCGATTGCTGCATATTCAGCGATTCAGCAATTTTCTCGTATTCTTCTCCTTCAAAATCTCTGCGTTTCAGGATTTCCTGTTGTAAAGGAGTCAGCTTTTGCTCAATAATCATTTCAATCAGATGATATTTTTCTTTAGTCTCAATGCTGTTGTATGTTGAATCAGTTGTTTCAGATTTAATTTCTTGGTTCAGCTCCACACTTTGATAGTGTTGTTGTTTTCGCCAGGAATCAATTGATGCGTTTCTTACAGCCACTGTTATTAGAGCCTCGGCTTCGCTTGCCGACTTGATTTTGTCGCAGTGCGTCCAGAGTTTGCAGAAAGCATCCTGAAGGGCATCTTCAGCATCTTCTTCTCCGTTAAGAATCTTAAGCGCGATGCGCTTGAAGCGATATCTTAAGTTTGAGAATGTATCAACCAGCACGTTTTTGTCATTATTATTAGCCATTTAGAATTCCGATTGATTTTCTTTTATTAAATAAAACGCAGGTGAGGAAATTTTGTAACATAGAAAGTGAATATTTTTTTCGGGAAATAATGAACCAAATGTATCCTGCCAGTGTTATAATAGTGAAGTCTCAGTGAATATGGTGTTTAATTTTGAGATATAATGTTTAAGGTTGTTTTATTCTTTGTTACATCGGGCTTGTTCTATTGTTAAGAATCAAGCCCGTTTTTGTTTTTTATTTACGGTAAAGTTTTCCCTGCCAAGTGTCTCTTTCTGCAATTCTTTTCAGCACTTTAGCCGTGAATTCATGGTTTTTCAATCCCCAGTCCGGCGCTATAAGCAATTGTTTGGGCGATTGTGATACAAACCTTTCAACTACTATTTCCGGATTTAATCTTTCAATAAAGTCAATGACCAGGTCAATATATTCGTCAGCTGTATAAAGGTGGAAATCAGAGCTGTCGTTATAGAACTCGTTAGCCATTCGTGTGTTTTTTATTAATTGCAGCTGATGAAGCTTAAGAGTTGTAATCGGGAGTTGCGAGATAACATCTGCATGATGCAGAATATCTTCTTTTGACTCTCCGGGCAAACCAAGTATCAAATGCACACCGGTATGAATATTTCTGCCAGCTGTTTTTCTAATTGCTTCTTCTGCTTCAACAAAAGTATGCCCACGGTTTATGCGGACTAATGTTTTGTCGTTCGTGCTTTCAACGCCATATTCTACCATTACGAAAGTTCTTTTTGACAAATCCTCAAAATAATCCAGCAAAGGCTCAGGCATACAGTCTGGTCTGGTTCCAATGATAAGTCCGGAAACATCCTTAAAAGAAATAGCTTCCTCATATTTTTCGATAAGTTTGTCTATACTGTCATAGGTGTTTGTATATGCCTGGAAATATGCCAGATATTTCATTTCCGGATATTTCCTCTTAAAGAAATGAACTCCTTCTTCGAGCTGCTGTGTTATCGACTTGTCTGTTTTGCAATATTCCGGGCTGAATGTCTGATTATTACAGTAGGTACACCCACCCCAACCTTTGCTTCCGTCACGGTTCGGACAGGTGAATCCCGCATTTATGGATATTTTCTGGACTTTATAAGGAAAAACCGTTTTCAGAAAATCACCAAAATCTTTATATGGTTTGTCGTTGTTCATATGTTAATATTTTAATGTGTGGCAAATTTATGAAGTGTTTTGTTTAAAGTAAAGCCAGTGTGTTAAAATTTTACTTGGTCAGATTTTTATGTCTTTCCCCAGAATAGATGTTTTCCTTTAATAATCCTCTCTCTAAAAAACATATTTCTCATTATCACTTTTTATTCTTACTTTTGTTCCTTAAAATGGAAATATATCGGACTTAGCTTACTGATATATGGGTAATAAGACATATGGTTCTGAAAATGAAATAAATAAAAGAGTTATGAACAATTGTTTCAGTCGGATAAGACAGCATATAGTTTGTTTGATGTTATCTGTGTTGATGTTTTCGTGCATGGGAGAATCCGGGACAATAGTGAAATTCGGCTCACAGGCGGGAGTGGTGCGCCTGGCAGACGGAAAGCAGATACATCTGAGGAACGGGATGACGCTGGAAGCGCAGGAGCTGGACACTCTGGCGGTGAAAGATGCAGACTGCTGCCTGGTGGATTTTCAGATAAACTATGACACGCAGACTGACACGCTGCAAGGTATCTGGCATACGGACTGGCTGATTTATAAGCCGGTGCCGAAATGGAAACAGCTGATGCTGACTGAGCCGGACACGATGATAAGGGCTGATGAGCATTTCCTGGACTTCGATATTCCAAAGGGTGGATTCGTGAGCAATCATCTGTTTCTGTATATGGAGTATGGCAGTCATTATCAGACTCAGGTGGATTCGTTCCGGATGAGTTTCCTTCCTGCCGAAGGGCTTGTATATACTGCCGACAGCAGCCGGAAGGTTTATCGTCTTTATCTGCGCTCGTTTGGCTCGATTGCCGAGAAAGATTCGGTTACGGAGCGGAAGGTGCTGCCTCAGGCTTTCGACCTGACTGATTTTGTGGAATGGGCAAAGACTTCTCCTGAAAGAACGGACGATACTATAAGGTTTCAGGTGGTTTATCCGAAACAGTTCAATTCGAATTATCCGGGGTTTGTGTGGAATGCGTCGGAGGTTTATTCGGTGTTGGAGAATGGGGAGGAAGTTAAGGAGTAAGGAGTCAAGTAGTTAAGGAGTCAAGTAGTCAAGTAGAATACTCTTGTTTTCTGTAGCCTTGTCAACTTGTCAACTCGTTAACTCGTCAACTAACAAAGCATTTAATAACAATATAATATACATTTTATGTACAAGAAAATATTTAGCTGGGTGCTAGCCGTAACTTTTCAGCCTAACCGTGCATGGAGTATAATAGCGAACAAGGAGGATAAGGCTGAAGAAAAAGGAGTGGATTATAAGGATGATCCTTTTTTTGCCAATTATCTTTATCCGTTGATTGGGCTTGTGACTTTGGCTTCGTTTCTGAGTGTTTTCACTCACAAGGAATTTGTGCTAGAGTTGGCTTTGAAGAATTCAATCAGGACAGTGGTGGCATATATCGGAGGCTTCTATCTGGCTTCGTATTATATAAAGAAATTCTGTTCGAAGTTTGTGGATATGCATCGCAGGCTTCGCCGCTGGCAGCATTTTATCGGGTATGCATCGGCATATATGTATGCTCTGACTATTATAAGGATGCTTATCCCGGACTTGTTCTTTTTGTATGTATTTGTGATTTATACGCTTCGTATAGTGTGGGAAGGACTTCCTGCTTTTATGAAGGTTGAAACTAAGGACAGGCTGAAAGTGACAGTTGTTTCGACTATCTTTATTATCGGATTCCCGATTTTGGTGGAACTGCTGGTTGAGGTTATGATGCCGGGTCTGCATGTCTGATTAATTTAAAAGGCTGAGAAAATGAAAGAGAAAATAAAGAAAGACGTGGTGATTAAGAACAAGAGAGCCACGTTCGATTATGAATTGCTGGACACGTTTACTGCCGGTATTGTGCTGACAGGAACTGAGATAAAATCATTGCGCTTGGGCAAGGCTAGTCTGGTGGATACTTTCTGCATCGTGGAGAAAGGCGAGCTTTGGGTTAAGAATATGTATATCGCAGAGTATTTCTACGGAACATACAACAATCATACGGCACGCCGCGACCGAAAGCTGCTACTGACAAAGAAGGAACTGAGGAAGATTGCGGCATCGGTGCATACTTCGGGATTCACTGTTGTTCCTACCCGTCTGTTCATCAATGAAAAAGGGCTGGCAAAGGTGGTGATTGCGATTGCCAGAGGTAAGAAGGAATATGACAAGCGCGATTCAATTCGTGAGCGTGACGACAGACGTGAGATGGACCGTGTGTTCAAAAGATAACAAACTTCACAAAACTGCTTGAATGAATAAGGAAAAATTTTTGTCGCTCCTTGGTGAGCGTATTTTGATATTGGATGGAGGTATGGGAACGATGGTCCAGACTTTCGGGCTGAAGGAAGAGGACTATCGTGGCGAGCGTTTTGCCGATTTCCCCGGACAGCTGAAGGGCAATAATGATTTGCTTTGCCTGACTCGTCCGGATGTGATAAAATCCATTCACCGTCAGTATCTGGATGCAGGTGCTGATATTTTTGCTACGAACACTTTCAATGCCAATGCCGTGTCGATGGAGGACTATGGCATGCAGGCGTATGTGAAGGAGATTAACGTGGCTGCGGGAAAGCTGGCGCGCGAGGTTGCCGACGGTTTTATGCAGGAGTTTCCGGAACGTACTGTTTTTGTGGCGGGCTCAATCGGTCCGACCAACAAGACGGCTTCGATGAGCCCGGATGTGAACGACCCTGCTTTCCGCGCCGTGACATACAGGGATTTGTATGCTGCCTATAAGGAACAGGTTGAGGGACTTGTTGAGGGTGGTGTGGATATTATCCTGTTTGAAACTACTTTCGATACTCTCAATGTGAAGGCCGGACTTGAAGCTGCCGATACGGTGCTGAAGGAGATGGGCAAGGATTTGCCTATTATGTTGTCGCTGACATTGTCGGCGCAGGGCGGACGCACTTTCTCGGGACAGACGCTGATGGCTTTTCTGGCTTCGGTGCAGCATACCAATATTGTGAGTGTGGGGCTGAACTGCTCTTTCGGCGCGGCTGATATGAAGCCTTATCTTGCTGAGCTTGCCAATAATGCTCCTTATTATATAAGTGCTTATCCTAATGCGGGATTGCCTAACAGCTTCGGCGCTTATGACGAGACTCCGGAGAAAATGGCGGTGCACGTGAAGCCTTTCATCGACGAAGGTCTGGTGAATATCTTGGGCGGATGCTGCGGAACAACTCCTGCTCATATTGCTCAGTTCCCGAAACTTGTGAAAGGGGCTAAGCCTCATGTGCCGGTGAAGAAGGCGGACTGCCTGTGGCTGTCCGGTCTGGAGCTGCTTGAGGTGAAGCCGGAGAATAACTTCGTGAATGTGGGCGAGAGATGTAATGTTGCCGGTTCGAGAAAGTTCCTCCGTCTGATTAAGGAAGGAAACTATGAAGAGGCTCTTGTCATTGCCCGCAAGCAGGTGGAAGACGGGGCGCAGATTCTGGATATAAATATGGACGACGGAATGCTGGACACTGTGAAGGAGATGAAGACATTCCTGAATCTTATTGCTACTGAGCCGGATATTGCCCGTGTGCCGGTGATGATTGACTCGTCGAAATGGGAAGTTGTCGAGGAAGGACTGATGTGCGCTCAGGGAAAGAGCATTGTGAACTCTATTTCGCTGAAAGGCGGTGAGGAGGAATTCCTGAAACATGCGCGCCGCATCAAGCAGCTTGGGGCTGCGGTTGTGGTGATGGCATTCGACGAAAAAGGACAGGCTGATACGTTTGAGAGAAAGGTGGAGATTTGCGGTCGTGCATACAGGCTGCTTTGCGATGAAGTGGGATTCAATCCTAATGATATAATATTCGACCCTAATATTCTTGCTATTGCAACAGGTATTGAGGAGCACAACAATTACGGACTGGACTTTATCCGTGCAGTTGAATGGATAAAGAATAATTTGCCTGGGGCGAAGGTGAGCGGTGGTGTGAGCAATCTTTCATTCTCGTTCCGTGGAAACAATTATTTGCGTGAAGCTATGCATGCAGTGTTCCTTTATCATGCTATTGCCAAAGGTATGGATATGGGTATCGTGAATCCTTCATCATCTGTATTGTATGAAGATATTGAGCCGGAACTGAGAGATTTGCTTGAGGATGTTATCCTGGCTCGCCGTGCAGATGCTGCGGAAGACCTGATTGCCTATGCCCAGAAGATGCAGGCTGTGGACAAAGGCGGCCATGAGGAAAAGCATGAGGCTTGGCGCGAGGCTTCGCTTCAGGAGCGTCTGGAATATGCCTTGATTAAAGGTGTGGGCGAGCATCTTGAGGAAGATTTGAAGGAGGCTTTGGATGTTTATCCTAAGGCTGTGAATATAATTGAAGGTCCGCTGATGGGCGGAATGAACAAGGTGGGCGACTTGTTTGGCGCAGGAAAGATGTTTCTGCCGCAGGTGGTGAAAACTGCCCGCACAATGAAGAAGGCTGTGGCAATTCTTCAGCCGGCAATTGAGGCTGAGAATAGCAGTGCAGGTTCTACTAAGGCGGGAAAGGTGGTGTTTGCCACAGTGAAAGGCGATGTTCACGATATTGGAAAGAATATTGTTTCAATAGTTCTGGCTTGCAACAATTATGAGGTTATCGACCTTGGTGTGATGGTGCCTGCCGAGAAGATTGTCCGTACGGCAATTGAGGAGAAGCCGGATTTGGTGTGTCTTTCAGGCCTGATTACTCCTTCGCTTGAGGAGATGGTGAATGTGACCAAGGAGATGCAGAAAGCAGGACTGAATATTCCTATTATGGTTGGCGGCGCGACTACTTCAAAATTGCATACTGCGGTGAAAATTGCTCCGCATTATGATTATCCTGTTATCCATGTTCTGGATGCGTCGCAGAATCCGATTATTGCTGCTAAGCTGCTTAACAAGGACACAAGGGATGCTTATATCGAAGATCTGAAGCGTGAATATGAGGCGTTGAGGGCTTCGGTTGGGGCTAAGTATGTTGAGCTTGTTTCTCTTTCTGAGGCCCGTTCGAAGAAAGTTGAGCTTGACTGGGATGGTTATAGTCCGTGTGTTCCGGCTCAGCAGGGAGTACATTCAATGTCTGTTTCGATTGACGATGTTATACCGTATATAAATTGGACATTCTTTTTCCATGCCTGGAAACTGGGAGGCAAGTTTGCCGGTATTGCCAATATCCACGGTTGCGACTCGTGCCGTGCTATGTGGCTGACTTCTTTCCCGGAAGAAGAGCGTGCGAAGGCTTCGGAAGCTATGCAGCTGCACAAGGAGGCTTTGCGATTGCTGAACAGGCTGTCCGCTATGAAGGCTGATTATTGCCGTGCGCTTTACGGATTCTTCCCGGCATATAGCGAAGGAGATGATTTGGTGATAAATTCATCGGTTCGTATCCCGACATTGCGCCAGCAGGCGAAGAGGGAAGATGGCGTATATAAATCTCTGGCGGATTATGTGATGCCGGAAACTGCGGGCAAGACGGATTATGTGGGTGCTTTTGCCGTGACCGGCGGTTTTGGTTCTGACAAGCTGAAGGAGGAATTTGAGGCTGAGGGCGACACATATAATACGGTGCTTCTGCAAACTCTTACTGACCGATTGGCTGAGGCAACGGCTGAGTTTTTGCATGAGAAGGTACGCAAGCAGTACTGGGGTTATGCTCCGGACGAGGATTTGACTGTTGATGAAATGTTCAAGGTGAAATATAAGGGAATACGTCCGGCTGTGGGCTATCCTTCGCTGCCGGACCAGAAACTGAATTTCGTTCTTGACGAGCTTCTTGATTTCTCTCGTATCGGCATTTCTCTGACTGAGAACGGGGCGATGTTGCCTACTGCTGCTGTGAGCGGTTTGTATATTGCTCATCCTGAAAGTTCTTATTTTATGATTGGAACAGTTTCGGAAGAGCAGATGAAAGACTATGCCGGAAGGAGAAATATGTCGGAAGATGAAGTTCGCGGACTTCTGGTGAAGAATTTGGAAATGGGAAAATAATGTTGCTATGATTCTATATTTCTCTGCAACCGGGAATTCAGCCTATGCGGCACGCCTTTTGAGCGAGGAAACCGGAGAACAGATGTTTCCGGTGAAAGATTATGGGCTGGTGTCGAATAATTCTCTTCCGGAATTGAAGCCGGAGGAGAAGATTATATTTGTGTTTCCGGTTCATAGCTGGGGACCGGCTGTTTCGATTATGGAATTTCTGAAAATCTGGGAAGCTGCGGGTTATGCAGGTCAGCCGGTGTGGGCTGTTTGCTCGTGTGGCGATGATTGCGGTCTGGCTGCCGAGGTTTTCGGCAAGGCGCTGGCAAAGAAAGGAATTTCTCTTACAGGATATTTCTCTGTGCAGATGCCGAACAATTATATTCTGCTGCCCGGCTTTGATGTGGATCCCAAGGATTTGGAGGATAAGAAGCTGGATGCAGTTCCTGCCAGGATTGCACCGATAGCAAAGGTGATAAAGGGCGAGGAAAGCAATTCGGATGATTTATATACAAAAGGCTCTATGCCCGGATTGAAGACGAAGATGGTTTATCCTTTGTTCTGTAAATTTATGGCAGACAGGAAGAAGTTTTATGCGACGGAAAACTGCATTGGCTGCGGCTTGTGTGCCGATGTTTGCCCTTCGTCGGTTATAGAGATTGGCAAAGACAAAAGACCTGTTTGGAAAGGCACTTGCACACAATGTCTTGCATGTATTCATAATTGTCCGGTGAGAGCTATAGAATACGGAAACGAAACAAAGAAAAAAGGAAGATATAAAAACAAAAGGAAATGATAAAGAAAGTAGGTTTATTTATTCTGGCATCGGCTTTGTTTGCCGGCTGTCAGCAGAAGCCTGAAGGCTATGTTATAGAAGGAAAGATGGATGGTGTGTCTTCCGGAAAGATATATCTGAAATCATTCAGAAACAAGATGTTCTTTGTTGAGGATTCGGCTGAAATAAAGGACGGAAGTTTCCGCTTTGAGGGAAAAGTGGCTCAGCCGCTTCTTTATGGTTTGCAGACTGAGGAGATGGATTATCCTTCACAGCTATTCGTTGAAAACAGTGAAATGACTGTGACAATGGATAAGGAAGGAAAGATTACTGAGGTGCTTAATTCTCAGGAAAACGCTATATTCCAAAGCAATGTAGAAAAGGTGTTTGCCGACGGATTCAACATTGACAGCTTGATTACAAAATATCCGACTTCGTCTGCTGCTGCGTTTTATTTGTATCGTTATTTCACATATCAGTTGCCTCTTGATGATTTGAAGGCTACGAGAGCTAAGATTGACGCTTCTTTGTCGTCTTGCCCTTATGTGACAGATTTGGATGGTATTATTGCCAAGTTGGAGAAAGTGCAGATTGGTCAGATTGCTCCTGAGTTTTCATTGCCTGATACGGCAGGAGTGAAAGTGTCGTTGTCTGATTTCAGAGGAAAATATGTGTTGCTTGATTTCTGGGCTTCATGGTGTCCTCCATGCCGCAAGGAAAATCCTAATGTGGTGGCAGCATACAATAAGTATAAGGACAAGAACTTTACAATAATCGGTATTTCGCTGGATAAGGACAAGAAGCGCTGGTTGAAGGCGATTGCTGATGATAAGCTGACTTGGACTCATGTTTCAGACCTTAAGTATTGGGATTCTGAAGTTCCGGGCTTATATGCAGTTCGTGGCATTCCATCAAATGTTCTCCTTGATCCTGATGGAAAGATTATCGGACGTGACTTGCGTGAGGAAGTTTTGCATGAGACATTGGAGAAGCTTTTAGGCGGTAAATAATATATCAGGTTAAAGAGAGACGAGTTGACAAGGCATCAGGTTGTCAACTCGTTTTTGTTATATTCAACATTATAACACTAAGTAGGAGTTCAAAATTATTTTTATATGAGAAGTTTATATGAGTTCTCTCTTACAGGAGTTACAAGGAGTTACAGGAAGTTAATGCTTCGCAGGAAGTTAAATGCCGATAGATCTCAGATACTAATAGTATTTGCATTTAATTTCTATTACTCCTTTTAACTCCTCTAACTCCATAAGTTATACAGCTAAATATAAAATTAATGTTGAACAGTTACTTATTTATCGCATAATAAAATTGAATATACTTTATACAAAAAGCCGATAGAAATTTTTATCAGATTTCTATCGGCTTTTGTTCGACTTGTAACCTTGTAACCTTGTCAACTTGTCATCTATAATTTATTTCTCCTTAAGGTCAATCTTAAGATTAAGTTCGTCAAGCTGAACATCGTCAATTGCTGAAGGAGCGTCAATCATTACGTCACGTCCTGAATTGTTTTTAGGGAATGCGATACAGTCACGGATTGAATCCAAACCAGCGAACAGTGAAACCCAACGGTCAAGACCATAAGCCAAACCACCGTGAGGAGGCGCACCATATTTGAATGCATCCATCAGGAAGCCGAACTGTTCGTGAGCCTTTTCTTCAGTGAAGCCTAACAGCTTGAACATCTTGTCCTGCAACTGGCTGTCGTGGATACGGATTGAACCGCCACCAACTTCAACACCGTTGATAACCATATCGTATGCATTAGCACGTACAGCACCCGGATCAGTGTCCAACAAAGGAACATCTTCCGGTTTTGGAGAAGTGAACGGATGGTGCATTGCATAGAAGCGCTGGTCTTCTTCGCTCCACTCGAACAATGGGAAATCAACAACCCAAAGGCAAGCGAATTTGTTCTTGTCGCGCAAGCCAAGCTGTTCGGCAACTTCAAGACGCAATTCACACAATTGCTTGCGAGTCTTCATAGCATCGTCTCCTGAAAGGATAAGAATCAAGTCGCCCGGTTTTGCACCGAATGCTTCCTTCATCTGCTGAAGAACTTCCTGAGAGTAGAATTTGTCAACGCTAGATTTTACATTTCCGTCAGCTTCAACACGAGCATAAACCATACCTTTAGCACCGATTTGCGGACGTTTAACGAAGTCTGTCAAAGCATCCAACTGCTTGCGTGTGTAAGTAGCAGCACCTTCAGCGCAAATACCACCGATATAAGCAGCGTTGTCGAACACTGAGAAACCGTGACCTTTCATGATATCCATCAATTCCACGAATTTCATACCGAAACGCAAATCCGGTTTGTCGCTTCCGTAGTATTTCATAGCGTCTTGCCATGAGATACGCTGGAATGGTTCTTTTATCTCAATTTCGCGGATAGTCTTGAACAAGTGCTTAGCCATTCCTTCGAATGTCTGGATAACATCTTCCTGTTCAACGAAGCTCATTTCGCAGTCAATCTGAGTAAACTCAGGCTGACGGTCAGCACGCAAGTCTTCGTCGCGGAAACATTTTACAATCTGGAAATAACGGTCGAAACCTGAAACCATCAACAGCTGCTTGAAAGTCTGAGGAGACTGAGGCAAAGCATAGAACTGTCCCGGATTCATACGAGAAGGAACAACGAAGTCGCGTGCACCTTCCGGAGTTGATTTGATCAATACTGGAGTTTCAACTTCAAGGAAACCTTCCTTATCAAGATAGCTGCGCACTTCGAAAGCCATTTTATGACGCAATTCCAAGTTTTTGCGAACAGCGTTACGGCGCAAATCCAGATAACGATATTTCATTCTCAAATCGTCGCCACCGTCTGTATCATCTTCGATAGTGAAAGGAGGAGTTACAGCCGAATTCAATATATTCAGCTTTGAAACAACAAGTTCAATTTCACCTGTCGGGATATTAGGATTCTTGCTTGAACGTTCGCGAACTGTTCCTGTTACCTGAATTACATATTCACGGCCAAGTTTGTTTGCCTTTTCGCAAAGCTCAGCATCAACTTCATGGTTGAAAACCAACTGAGTGATTCCATAACGGTCGCGCAAGTCCACGAATGTCATACCACCCATTTTACGAGTCTTCTGAACCCATCCGGCCAAAGTAACTATCAGTCCTTCGTCTGCCAGACGCAAGTTTCCACATGTTCTTGTTCTGTACATGATTTTACTCTTTATTTTGTGTTACTTTATTGCTTTTTACAATCAATCTGCAAACTTACATAAATTCGGCGGAATACGCGAATAAAATTGATTTATGTTTTGGTAATAAGGTCGGATTTATCGTGAACGTATGATGAAAGTTTAGTATATTTTTTCAAAGAAACATAAAATTATTATTTTTGTCGGAACAATATGTTACAATTATGCAAATTGAAAAAATCATAAATAATAAGAAACGTTTTATGCCGCTTCTGTTTCTTGCTGATGAACAGGAGTCAATGATAGATAAATATCTGGACAGGGGAGATATGTTTGTTATGTATAATTCAGATAATGAACCAGTCTGTTCTGCCGTCGTTACCGATGAAACAAACGGCGTATGCGAACTTAAAAATCTGGCAGTTGCTCCGGAATGTCAGAGGCAAGGATTAGGTAGGATGATGATTGAATACTTATGCCACTATTATAAGAACAGTTTTGATATAATGATTGTCGGAACAGGTGATAGTAGGCAGACAATTTCATTTTATCAGAAATGCGGATTTGTTTATTCCCATATTGTCCCGAACTTTTTCACTGATAATTATGACCATCCTATTATAGAGGAAGGGAAGGTGCTGAAGGATATGATTTATTTTAGGAAGAGTTTGTTCTAATCTTTCTGAAATTCTTCTTTCAACAACTCAAAACAATGAATATCCAAAAAACAATTGTTTTTGAAACATGCTTTATGATGGATGCCGACTTTTCGGAATCCAACTTTTTCAAGCACCCGCATTGAAGCTATATTGTTCTCAAAAACATTGGCGACTATACGGATGACATTCGTTGTAGCAAAATAACGCCGCAGCGCTTCTTGAAGTACTTCACTTGCAATACCTTGATTCCAGAATGGTTCAGCAAGCCAATAACCAGTTTCTGCATTGAAACGTTCAACATCATTCCCTCGCATAAAACTGATATTGCCAACAGCTTCGTTATTTATTTCGATGCAGAATTCGCATTGTTCTTGCTGGCTCATTGCATATTCGATAAAAGAACGTGCGTCTTCTTCCGTATAAGGAAAAGGAAGGCGGTCCCGACAGTTGTTCCAAATCTTTTTGTTATTCAAATATTTAGCCAAAGATGGAATGTCAGATATTTGCCATGCTCGGAGTCGTTTATTTAGTTTTTTTATTTTCATGATTTAAATTTTTCTTCATATAGAAATTAGTCAGCCGCAAACGATTACATAACGCCTGTTGTCAATTTGGATAAAAGAACAACAATGCATTAAAGATAATAATAAAGTTTTTTTGTTTATCTATAAATAACTAATTTTACAGAAATCAGACTAACCAATAAAAATACTAGATAATGAATAATCATATAATCACAAACAAACTTCTGGTATTGTTTCTGCTGTTATTTATGGCAGCATGTAACAAAGATGAAGCCCCTTTTGAAGAGCCTGGGGAATCTAATAAATACCTTAGTGGCATTATTGCTGAGAAACATATTGATAAAACAGAAATAGCATCTCAGGTTGCAGATTTTGCATCTTCACAAGGAATCAATATTCCTGAAGAACTGCTTAGTTCCTTGATATGCAGTATTGATGTAGCTGCTATCGAATATAATACAACTGGAGTAGATGGAAAACAAGTTACTGCTTCTGGTGTGATTGCTATTCCTGAAGGAGCGATTTCATATGAACATTTGCTGAGCATCCAGCACGGCACGTTGGATATGGAAGAAGCTCCGTCGAAGCAGCTTTTCTATTACGAGATGATGCCTGTTATGAGCGGACATATCGTAGTAATGGCAGATTATTTGGGCTATGGTTCCAGCCAGACTCCCGACCGTCAGCACCCATATTTGCATAATAAGTTGACAGGAACAGCTTGTGCCGATATGATTGAGGCTGCACGGGAATATTTGAAATACAAATCCATTACGGAAAATGATGATGATATTGAACTCTTAGGTTATTCCCAAGGTGGACAAGCAACAATTGCGACTTTGTTGGAACTGGAAGAACGTGGGCAAGCTGAATCTATCCGTGGTGTATATGCCGGAGGTGGTGTGTATGACCTTATAAATACTTTGGAAGTATTCACTTCTCCAACAATTGGTCCTATGTCTTATATGCATACGGGATATGCTCCTTATCTGATACGTGGCATGGTTTATGGAGAACAATTGACTGTGAGCGATGAAAATCTGTATGCTCCGGAGGTTATTGATGAAGGACTGAATGAAATGTTTTCTACACGGCCGCTTTCAAAATGGCACAATGCCTTGGGAAATGATATAACCAAAGTGCTGCATCCCGATTTTTTTGCTGCACCTGATTATAACAATAATAAAGATGTTCTGGCAGTTATAGAAGCCTTGCGGAAAAATTCATTGGTGAATACTTTATTCCAACCACAGACTCCGATAATGCTTTATCATTCACCGAAAGACGATTTTGTTCCATATTCCAATTCTGTGAGGGCACATGAGCGTTGGCAGTCATCAACACTGGTTGACCTATCTATGCCGAGCCATGTATTGGGTGGAGTTGAGTTTATGTTGCGTTATATGGGGTTGTGGAAGTTGATTGGGCCGATAATACAGGGAAATATGTGATATTTATAGAAAAAAGCTTATTACTAACAAATGGAATTAACCCTTTTTGTTTGTAATAAACTTTTTGTCTTAGATAATATTTTTCACCATAACAAATTCGTCTTCTGTTTCCTTTATAGTTTTAAAACCAAGCTTCAGGTACATTTTAACAGCATAATTGGCTTTTTGAACAGACAGTGATACTTGTTTATACCCTTTATTTCTAAGTAACATTATCATTTCAATCATTAGCTGGCTTCCAATTCCTTTATTCCTATATTCCTTATATAAGGAAATGGAAAGAGATGGTGTACTATTATCTACATGTCCATAATCGTTCATAATCCTACACCAAACAGCACCGATTATATTGCCTTTAGTTTCTGCAATCAGGCAATAATCGTCTTTATATTCTCCAAAACCTTCTATGTAAACTTTCAGTTCGGGCAAATCTACAACTTCTTTTGCCGGAGGTTCGATGCCTTCTGGTATAAATATAGCTTCATATAGAAAATCCCTGAGCAAATAAATTTCCTCTTTTTTTATTGGACGGATTATGTAGTTGTATTTTGTATCCATTGTAATTTATTAGTAGAAATAGTTTTTACGGATGCAACACCCGCGTAACAGGACGGTCACCTTCTAAAAAACCAATCACATTGTCACATACTGTTTTAGCCATGATAACTCTGGTTTCGTATGTCTGTGTTCCGATATGCGGACAAAGGACAACATTTTCCAGTTCCAGAAGTTCGGGCAACGGATGGTCGCCAAACTCAAAAACATCCAATCCTGCGCCGTGGATAGTTCCGTCCTGCAGAGCCTTAACCAGTGCATGCTCGTCGACAAGAGGACCTCGTGCCGTATTAATCAGCACAGCTGAAGATTTCATTTGTTTCAATTCTTTTTCTCCGATGATGTGATATGTTTCAGGAGTATAAGGCGCATTGATTGAAACAAAATCTGATTGTGCCAGCAGTTCTTCTTTAGAAACATAACGAGCTGGAATCGCTTCTTCTTCTTCAGGAGATAAACGATGACGATTGTGATAAATGATATTCATATTGCATGCAACGGCACGTTTTGCCAAAGCCTGTCCGATACGTCCCATTCCTATTATTCCCAATGTCTTACCATCAATAGGAAGACCTAAATTCTCCAGTACACCCACTTTCATCTGCTTACCTAATCGGCGGAGTTTACGGTCGCATTCTGTTATGCGGCGCGCAGTGTCGAGCATTAATCCCAAAGCAATATTGGCAGTCGGGGCTGTAACAGGACCAGGAGTGTTGGTTACTGTTATACCTTTTTCCAGGCAATAAGCTACATCTATATTGTTATACCCGACAGCATAGTTGGATACAAGTTTCAGATTTGGAGCATGATCCACTAACTCCTTATTTACCGGAAAGTCGAACATCGAACACAATACATCATATTCCGGAATCATTTCATACACTTCTTCATAAGTGAAATCGCGTCCGTCAGGAAAGGTCACGTCATAAAGCTTTTCCAATTCAGTGAATCCTTCGCGGAACATATCATAGGTTACAAGTATTTTTTTCATGGCTGAATATGTTTTCATTTTACCCCTTAAAAAATTGTTTCCAAATATTCTTGCTAACAAGACATAAGATTATCTCTGTTTGTGATAATCTGTCAGTAAAAATAGTGTGAATTTTTTAATTAAGCTTATTGTTTGAAAAAAAACTAACCATTTTTTAAGTTAAATAGTTTAGATTTTGAGTCATACTATACTTATCTTAGAATATCCTTCACCATAAATTTGCTCTGGTGTATAACCTGACGGATATATATAATTAAAGTTTTGTTTGTATTATAAATGATGGAGTTACAGGAGTTAAAAAAGGAGTTATAGGAGTTAAAGGCCAATACTGTTTGTGTCTGAAATCTATCGGATTTTAACTTCCTGGCTATGCGAAGCTTAGTCATAATTCCATAGAAATCTCTTAACTTCTGAAAGTTGAACTTGCAAAACTTAAGTGTTTTATTGTTACTTGCAAAATCTATATACATGGTTTGTCTGTCAATCTTACATTCTCATTTTAACCATTTTGGGAATGTATTGGTTTTTCTTATTAATATCACCTAACCCAAGTCGAGGGTAAACCATTCCTCCAATTCCTGGAATTACTTCGTTGCCTTGACGATCTTCATCCACAGCAAACTGTATGAATTGGAACTTATTGCTTATCTCATTAGGAAATTCTTTCAATAAATTAGGTTGAGCATCTTTATACATCACAGGTGACATGATAACAATCATTTCCGGGTGAACACGATCAATAAGTCTGGTCAGTTGAGTCTTTACCACACATGATGAGCTTATGATTGACTTCACAATGATCAACAGACGGCATTTTTCTATAGGTTCCTCATATGCTTTTACGATAGGTGAAATCTCTATCTTTTCTCCATTTTCTGAGTTATACACGATGTTACGAGTATTCCAATAAACAGAAACAGGAAGTTCTCCCTTACCTAAACCGTTCTCTACACCTTTAGCCAACCAGTCTGCATCTTCTGATGCACACACCAACATTATTTCCTCTGCAGGTATGTCACCGACCTTATTTAATAATGCATGTCCTAGTTCTACACCAAGTATCTCAAATGCATTACGATATTCTTCAACACTAGTTGTTTTGTCTGCCAGTATATCTAAATACTTGCGGATCTTCTTTTCATCTCCGTATTGCAGATTCTCATATCTTCTCATAATACATTTCTTTTATGATAACATTGATATTAGTTCCCACTTGTCTTTTGGATGCAGACGTATTATCTCTGTTTCCATCTTTTCAGGCCAAGGACAACTACCATTCATACGACCTATGCTCCAATAAAACATTCTTCCACTTATATGGTATTTAAAACCATCAATAGCATCGAGAACACGTTTACACTCGTCGCTTATTTCTTCATCGGAGTAAATCTTCAGATTTACATGCTTAAAATTTTCAGCTCTACTTATTATCTCTTTAAGTGATATTCTATTTTTCGAATCGCATCCTTTCCAAACACCAAGAAACACAGAGGCAATATTCGCTAAAACATCAGTTGGGGTTTTTTCTCCATTTTGTGTAATAGCCCTTAGTGCACGTTGTAACGGTGTGCTTATTATGACAAGACTATTTAAGTCTGCTGTATAATCAAAATATTCGGTAGAAGTTTGATTCTTTATCTCTTCTGGTATTTGCTCATCAATTTTGCTGTCCTTTAGTGAATATACTAATTTTAGTAAAAATTTCTCTTTCCTCTCTTTACAGTCCTCAATCTGATGTGCAAAATCAAATGCAATATCACCTTGTTTATTTATTTTGCCCCACGATAAAGATTTGGTGTTCTTTAACTGATGGTACGTATTTTGTTCAGGATGAGATATCAACATATCATCTACAAACGTATCTTCCAACTGAGTCTGGAACTCTACACTGTCAAATGAAGATTTATATCCGGTAATAGATGATACAATTTGATAGACGGCGTAGAAATCTTCAAACAAACCACCTTTCTGATTATTTTCGCCACCTTGGTGCTTGTTCTTCAGATATTGCTTTATATCATCAGTCCTTTCCATAAGCCTCCTCTTTCGTTATTTCCTTAAATCGTGAAAGCTCAATTCCATCTATTACAACTATTCCATAGAACATTTCTTTCGGACGAACCCATATTTTATGTTCGCCGTAAAGTGCTTGATATATAACTACAGGAATTAACGATTCGCTATCTTGTCCTTCAGCTAGAACAACGTATTTACCACCCTTGAAGTGACGATAATATTTCTTCGTTTCATCCATCAGTATAAAAACATTTTAATGAGAATTGATTGTAAAAATAAGATTTCTTATTTGAATGTGCAAATTGTATAACTTTGTTTTGTTATTTTGTGTTTTCATATCAAACCTGCCAATAACTGAACTTTTAAAATTTAAGTCCTTTAATCCATATCTGAACAGTTTTTCTTGTTGTTTCCTGTTCGTTTTGTGCTGTATAACCGCGAATGGCAATTCCTTTCATAACTGTTGCCCCTTCGCAAGCCGATTGAATACGACGTTCTGTGCTTGAAAGTCCGCTTCCTTCATGTGTGCAGAAAGGAATTACAATTTTATTTTGCCAGTTATGTTTCTCGATAAATGTATATACAGCCATTGGCATTTCTCCCCACCAGTTTGGATAACCTAAAAAAATTACATCGTAATCTTCCACACGAACATCTCCTTTTATTTCCGGATGAGCTTTTGATTGTTTTTCGCGTTTGGCTACTTCAATACATTCATTGTAGTTTGCCGGATATGGATTTACTGTTTCGATATGAAACATATCTGCTTCGGTTTCAGCTGCAATCATTTCTGCTACTATATGTGTGTTTCCTTTCTTGATATATCCCACTGCGTAATTTTCGTCGGCCCGTGAGAAAAAGGCTACAAGAGTTTTCTGTTTTGTTTCCATAAAGTTTGTAGTATTTTTATTGTTTGATTGTTTTGCAAAACCCTGAACTGAAGTTAGCAACAGAACCAGGATGAATATTATATGTTTCATAATCATTGTAATAGTTGTTTATGGTCTAAGAGGTCCGTAAAAATATGAAGCTGTAGCTCCTCCATCCATAAGGAAATCAGATCCTGTGATGAATGCTCCTTTTTCGCTCAACAGAAGTTCTGCTACATGAGCCACTTCATCAGCGGTTCCAGGACGTCCTGCCGGACATTTTGCAAACATATTCTTATAGAAATCACCTCTTATACCGTTGAATTCGTCAATAGCTAATGGCGTAACGATGATTCCCGGTGAAATAGAGTTTATACGGGCACCACGTTCTCCCCATTTTATAGCTTCAGCCATCACACGTTTCACATTGCATCGTTTAGCCATTTGATAGGCATGTAATGTGTCTTGGATGTTTTCTTTTTTTAGTAAATCTAAGGAAAGTAGTTTTTCTGTAGGAGTAGTAGCCAAAAGCAAATTCCCCATCTGGAGTAAGTGCAGCCAATCGGTGTCCGGACTGACTGGATATAGTCACTCCGCATCCTCCTTTAGCAATAACCTTTCCAATTTCTTCCAGTAATACAGCTGTCCCATATAAATCGACTTTTAGTATAGTTCCTACTGAAGCCTGACTAGGTGATACTCCTGCTGAATTAATAAGATATTTGATTTCACCATACTTACGTGATTCATGTATGACTGAAAGGATGGATTTACGTGATGAAATATCTGCTTCCATTGCTACAGCATCGAATCCGTCACGGTTTAATAATTCAGCAGCTTTATGAGCCTGTTCAATACTTTTGTCACCTATGACTACTTTTTTCCCTGAAGCAATTCTCCTTACAATGGCAAGTCCAATTTGTCCTGCTCCCATCCATATGATGGTATCTGTTTCTTTTCTCATTACTAATAATTATTTATATTAATGAAGTTTGTAGTAACTTCCAAACTTCATATGCAAAAATATAGGAGGTGCTATTTGATATAATTAGATAGATTACTTTTTGATTTACCATAATTGCTGTTTTAATTCAATAATACATTTGAATTTGGAAGTAAAATAGTATTTTTGGACATAGTAAAATATCTTTTAAGATTAATAATGGATGAATACCAAACTGTTAAATATTGAAACTATAAGCCAGTATAATGAAATGCTTGGCATAGAAACATTGAACCCCTTGGTTAGTGTTATAGATCTTTCCACAGCCAAACCTATGCGCCATATGAGGCATACATTCAGTTTTTATGTTGTGTTTCTCAAGGATGAAAAGAATTGTGAACTTATATATGGACGGCAACGATACGATTATCAGAAGGGTTCTGTTATATGTCTGGCTCCGGGACAGGTCATAGGCATTGAAGATACAGGTGAGGTATTTCAGCCTAAAGGATGGGCATTATGCTTTGACCCAGAATTGATTCGGTGTACATCTCTAGGTCGTAATATGTTTGAATATTCTTTTTTTTCGTATGACGTTAATGAAGCACTGCACCTTTCGGATAGCGAAAGACGGTTATTTGTTGATTGCCTTGAAAAAATCAAGATGGAGCTAGAGAATAAAACAGACAGACTTAGTAAAAGATTGATTGCCACTAATATTGAACTTCTACTAGATTACTGCTTACGTTTCTATGAACGCCAATTTGTTACTCGTGAACCTGTAAATCGGAATATCCTTGTTCGTTTTGAAACATTATTAGAGGAATATTTTTCTGGCGGAAAAGCTGTTAATAATGGACTGCCATCAGTGAAATACTGTGCTTCAGAACTATGCTTATCTGCCGGGTATTTTGGTGACCTTATAAAAAAAGAAACAGGAATATCTGCCCAGACTTATATTCAGAATAAAGTTATAAACATTGCTAAGGAACGTATTCTAAATCCTATGTATTCAATTACTCAGGTAGCATATGAGCTTGGTTTTCAGTATCCACAACATTTTACGAGATTATTTAAAAAGGTAACTGAGAAAACACCGAAAGATTATAAGTCTTTTTCTTGAATGTTAGTAAATATTGGGGGGGATGATATATTAGTCCTGATACGGAACGATTTTTCCCTTATTTGTTTTTGTGCCTGGACTATTTTATTATAAATATCGAGTTTGTTTAAATATCTATTGGTTAAATTGAAATCGCTAATTTGAGTGCATTTTCAGATTGTTTCATATCAGCGACAAATTGTTTGTAATCACCAGTTGCTTGTGAAATGTGGTAATAGAATATTTGCAGTTTAGCATTATTTTCCGCTCCATATCCTAATAATTCAGAATCGGTTTTCTGATATATATTTTCACTCGGTTGTATGAAAATTCCATTTAATCCTTTTAATCGATACATGTAGGAGATCATTTGATGAATATCATCACGACTAATTTCTCTCTTATATTTTGCGTCTATAATTGTGTTGTCAAATTCTCTATAAAAGTCAGGATAGCGTGGATATAGTTTATCTTTCGTCATGTAAATACGTCCTGTACCTTTTCTGTTATTGGGATGCTTGAACTCTTGATTAACAAGGATGGTAGCTAGATATTCCTCCCATAAATAGGAAATATCAAATAGAATACCGTATATTTTAGACTTCTTTTCTCCGTATTTGATTTTTTCATGTCTTAAAATTCTCAGACATAGTTTTTGAAGAGGAGTATAGCGGGAAAAGTAGGGATGATTTTTGATTTTCAGATTACTTTTTATTACCTTTTCTCTTTCTTGTCTGCTATAACGTGAAGTAGCAGAAATAATCAGTGCAACATTTCTACGTGTCCCTTCATCCTTTTCTAGTAAAACCTTTCCAAATTTTGTTTTACCTATATATTCAATAGTGTGACGTATCAATTCGGTGATATGGTTATCGTGACTAAATTCTCGTGTTCGATAAGCAATATGTCCGTTAAATGGAAAATTTGTTTTCAAATGCTTGTTGATATTTATAACACCTCGTACATTGGCATTATTATATTCATTTCGTTGGTATTCTTTATATATTCCTTGTGATAAAGCTTCGTTGAGAAGTTTCGGAAATAAATATAGCAGAAAATTAAATATTTGCTCATCTGCTGTTCCATGTGGCAGATTAACTAAGTTGATACACAATACTCTACTAAGCATATAATGCAAAAAGTAATCTTCTTCCGTATTTTGGGAAAAACGTGAATGAATGGAAACAGGTATTCCATTTACTCCAATAAAACCTACTATGTTTCCTGTTTCCAACATGACTTTAGTGCATTGTTGTTCCTTACAATGGATTTGTAAAGAGAACATATGTCGCTTACCTAATTCGTCCTCACATTGATAAAAAGAATGAGGATATATGAGTAAATCATTACCATTATCGTCCAACAATTCAGACACTTTCTTGTTGGTGATATTTTGTAACGACAGATATTCTTCAAGATTATCTGTAGCAGAAGAGTATTTTGTGTTATCCCTCAATATCATTATTGTTATTATTGTTATAATAGACCTGTTCTAGTAATTTTAGGTTCTCCATAGCATTTTCTGTACCTCTTAAATATTCAAAAAGCACTCCTTTCAAATGATTTTCCCAAAGATGCTTGTAGGCAGATTTCCTGTTGGTATGGTCGTCGTTTAGATAAATCCGTAATTTGCTGAAATAGGAACCTCCAATATGATATGCAGCATTCAGCCCTTCAATTCCACTATTGGTATCTTCATCCCATATAGCTGCGTTCAGGCGATTCATTACTTCAAGAACTTCTTCTTTCATTTCTTCGAGTTCGTCTAACATTCCCGTATTTTCATTTGCTTTTATTTCTTCCCAAGCAAAACGGCGACGCATAGCGAAGTCCATACTTTCTACACTGCGGTCTATGTCGTTCATCGTTCCAATAATATACACATTTTCTGGAATATAAAACCCTTCGTAAAATGGGTCTGCTTCATCTGTTATCATATTTTGATATTGGGTTTTTACCCTGCCTTTTATTCCACGATAACCTGGATCTATACTAAAGAAAAGCTCTCCGAATATTTTAGATATTTCACCACGGTTGATTTCGTCAATGATGAAAATAAATGTGGAAGGTTGAATATTGACTTTTTTTTCAATATTCAGTTTTGTCTCTATATCATTGTAAGAATCTTCTGTATTCGTTTTTTTATCAGTAAAATCTAATAACCCTTGTACGATACCTCTATAATATGAGTAATCTAAAGTATTACCTATTATGTTTTCAAATTGCTTTTGTTTTTCTTGACGAATATCATATTGATTTCTTGAAACATAAAAGTCATAGATTTTCTGTAAATATTCAGTCTGTGCGTTTTGGTATTTTTCGGTTTTACAAAACTGAATAAGATTATTATCTTTAATTTTTACTTTGAGAACAGTTTTGCTGTTTCTAAAATCTGAATAAAGAGTGATACTATTTTGTTTAATAGCACTAAGCAAACGGTTATATGCTTCATCAAATGATTTAGCTAAATTATTATAACCTTTATTTGTAGGTGGTTTTAACTGGGAGATAGTAGAGATTGCTTTCTTACAAAAGCTTTTAAACACTCCATCTACTCGCTTAAACCCAATATTACCATTATTGTCGGGTGGAGTTGGGCGTAATCCTTCTACAAAATCAGTATAGTCATATGATGGATGAAACTGAACAAATGTATACTCTGCATTCATTGCTTCTGCTATAGCTTTTGCCAAATAAGTTTTTCCTGTTCCAGGAGCTCCAGTAAGGATGAGGTTTTTATTTGCTTCTAATAAATTTATATACTTATCGTATTTATTGTTATCTTCCATACACTTGTCTTTGTATAATAGAAAGTTAGATATATACTTAGGAATCACTTCTCGTTGATTCAATGTACCAAAAGGCGGCCATTGCTTTTCAGGAAGTTGAATATTAAATTCTGAAAGAGGAATATATCCTTGTTCCTTAAAACATAACCAAACTACATCGATATAGTGTGAATAATAAGAATCATTGCCGTCTTCATCTTTTCCTGCGTAATGAATCCGTTCACTGTATTTGTATTGAGATAAGGCAATTCCTATTCCCCATAGTCCGTAACTGTTATTTGTACAACATACGACATCTCCTTCTTTAATTTGTTTTATCAAAGTAAAAGAGCCTATGGCTGTATAATTATTGGGGTAGTCTTGCTTTATTTCATCAATAGTATAATTTGAGTAATCTGTATGATTCCACCCTATAGCCATAAAATTATGAGAAAGAAAATTCTTCCATGCGTTCTCCTTTTGTCCTTGACAATGGGTTGGGCAGATGAAATAGCATTTATGAGGAACTTTCAAATCAGCAATATTCAAATTATTTGGAACAAGAAACTTTGCTGTATCTTTTTCTATACCTAATGAGGTCATGAATAATTCAAATTGCTCTGACAGATAGTCATCTGCCATCTCCTTATACAATTTTAATTCGCGAAATTTGTCGTTTGTTCGCCTGCCATCTTTTTCATTATTAGATGTGTGCTTTTCTCTTGTATTGTTTTTATAACCGACAAAACGGCTTGGAGCAAATAGTAATGTGTTGCCAAATGATTCAACTACATACCATTTCCCCTGTTTGAACCGTTGTAAAGCCCATTCTTTATCTTCTTCTATGATACTTTTGGCATAAGAATAGAGTGTGTATATGTTTTTAATGACATCTATTCTGTTTTCTATAAAATCAGTTCTTTCCATACTCATTAGGCTGTAGTATCAAACGTAAAATTACACAAAGTCTGTGATATGGCAAATTTTTTACAGACTTTGTTTTGATTTACAGTTTAATGGAAAACAATAATCTAATTTATCCAAACCATCAAACACCAAACAACTTAAGTTCCTCAAATAATATACCCTAGGCAAGGCGAGCTTTCTTTAAATCAGATTAGTCTAAATCTATTCTTAAAACTAAGGCTTAGTTTTTGAAAATTAAAGTCTAGTTTATAAAAACTAAGTCTGAGATTTTATAAACTAAGACTTAGTTTTAAAAATAAGTACTATCCTTTTATAATTCCTAGAATATATATTTTACCCGTCAGCTTTTTCCTTCATACTTTATTATACGCTCTTTAATCATAGTTGTCATCAATGCCGGAGCCAGCAGTGTTTCTGGCAAAATGTCAAACTATCATTCTGTCATCCCAACCCTTCTGAGAATCCGATATTTCGGGATACTTTTCAGGAAATTCAAATCGTTGGCACTCTCGTGGAGTTAAGGAAATACAAAATGACAGTTATTTGGGGTATTTGCTTTCTTGAAATAAATATCATTGCGATGATTGTAGGTAATAAAGGAAAAATGTAAGAGAAAAAGATAAGAAGTTAGACAAAATAATAGTTCTATTTTGAATGAGATTTTGAGGCTTCCTGATAGAAAAACGTGTATTTTTTGATGGTTTTGCCATATTGACTGCTGCTTTTATGGGGTAAAAACGGAGTGTTAAAAAAATGATTGCAATGGTTTGGAAAAATGATTGTGAAGAGTGTGCGAAGTTATTGCAATGACTTGGGTGAACGATTGCGATGATTTTCTGAAATCATTGCAATCATTTTCTGAAATGATAAAATTGGGGTGTTGAAATTAGGGATTTTGTGTGTTTTTGTTTGAATTGCCGGTTAGTAAAAGTGAGATATATTTAGCAAAGTGTAATTTATTTGCGTATTTTTGTAGAAATTTGATTTGGACTTATTCTTTGTTTTACATGGAATAATGGAGGAGCATACAAGCAAACTTCATTTACTTGCAAAATAGTTCTCTTGTTGACTAGAAAGTTTTTCGTATTTTAGCTCCGTTTTTATAGCATTGGAAATTATGAAAAAAATCTTTTATCTGGCAGTCTCTGCCATATTGATTTGTGGTTCTTCTTGCGTATCTAAGAAGAAATATTTATTGGCAGAAAACGGAAGGCTCGATGCTTTGAAGCGCGAAGCTGACTTGAAGGAAAAGTTAATAGCAAGTGAAGATGAGAATGACCAGCTCTCAAACAGAATTGCGGCTTTGCTCCGTGACACTACTGATTTAGGCAGACAAATCCGTAATTATCAGACTATGCTGAACACGAACATGGGCGAACAGGAAAAACTCAATGCTCTGTTGCAGGAAAAAATGAAAGAACTCGACGAGCGCAGCAGAACTATCAGCGAATTGCAGGATATGATGAACGCCCAGAACGAAAAGGTGCAGAGCATTTTGAACAGTGTGAAAGATGCTTTGCTGGGATTCAGCAGCGATGAGTTGACGGTAAGCGAAAAGAACGGAAAAATATATGTTGCTCTTTCGGACAAGCTGTTGTTTAAATCCGGCAGCGCCAAGGTTGACAACCGAGGAAAGGAAGCTCTTGCCAAGTTGGCTGACGTGTTGAATAAACAGACTGATATAGACGTTTCAATTGAAGGTCACACAGACAGCAAGCCTATTCACACGGCACAGTTCCAGGATAACTGGGATTTGAGTGTTATCCGTGCTACTTCTGTTGTAAGAATTCTGACAAAAGAATATAAAGTAAATCCTTTGCAGATCCTGCCTTCCGGACGAGGTGAGTTTATGCCTGTTGCAGATAATGAAACAAACGAAGGAAGAAGCAAGAACAGAAGAACTGAGATTATTATTTCTCCTAAGCTTGACAAATTGTATGAGATGTTGAAATAAAGCAAGTTAGTAAAAGAAGTTTTTAAAAATATATATTCGCTGAGAAATTATACTTTACAGTGGTGACTATGATTATCAAAAAACTGATAAAGTATGTTTGGTGCTAATTTTATATCAAACTAGAATTATAAAGCTCCATTTGGTCAATTTTTACCAAGTGGAGTTTTTTTATGTAGTATTTGGATTATAAATGATATGAAATTATTGATTACAACTATATAAATTTATACAAGATAACAGTCCTTATAGAAGAATACTTCATTATCTTTGTATTAAATGAAAATTATACAGTGATATGGATGATAAAAGAATCAACCGGATAAAAGGCATGCCACCAGAAAAAGGGGAAATAGATTTTTCAATAGATTAATCTTTAAAAACAAGATTCATGATTAAATATATAGCTCAACATCTGTCTGCTGGATCACGCCACAAATTATTCTTTGTGGCGAGTCAAAATAATGATATTAACTTTGCAGATATAGGATTTCTTTTAAGCAAGGCTATTGAAAATAATCTTGATAAAAAACATTTATCCATATTTGCAGATGAGATATTGGAAAAACTTATAAAAGATAATGTTGTATTAAACCCTGAAATAGGTAAGTATGTAGCAATAAGAAACATAGGTATCCTGTTTGAACCGGAGCTTAAATTAGACTTGAAAGCCAAGTTTGATTCGTGGTCTAAATCATACATATTAATAGTAGATGCGAAAGAAGGTATGATAATTAACAATACCTTTTATCTCGCATCTGCACAAAATCCTTCATATTCAATAAATTTATCAGAAATCTCACATAAAACAATATATAATGAAATATAATGACCTTATACAATTTGACCCAATCGATGAAATTATCAAATTCGGGCAATTAGACAGTGAAGACTACCGTGCTAAATTGGTAAAGAACTTTGTCTGTTCCCAAACATTTGAAAATTATATTATACCACAGATATGCGGCAAGTTGGACTTGAATGCAACTACTGAGACTAAAGGTATTCAGATTGTCGGTAATTATGGCACGGGTAAATCTCATCTGATGTCACTTTTCTCTATCATTGCAGAAAATAGTGATTATCTTCCTATGGTGCAGAGCGAGAAGGCAAGAGAATGGCTGAAAACTATTGCCGGCAAGTATATGGTATATCGTTTTGAACTAGGAAACAGTCAAGAATTGTGGGAAGTCATTACTTATAAGATTGATAATGCGCTTCAGACATGGGGTGTGGATTACTCCATATCTGATGATACATCACCTAGATCATATTCAGAAAAACTGGAACTGATGATGGATGCTTTCGAAGAAAAGTATCCGGATAAGGGTTTTATGCTTGTGGTTGATGAAATGCTTGCTTACCTCAAAGGTAGAAGCGAACCATCCAAACTGAATAGAGACTTGCAAGTACTTCAAGCATTAGGGCAAATGAGCGACCGCACTCATTTCCGCATGGTATTTGGTGTGCAGGAGTTGATTTATCGTTCTCCGGAGTTTCAGTTTGCGAAAGACATGTTAGGTCGAGTAAATGAGCGGTATGTTGACCTTACAATCCAGAAAGAAGACGTGCAATTTATTGTGCAGCAACGCCTTCTTCAGAAGGATGAGCATCAGAAAGCAAAAATACGTCAGCATCTGTCTCAATTCACAGGGATGTTTCCTCATTTGAGTAATAATTTGGATACTTATGTAAACCTGTTTCCTGTTCATCCAACTTACTTTGAGAATTTCTCATTAATCCGTATAGGAAAGAGTCAGCGCGAGGTGTTGAAAACTCTTTCGCGTAAATTCAGTACAATGATGAATGATGAAGTTCCTGCCGACAAGCCGGGATTAATTTGTTATGATTCATATTGGCAGGATATGCAAAGTAATGTGGATTTAAAAGCCGATCCGGATGTGTTGAAGGTAAGCACTGTCACAGAACTGGTTGATCAAAAAATAGAAGAGAATTTTACAAAGGGACTTGCTCCAAAGAAACCTTTGGCTCATCGCATTGTATCTGCAGCTGCAATAAAGATTCTACAAGCAGAGTTAAGCCATCAGAATGGTGTTTCGGCTGAAACATTGGCCAATGACCTTTGTCATATAGATATTACTTGTGAGAACTTTGATGAACTGGTAGATTTGGCATTTACCCGTGTGTTGGATTCTATTGTTTCAGCTACAATTGGTCAGTATTTCGAAAAAGGAGAAAACAATGAATATCATCTACGTATAGAAGGCGGGGTAAACTATGAGCAGAAAGTAAAAGACTATGCCTCACAAATGGGAAACAGTCAGAAGGATGAATATTTCTATATGTTTCTGGCAGAAGTTCTTCCTGTGGAAGGTGAGACATACAGAACAAATTTCCGCATTTGGGCTCACAGTATAGAGTGGTTGTCTCATAAGTGTAACAGAGCCGGATATATTTTTATGGGTAATCCTAATGATCGCTCAACTACTCATCCACAACAACATTTCTATATATACTTTATGCCGATTTTCGATGCTGCGGCTAAAGCGCATCCATGTGACAAGGATAGTGTATTCTTCCTTATGGATGATTTAAGTGATGAGCTGAAGCAAAAGATAGTGCTTTATGGTTCAGCGCTATCTCAGGAAGGTAGTGCAAGTAGCGACGAAAAACCTAGATACAAACAGTTGCGCGATAAATATTTCAGAGAAGCACGTACACTTTTCAATACTGAATTCTTGGGCAAAACAACTGTTGAATATATGGGAGAAAGACATCCACTGCAAGGAATGCCGGGTGCTCAGAATGAATCTAAAATAGATTCTGTAAGTGCTGTTACTTCTTATATTATGGAGAGTCAGTTTGAAGCAGAAAATCCTCATTATCCTAAGTTTATGGCACTGCCTCAGCCATTGACAAAGGATAATAGAGACAATATGTTGCGTTCTGCCAGAGCCAAGATAGCAAAGCCTGCCGACATGAACCGTAATGCCGAAGCCATATTGATGGGACTTGGATTGTGGGAAAACGGACGTCTCTCAACAGAACATTCCGAATATGCCCGTAGCATAAAAGCTAAATTGGATGCTAAAGGTGGCCAGGTGCTGAATAGAGATGAGATTCTGGAAGTCTTCTATGCAGAAACCAATGAATATATATCTAGCGATTTTCATATTGAGGCTGATTTGGAAATGCTGGTATTGGCAACTATGGCTGCTTTAGGCGAAATTGAAATAGTGCTTCAAGGAGGAAATCGTATCAATGCCGGAAATATTGCGGATATAACAAAAATCAGCCCGCAGGACAATTATAATTTCTCAAATATATGTCCTCCAAAGGGAATCAATATTCCATTGATCAGAGAAATTATGATTGGTCTATTGGGTGTGGACCGTACAAACGAATTGGATAATCCAAACACCAGTGTTTTTGCCGACTTGCTTTCCAAGGCACAAGCATTGGAATCGGAAATAGCCGTATTGCAGCATAAAATTAGTGGCGGTTATCGTTTTGCCGGAAATATAGAAATCATTTCTGAAGATGAAGCTAAAAAACTGGATAATGAATTTATCCGATTAAAAGGGATCTGCAACCAGCTTCCGCGTTATAACACTAAGGCAAAAATGCGAAATATAGAATGGCCTATGGATGTTGTCAAAACAGCTATGACGGAAACATGCCGGAAGATATCTGAAACCAACAAGTTGCTTAAAGAGCTTGACGGACTGAAAGATATTGTATCTTACTTGCGAACTGCCTTATCTAACATCAATGATTCAAGTTTAAGAGATGATATAAACGCTGCTATTGACGAACTGAAAGATGTTATAACAAAGAATAAGACAGCGCGCGAAACTTATAAATCAAAGCTGGAAGCACTCAAGGGAAGATATGCCGATTGGTATATGAACGAATACCTCAAGGCTCATATCAGCGAGATAGATTTTGGCAGAAAGCAGGCAATAATGTCGCAACCAAGAAAATTGATATGTGATATTGTCCGCAATGCTCCTTTCATCAACCCGAGCAGATATGATAATTGGCAGAGAAAAATGAATCTCCTGCAGGTGGTCAATCCTAATGTAAACAGAAATGCTATTTTTTCGATGCCAACATCTATAGATGGTTTTAACCCAACTGTCAATCGCGAAGTGTTGCCATCTCTGAGTGAACTTCAGGATGAACTTAATGAGATATTTGCAGAGTTTGAGCAAAGCTTCCATGATGCATTGGAGGATCCAACAACATTCAAGAACCGTGAATTGTTGAATGAACAAGAAAAGGTAACTTTAGAACAGTTTAATAATGGTATAATAGAACTGAATCAGCAGTATGCCCGTATATTGATAGAAATTATCAGCAAACTGCAAAGAAGCTTTACCAAGATAGAGATTGGTCATGATGAGATGATGAAAATTTTCTCGCGTCCAATGACTAAACAACAGGCTCTGGATGCACTTGCTTCATATATCGACAACAAAAGTAGAGGGCATAAGCCTGAAGATGTACGAATTATTATTAAATAAATGAACTATGAGCAAAAATAATATAAACCCGTCACTGTTTTTGGATGATGAATTTGAGGAAGTAAAGCTTACTCCTGAAAAGGTGGTTTGCCTTGGAATGGAGTTTGAAAACGATGATGCTCGTAGAGCCTATTTCCGTGAGGAACTTAGAAAGAAGTTACCGGAGTTAAAACAGATAGAAGGATTTCCTATCGGAGAGGATGATGATATTATCAATCTCTCTGATCCTCCGTATTATACTGCTTGTCCTAACCCTTGGTTGAATGATTTTATTGCTGAGTGGGAGCAAGAAAAAGTTCAATTAGAGACAGACGGTAAGCGGAAGAAGAATTTTGAGGTAAAAGTTCCATACACAAGTGATGTCAGCGAAGGGAAATTTGACCCTCTATATATGCATCACCCATATTTAACAAAGGTTCCGCATAAAGCTATCCAAAAATATCTTGAATATTACACGGAACAAGGGGATGTAATATTAGATGGATTTGCTGGCACTGGTATGACAGGGGCTGCAAGTAGGCTTTGTAACAAGAGCAGGAATGCAATATGTTTGGATTTAAGTCCATTAGCAACATTTATTTCTTACTGTATAAATTCTGATGTAAGTGGACAGACATTTCAGAGAGAAACAGCTCAAATTATTGAAAGGGTAAAAGAGGAACTTGGTTGGATGTTTTATACGAAACACACCAATGGTGATATTGCTGAAATTAATTATGTATTATGGAGTAATTCATACTTATGTAATAATTGTAGTTCAGAACTTATTTTCTGGGATGCTGCAGTTAATAAAAAAGAGGGGAAAATTTTAGATACATTTATTTGCTCCAATTGTGGTACAAAATTACGTAAAACTGAATTGGAGAAAGTAAATGAGATTAGATTCGATAATATTTCACATACTAATCTTAATGAAACAAAAAAAACACCTGTTCTCATAAACTATTCGTATAATGGGAAACGCTATGAAAAGAGACCGGATAGATTTGATCTTGAAACTGTAAACAAAATATTATCATTAGAATCTAATGATTGGATTCCGTTAGATAAAACATATATAGGAGATGAATTAAGTCGATGCTTTAGAGATGGAATAGAATATTTTTATCAATATTACACAAGAAGAACATTACTAATTCTTTCTAAAGTAAAATCATTAGTTAGAAACAAACCTATTCTAAATTACTTGATTACAAAACTAGCTTTTCAATCAACTATTATGTATAGATATACATACATGAACGGTTGTTGGGGCGCAGGAGGTGGACCGATGTCTGGAACTTTATATGTGCCATCTTTATTTAAAGAGCTTAATATATTTTCTCAGTTAGAAAGTCTAGTAACAGCCAGGAATAAAATTCCTGTTAGTACAAATATGAATAATGTTGTAATTTCTACACAGAGCATTCTAGATGTGTCCTTACTTAGAGAAGGATCTATTGATTATATATTCACCGATCCCCCTTTTGGTAAGAATTTTATGTATTCAGAAATGAATAGAATATCAGAGATGTGGCTTAGAGTACATACCAACAGTTGTGATGAATGCATTATTAGTACATCCCAACAGAAGGATTTCTTATCATATCAGAATCTTATGCAAGGTGCGTTTACGCAATATTTTAGAGTATTAAAACCAGGTAAATGGATGTCGGTCGAATTTAGTAACACGAGCGCAATGGTATGGACTTGTATTCAAAATTCAATTCAAAATGCTGGATTTGTGATAGCGAATGTTTCAGCATTAGATAAAAAGAAAGAATCTTTTAAGGCCGTTACTACAACTACTGCTGTGAAGCAAGACCTTGTGATAACCTGCTATAAACCAACTGAAGAACTATTGTTCAAATTTGAAACGGCTGTAGATAAAGCATCCAATGCTATGGATTTCATAGAGGAGCTGTTAGTCCATCTGCCGGTTCATTTGGAAAAAGACAATTCAACCACAGCTGTTATTGAGCGAAGTCCTAAAATACTTTATGACAGGCTGATTTCCTATTATGTTCAGCATGGCTATGCCATTCCTATGGATGCTCAAGAATTCCAAAGAGGATTGAGAGAACGTTTTATTGAGCGCGACGGCATGTTCTTTACTGCATCACAAGCATTGGAATATGAAGAAAAGAAGAAAGCAACAAATGGAATTATTCCTATGGCTTTATTTATCAGTAGTGAAGCAGAAGGTATAGAATGGCTTAAACGAGAATTGGAAACTCCACAGACATATCAAGAACTTCATCCCGAATGGATGAAAGCCATGTCAACAACAAAGAAAGGAGATGTCCTTCCTGAACTGATGACAATCCTTGAAGAAAACTTTATCAAGGATGAAGACGGTAAATGGCGTAAGCCTGACCCAGAAAAAGCTGCTGACCTTGAAATCATCCGTAACCGTAAGATGATGAAGGAGTTCAATATGTATCTGGAGCAAGCACAAAAGCCAAAAGCCAAGCGCATGAAGGATACACGACTTGAAGTGCTGAGATACGGATTCAAGGAATGCTATAAACAGAAAGATTATAAATCAATCATTTTGGTGGGTGACCATATTCAGGAATCCTTGCTGCAAGAAGATGAAGTATTATTGCAGTATTATGATATAGCATCAACAAGAGTATAAACAGAATTCAATCATCGGTTATGAGGAAATATACAATAGAAGAACTCCAACTTCAACGTGAATCGGAAGACCATGTTGAGTTTAAAAAAGCAGAAGGAGGAAACTTCTCCTACAATGGTCGCAATAAAACAGAGCCAAAAGAACGTAGGAAATGTATCTTGGGATATATAGTTGCTCTTTGTAATGAAAATGGAGGTCGTTTAGTCTTAGGAATGCATGATGATTATCCTCATCGTGTTGTTGGTACTAACCAATCAATAAATGCAATAGGTCAGTTGGAAAGTGATATTTATACAGACTTAGGTATAAGACCAATGATTTATGAGCTTTACGATGATAAAAGAAAAAGGGTTCTGGTTATTGAAGTGCCACCTCGCCCTATAGGAAAAGTCTTTAAATTTGAAGATGTGCCATTGATGAGAGTAGGCGAGGAACTTAAACCAATGGATGAGAAGACTTTTATTTCAATAATTCAAGAGCAAGAGCCTGATTTCTCGGAAAAATACTGTGATGGAATAACAGTTGATGATCTTGATACTGAAGCTATTGCTATATTAAAAGAGAAATATGCAAAAAAGCAAAAAAATCCGTCATTTGTTTCGCTTTCAGATTTGCAGGCTCTTAGCGATTTAAGACTTATATCTGATAATCGTGTCACAAACGCAGCATTACTCCTTGTCGGTAAAGAAGAAGTTATAAATAGAGTATTTCCTCAAGCAAAAGTGATGCTGGAATACCGTAGAACAGAGGGACAAATTGAGTTCAATAATCGTAAAGTATTTGGGCAACCGTTCTATAAGATGATTGACCTTTTGTGGGATGCAATTAATGAGAAGAATGCTTCTGTCCCAGTAAGGGAGGGGGCGTATATATTCGATATTCCATATTTTAATGAGGATGTTATACGCGAGATAATAAATAATGCTTTTGCTCATCGAGATTATAGGCGAAATAGTGAGATCATTATAAAGTTGTATCCTGAAAGACTTGACATTACTAATGCAGGAGGATTTCCTCAAGGTGTTTCATTGGAGAATCTATTAACAGTGCCAAGTACACCAAGAAATCGTCTTTTGGCTGATGTACTTTCAAAAACAGGAATTGTGGAACGCTCAGGGCAGGGATTAGATAAAATATTCCTATATACTTTGGCTGAAGGAAAACCTGCACCTGATTATTCGAGATCAGATTATTTTGATGTTACTGCTATTTTATCAGCTTTGGTGAAAGATTCCAGTTTTGCTCTGTTTATACAATCAATACAGAAAGAGTTGCCAGATAATGAAAAACTTACAGTGTTTGATATGATAGAGCTATGTAAAATCAGAGATGGTAACAATAAAACAATTGATAAGAAGATTGCCAAGAAGTTAGAAGAAAAAAATTGTTTAGAGAAACATGGCAAGACCAGTGCGCAATACTATACATTGCCACGTCATTACTATGAAATAGCAGGAAAAACTGCAGACTATTCTATGCTGGTAGATTGGACTGCAGATCAAGTATTGGCAGTTTTGGCTCCATATTTAGAAAAGTATGGTAAAGCGAAAAAATCTGATATTTTAAAGATAGTTGGAGATCATATTTCTGACAAACAATTAAGAAACTTTCTCAATCAGCTAAAAAATATGGATTTGATAAAAACAGAAGGAGAGAGAGGACAAATGGTTTATATGCTTGGTGATAAATATAAAGTACATAATGATATTATTACTAAAGCAATTAATATTGGCCTTAGAACTTTAAAAGAAAACGGTGATATATAATTAAAGAGGCGTATAAAAGGGCGAATACTTTTGTCTTTATTCAAGTAATATTGGTCTAATTACTTGATGTTGTGAGGCTTAAAAGAGGCGTATAAAAGGGCGAATAATTAATATGAAATATAGAGGAAAAAATGTTGAAATAATAGGAAGCAAGGTGCTTTTTGGAAAAGAAACTGTCTGGATTCATATTCTGGAAGATGACAGTTTTGCCCAAGTGTTGCGTTCCGACCTCGAGGAAAATATAGCAGAAGGAAATAATCCTGGCATATCATGTATTCGTTATATATCTATTGCTGCCCGAATAAAGGAAGAGATGGCACAAAAGCGATTACTTGCTCCATATGAGAGCAGCTTGATTCCTCTTCCTCACCAGATACTCGTGTTGGAGAAAGTGATGCAAGGTGTGCAGACCCGTTTCTTGCTAGCTGATGAGGTTGGTATGGGTAAAACTATTGAAGCAGGTTTGATAATTAAGGAAAAAAAGCTTCGTGGTGAAGTAAAACGTATTTTGCTTATAGTGCCCAAATCTGCAATGTTACAATGGCAGCAGGAACTGAAAGAACATTTTAATGAGAACTTCGCAATTTATGACAGTGATTTTATCACAGGTATGGCAAAAACATTTGCCGGATTTGATGCTGAGAAGGAACTCAATTTCTGGACTCAACATAACCAAATCATTGTATCTATTGATGCGCTCAAACCACTGGTTGCACGGCAAGGATGGAGTCCAGAGAAAGTTGATGAGTATAACAAATATCGTCTGGAAGCTGTAGTTAATGCCGATTTTGATATGATTGTATTTGATGAAGCGCACAGAATGGGTGGAGCTACAGCGCAAGTATCGAGATATCAAATGGCTGACACATTATGTAATGCAGTACCGAATGTGTTGCTATTATCGGCTACACCGCACAGAGGTAAAAGTGACCATTTCAGACGTGTGTTGCAATTAATTGATCCTGAAGCTTTCTCTGGCGAGGGTATGCCGAGTGTAAGGGAGATAGAACCTTATGTGATGCGCTCAGAAAAACGTTTTGCGGTAGATTATGACGGAAAGAAACTGTTTCAGCCACGAACTACTGTACGATTTGACATTCCGCTTGATGAGGTTAATCATAAAGCTCAGATCGAATTATATAAGCATGTGACACAATATGTGAGGTACTGTTTTGGCAGAGCTAAAAGGGGAAATCGGAATGCTACCGGATTAGTGATGGTAATGATGCAGAAACTGGCCAGCAGCAGTACAGCCGCAATCTTATCGGCCATGCAAACCAGATTGTGGAGGCTTCAGAATGGGATGAATGGAGATGATATTGAGGATTATGACGAAGAAGGAACTGTGTGTTTTGATGATATGGAAACAGAAGATTACTCTGTAGATGGAACCAATTATTCTTTCCAAAATGAAGAATCTGCTCTTTCTGCTCTCATTGTTGAAGCTCAACATTGTCTGGATATGGAACAGGATGCGAAAACCACTGCTCTGATTCAAAAGATTTATTCGTTACAGAACGAAAGTGGTGAGCCTGATTTAAAGATTTTGGTCTTTACAGAATTCAGAAAGACACAAATTTATCTTCAGAAACAACTGGAAGCTGCCGGTCTTCCTACTGTTGGTATAAATGGTAGTATGGATTTACAAGAAAGACAAAAGGTTTTGGTTGAATTCAAGAACAATGCCCGTGTGATGGTGGCAACTGATGCTGCCGGCGAGTCTCTTAATATGCAATTCTGCCATGTGGTTTTCAATTATGACTTGCCATGGAATCCAATGGCTATAGAACAGAGGATAGGTCGTGTTGACCGTATCGGACAAAAGAACCCGGTCATTGCTTTCAATATGTTGACTAATAATACTGTTGACACTCGTGTATATGAGATTATTGTTGACAAACTGGATGCAATATTGAATGAATTGGGTATTGACAAGAGTGGCGATGTGCTTGACTCTACTATTGACATGAAGAAAGTGAATCACCTTTACCTGCAGTCATTACTGGATCCCAAACGATTTGATTTTGCCAGTGACAGTTGGTTATATGAGATTAGAAAGAAACTGCACGATTATAAATCTACAGAAGGAGCTTTACCATCATTTTCGGAAAATGATATAGAAAAAGAGAGTGCCGGAGAAATAAAATATAGTCCACTTCCTGTATGGCTTGAGGAACTTATGGATTTATATGTCAGAAGTGAAAATGGCAAAATATCCAAACAGGTCACTGGTGTAACAGAGTATACTATAGATGGTAAAAGACTAAATGCTATATTCGACTCGACCGCCCATGGGGATAATCCTGATTGCGAACATCTCACACTTCAGCATCCTGAAGTGAAACGTATTCTTGATGGAATAGATGGTAATACTCAGCAGGATGTTCCAGTAATAATATCAAAGGATGGGAATGAACTACCAGGGTATATGACTTTATGGAAAGTATCGGCAAAAAACAATTATGAAACAAAGGAAACTTATACTGCTCAATTTATTGCAGACAATGGTAAGGTATATGCTCCATACGGAAATGATATATGGAACCGACTTGTGCAGAATAAGAATGATTTCGCATGTACTGGAGAAAGAGTGCTGATGCCTGAACTGGAAAATAATAACCTGCTGCAAAATAATCTTCACGCAATATTCCATAGAATGGAGATGAATATTGATTCCAATATAAGGAGTATGTCTGAAAAGAAGTTACGCGCATTGCAATATGCTGAGCAAAGAATAAATAAGATAGGTATTGCCAATATACGCAATGCCAAGTTGAAGAAACTGAATTCAGAAAAAGAAGTATGGGAAAGAGCTTTTAGTAAAAGAAAAAGTATAGTACCCAATGTTTCAATGATTTTGACAGTAAGAGTAAATGGATAAATTTATTGAGAAAATAGTAGAAAATGTAGGATATGACGGATTTAGACTGACAGCTGTTATAAATCCGGATGGATTTTTATATAGAGCAGACACTCAAGAGAATGTTCTTAGAGAATCCGGCTTACTCCTATTGCCTGTACAATCTTCACTGGAATTAAGAGTAAGATATGAAACTACAGACCGATGGTCTGATAACAGAATATGTTATATCATTAAAGATTCAAGCTGGATTCTACCGGATTTGATGCAGATAATACATATACTTTCTACTTTCAGCTTACCCAAATTACTGCCGGCGCTCAACTCTAATATTTTGCTCAATAATGAGTTATTAACATTTTCGACAGCATCTTATTTATACAACAAACACTATAAATATAATCTTTCTGCAATAGAAACCAAGTCTTTGATAAATGAAGTAAAAAACACTTTGGGAGTATCCAAAGAAGAACTTATTGATGAATTAAGTAAGATAAGACTTAATTGGGACGATGCAATTACTATTGAAACAATTTCAAAAATTATAAACAAAGCTCTTAAGTATAATTTGTATGACAGCATTGAAAACAGTCTGTCTGAAATAAATTATGATTTTCAAAAGTACTTAAACAAAAGTTACTTTACAAAGATATCTTCATCTGCAATACAGAGGCCAAAAATGGTTAATAAGATTCTTCCATATATAGCAAGAAATCACTCAAGAGATGAAAAGGTGGCATTGGTGGTTATAGACGGAATGGCATATTGGCAATATTTATTGCTGTCAAAAGAAATCCAGTTACTAGGTATTTCTACTGTTAATTCATTTACTTTTGCCTGGCTTCCTTCTATTACTAAATTGTCGCGCCAGGCAATATTTAAAGGAGATATACCCAATTTAGACTATAAACAATCTCCTTATGAGGAACAGAAATTATGGGAGAGTTTTTGGATTTCACAAAACGGATATAAGAAGGTTGAGTCATACAATATAAGTTATAATCATGGAACACTTACTATTGACAACCCTAATAAAACAAGGCAGGCATTGGTTGATACTACTCTTGACGAGAGAATGCATGCCGTTAGGAATATTAGGGAGTTATACCTCTTATCGGAAGAATGGGCACAATATACAGCATTAGATATAAAAAATATTTACGAGATGGGATATCAAATATATATAACAACAGATCATGGAAATATTCAGGCATCACCATGGAGATTACTAAATTCGCATGAAAAGACATACCTTTATGAAAAGGAAAGTCGTGGTAGCAGGCATCTTATATATTCAAACCATGATTATTTAAATTTATTTATTACAAAAAATGAAGATATAAAGAATGCATTGCTTGTCAAAGATAATTGGGCTGTTTGGCGCAATTCAAAAAGTTTTAGTAATAATATTGGAATTACTCATGGAGGGGCACATTTCCTCGAGGTTGTTATACCATTCATAATAATAAATAAGAAATAAAATGAAAAAAACTGTAGGCATAAACCAAAGAATCAGTGTTAGAGTTATTGAGATGGCAATGAAAGCTGCTCTTGATGGTAACTTTTCGTCAGAATATGCCGAAGATTTAGCTTTTGGAGAATATGAGGGAACTAATAGAATCAATAAGGCTCGCAGTATCATAGGGAAACTTTCTGTTCGTAATCCATTATTTAATTATATTGAAGAACATAAGCAGTTGTTCAATGCAGCCATGAAACACAGAGGTGATAGAGCGATTATATTCACATCACTTATTAATGCAGCGTATGTTTTTGGATATGATGCAATGGTTATATTAGGAAAGTTCTTTCATGTACAGGATGAAGTTTCTTCACAACTAATTATAAATCGAATGTCTTCTATATATGCGAGTAATAGATCTTTGCCTAATGGTTTGTATTGCATTATGCCGATGTATATCGAAGCTGGACTATTGAACAGACCTAAAACAGGAATTTATACGAGGAATTATTTTGAAAATCTATCTTCATTTACAATAAAACTCTATAAACAATCCTTCATAGTTCATAACCCAATGATTCAGATAGAAGATACTGATTCTTTTGAACATCCTTATTTTGAGTTTTTATTATAGGTCAAAAGGTTAAATTGAATAACGGATAAAATAGACAATTAATAGAATGTATTCTGGTTGCAAGAAAATAAAGTGAGAAAATAACACTGATATGGGATATATTGACATGAAAAAATATCCACATAAGTAAAGAGAAAAAAGATTTTTTGTATTAATTTGTGTTTGCAAAAATAATATGTAATAAAAACACCTATTTTGACTTATGTAATTTTTGAAAATATTCAAATTATAATCAATTATCTAAACGATTGCCTACGAATGTATATGCATAATATAGTTTCGTAGGAGACGAGTAAGATTTTATTTCTATTAAATAATAGTTCTTAATATGTTACGTAAAATTAGATTGACACTTGCGACGCTTTTCTTCGTACTGATTACGCTCTTGTTCCTCGATTTCACCGGAACAATTCATGCGTGGTTCGGTTGGCTGGCAAAAATCCAGTTTCTACCAGCCTTGTTGGCGTTGAACGTTGGAGTAGTTGTCGCATTGTTGTTGCTTACATTCGTATTTGGTCGAGTGTATTGTTCTGTGATTTGCCCTTTGGGCGTTTTTCAGGATGTTATTTCGTGGATCAGCGGAAAGCGTAAAAAGATGAATATGCGTTTTTCTTATTCGCCGGCTATTGCCTGGCTTCGTTATGGCGTTCTGATTCTGTTTGTGATTTTGTTGGTTGCCGGAATACATTCGGCAGTTGCTTTACTGGCGCCTTACAGTGCTTATGGACGTATCGCAAACAACATGTTTTTACCGGTTTATCAATGGGGTAATAATTTGCTGGCTTATTTTGCTGAACGTGCAGATAGCTATGCGTTCTACACTGTTGATGTGTGGGTGAAAAGTGTATCAACATTTGCAGTTGCAGTATTGACTTTTGTTGTGGTGGCTGTTTTGGCTTGGAGAAACGGACGTACATATTGCAACACGATTTGTCCGGTTGGTACATTCTTGGGATTTGTAGCCCGTTTTTCATTGTTCCGTCCGGTGATTGATACTGATAAATGTAAGAACTGTAATCTTTGTGCACGTAAGTGCAAGGCTTCATGTATCAATGTAAAGGAACATACAATCGACTATAGCCGGTGTGTTTCTTGTATGGATTGCCTGGATAATTGCAAGCATGATGCTCTTCACTACAAATATGCTTATGCTAAAAAAGAAGAAGGCAAAAATGCGGCTGATGCTTCTCGCCGTGGTTTCTTCTCTGCAGTTGGTGTTGTTGCTGCAACTGCTGCATTGAACGCTCAGGAAAAACAGCAGAAAAATCTTCGTCAATATCAGAAAAATCAGACAAAACGTACCGATACACGTGTGGAACTTCCTGCGGACAAGAAAGAAGTTGAACAGAAAGTTGACGGAGGTTTGGCAGATATTGAACCAAAACTTGCTCCTGAACGTCTTACACCGCTTACACCTCCGGGTTCACTTGGAATTGGAAACTTTGCCCAGCATTGTACTGCTTGTCAGCTTTGCGTTTCGGCTTGTCCTAATGGTGTGCTTCGTCCTTCAACTAAGTTGGAGAATTTTATGCAACCGGAAATGTCATACGAACGTGGTTATTGCCGTCCGGAATGTGTGAAATGTTCCGAAGTTTGTCCGACAGGTGCAATTAAGTTGATTACACGTGCCGACAAATCAGCTATTCAGATTGGCCATGCTGTTACTATTCATAAGAATTGTATTCCTGTGACTGATGGCGTAGAGTGCGGTAATTGCGAACGTCACTGTCCTACTGAAGCAATAAAGATGATTCCAGTGGACAAGAATAATCCGGATTCGCCGAAGAAACCGATTGTAAATGAAGAGAAATGTATCGGTTGTGGTGCTTGTGAAAATCTTTGTCCTGCACGTCCTTACAGTGCGATTTATGTTGAGGGACATGAGCGCCATCGTGAAATTTAATATATAAAAACATCGAGAGATATGGAAACACAAGATAAGAATGCGATTAATCGTCGCGATTTCCTGAAGATTGTCGGTATCAGCACAGCTTCTGCAACTCCGTTGTTGTCCGGCTGCTCTTCACAAGGAACGGGGAGCGATGCTTCAGGCGCGTTGGGAGAGGTGCCGACAGACAAGATGACTTATCGCACCAGTCCCAAAAGCGAGAAGATTTCGCTGTTAGGATATGGCTGTATGCGCTGGCCTACACTTCCTGCACCCGAAAAAGGTGGAAACCTTATTGACCAGGACGCAGTGAACCGTTTGGTGGATTATGCCATTGAGCATGGTGTGAATTATTTCGATACGTCGCCTGTTTATGTTCAGGGTTGGTCGGAGAAGTCAACTGGTATTGCTTTGAAACGTCATCCGCGTGAGAAAATATTCATCGCTACAAAGTTGTCTAACTTCCAGAACTGGACTCGTGAGAACTCAATAGCTATGTATGAGAAGTCCTTCAGAGACTTGCAGACCGATTATTTCGATTATTATTTGTTGCACTCAATCGGTAACGGCGGTATCGAGACTTTCCGTGCACGTTATATCGAGAACGGAATGCTGGACTATCTGATGAAGGAGCGTGAGGCAGGACGTATCCGTAATTTGGGCTTTTCTTTTCACGGAACAACTGAGGTTTTCGATGAGGTTTTGGCTATGCATGATTATGCTCATTGGGATTTTGTGCAAATACAGTTGAATTATGTCGATTGGCTACATGCTTCAGGCAACAACGTAAATGCGGAATATCTTTACAGTGAGTTGGAAAAACGCAATATCCCGGCAATTATTATGGAACCGTTGTTGGGTGGACGTTTGTCAAATGTTCCGGAACATATAATGCTCCGCCTGAAAGAAAGAATGCCTCAAAGCAGTGTCGCTTCATGGGCTTTCCGCTTTGCAGGTTCGCCAAGCAAAGTTCTGACAGTTTTGAGTGGTATGACTTATCTTGAGCACTTGCAGGATAATATCCGTACATATTCGCCGCTTCAGCCATTGAGCGACGAGGAGAAGGATTTCTTGGAAGAAACAGCTCAGTTGATGCTGAAATACCCTACAATTCCTTGTAATGACTGTAAATATTGCATGCCTTGTCCTTATGGTATCGACATTCCGGCAATATTGTTGCATTATAACAAATGCGTGAACGAAGGAAATGTTCCAAAGAGTTCAAAGGATGAGAATTATCGCGATGCTCGTCGTGCTTATCTGGTTGGCTACGACAGAAGCGTGCCTAAATTGCGTCAGGCAAATCATTGCATCGGCTGCGAGCAGTGTAATTCTCATTGTCCTCAGAGCATTGATATACCGAAGGAACTGCATCGCATCGATGAGTTTGTGGAACAATTGAAGCAGGAAACTTTAGGTTAGTCGGTCGGACGTGAACCTTGGTTAAATATATAAAGAAGCTGTGTCAAAACGAAAAGAATAAACACAGAGGCAAAGTCACAGAGGATTATATTGACTATAAATAAAATATAAACTCTGTATCTCTGACTCTGTGTTTAAACTTATTTTGACACAGCTTCTTTTTTGTCAGAATCATTTCTTACGGTTGGAAAACTTTTTCCATATATTATGAAAATAAAGTTTCATATATTGTGAAAAAAGATTTTCATGCGGATGAAAAAACTTTTCCAACCCCGAAAAAATTATTGGAAATGCAATATGTTGTGTTATAGTATATTATGCAATATGCTGTTTCTGTCCTGATTTTCTGCATCTCATAGCGAAATACAATATATAAGCAAAGGCAATGAGTGGAACAACAAAGCCGATTGACATTTGGTTCTCACCGATATATCCCATCAACATCGGACTGAATGCGCCTCCGGCAACACCCATAACAATATATGACGAAGCCTTTTTGGTGTGCACTCCCATTCCTTCGAGCCCGAGGGCGAATATTGTAGGAAACATGATGGACATAAAGAAGAAAGAAATATACAGTGCATACAAAGATATATTCCCAAATTCAAATATGACCAGAATCATGCATAAAATATTTGCAAGTGAATAAATTCCCAAAAGCTTTTCAGGACTGATCTTTTTCATTATGAAACTGCCTGACAATCTGCCAAGCATGAACAATGCCATTCCTCCGAATGCCAGAATTTGTGAGGCTTCTACGTTTGTAAGTGTCGGCTTCAATTCTGTCACATAATTGATGAAAAAGCTGAAAATTCCTGTTTGTGCAGCGCAATAACAGAATTGTGCCGCAATGGAGCGAACGAACTGAGGGCAGCGCCACATTGAAACTGTAGGCGTCATTTCCTTTAATGTTGAGGCTTCGTCGGGGAATAATTCTTCCATTTCCTCTTCTTTTATTTCAGGAAGACTGACGAATGAGAATATCACTACGACTACAAGAACGATACAGCCTACAAGAATATAAGGTTTTGCCAAAGCAAATGAATCATCGGACTGAGCACCGAATATCAAGGCTCCGCCAACGAGTGGTCCTAAAATCCATCCCAATCCGTTGAACGACTGGGAGAGATTCAATCTTTGTGCAGCATATTCTGCCGGACCGAGAACAGTGGAATACGGGTTGGCTGCTGTTTCAAGTATGCAAAGTCCGCAAGCTATTATGAAAAGTGCTATCAGGAATGGAACAGCAGAATGTGTGTAAGCCGCAGGAACAAAGGCAAATGCTCCCAAGGCAAATAACATCAGTCCGGCAATTATTCCACTCTTATATCCGAAACGCTTCATGAATGCTCCGGCTGGCAATGCCATAAGAAAATAAGCAATGTAAGTCACAAACTGGACAAGTCCGCTTTCTGCTTTCGACATAGTGAAAGCTGTCTGGAAATGTTTGTTCAGAACATCAAGCAATCCGTGGGCAAATCCCCACAGCAAAAACAATGAGGTGATGAGGACGAATGGAAGCAAAAATGATTTGCCGTCAGCTGCCGACACCAAAGATTTCTTTCCTTTATTTTCCATAGGATTTCAGAGTTTGAATATTCTGTCCATCAATTGCCATTTTTCGGATGAAGAGCTTCCGGGAGCCGATTTCTGAAACTTGTCTACAAATGCTTCCCATTCTGCCTGGCGGTCAAGTGTGGCAAGGCGGGCAAATGCTTCGTCCCAGTTGAAATCATCCGGAGTTTCAACTATCATGAAAAGGCGTGAACCAAGGCGATATATTTCCATATCAAGGATTCCAACTTCGCGGATTCCGGCAGGAATTTCCGGCCATATATTCTCCGGCGAATGCCAGTGGCAGTATTCTTCGATTAATTTTTCGTCTTCTTTTAAGTCTAGTGTTTGACAATATCTTTTCATTGTTGTTTATTTTTTTAGTTGACGAGTTGACAAGATTACAAGTTGACAAGGTTTTTATATCCTTGTTCCCTCGTCAACTTGTCACCTTGTTATCTTGTTATCTTGTTATCTTGTTATCTTGTTATCTTGTCTCTGTTATTCTATAAATCGCTTTTCCCCACAGTTTTCCCAAATAAAAAGCTCCTTCTTTGTTTGGATGGAGATAAAACACTCCGCTGTTTCCGTTCTCAGCCTGGAAAGCATCTTTATGATTTTTGCGGAAATAGTCAAAGCCGTCGGTATCTCCAAGATAAACACAGCCTTTTTTCACGGAGTTATAATGTTTTACGAGTTTCTTGATTTCCGGATAATATGTTTGCAGTCGGTCTAGACCTTCCTGTAAATATTCAGAAGCATTGTGTGTGTTCGGGCTATACCAAAGTGGGCGGTGAACTACAATTTTGCAACCGGGATAAAGTTCAATCAGTTTGTCGATGATGGTTCTCATATTTTTCTGATATTGCTTCGGGGAAACCGGACAGCCGTTTGTTCCTCGGATAGCGCTGTCGTTAGTTCCAAGCATTATCGAGAATACAAGAGTTGCCCAATCTTCATCTTTGAATTTATCGGCTGCTGCCTTTACTTTTGGAAACAACGTGTTTGTTTCCGGAAGGAAATCCACAGTTGTACTTCCGCTCACACCTTGGTTGGAATATTTTACTGAGCCGATGAAAGGTTGTCTGGTAAGATAAATCGCAGCCTTAACGGGCGGAGCTTCGCGTGTCGGGTTTTCCAGACCGGCACCATAAGTTATGCTGTTACCGACGAACACAATGTTCAGATTTCTATTGTCGGAAGTTTTTCCAAAAGAAGTGGCAACAACAAACAGCATTGCCAAAATGGAAATAACACTTTTCATGGTATTGTGATTTTAAGTTTAACAATTCCGGGTAATGAAGTTTATTTCATAAAAACAAAATAAACAGCTGCTACAAGGCATACGAAAGCTGCCAGATGATTCCAGTGCAATGATTCGCCTTTGAAAAGGACAGTTGTGAACACTGTGAAAATAATCAGAGTGATAACTTCCTGAATAACCTTAAGCTGCATCAGTGTGAATGGTCCGCCATTTCCCTGGAAACCGATTCTGTTTGCCGGCACCTGGCATGAATATTCCGCCAAAGCAATAACCCATGAGAAAAGAATAACACCATAAAGCGGCCAGTTGTTGATGACTTTCATTTCCTGCAACTTCAAGTGTCCGTACCAAGCAAATGTCATGAAAATGTTTGATACGATAAGAAGCAAAATACTGTAAACTCCTTGCATTTTATTTTAATATTTAAGTTTGTATTTAAAGTTGACAAGGTTTCAGAGACAAGTTGACAAGGTAAAATATTTATTACTTCGCACTTGATTATCTGAAAGATCTTGTTAACTTGTTTTCTTGTTAACTCGTTAACAGAAAGTTTCGCAAGCTCAACTTTCAGGAGTTAAAGAAGTTATAAGGAGTTATGACTATGCTTCGCATAGCCCGGAAGTTAAAAGCCGATAGATTTCAGATACAATATAGTATTGGCCTTTAACTCCAATAACTCCTTTTTTTAACTCCTGTAACTCCATAATTTATAACACAAGCGAAACTTAAGTGATATTATTTCTTAGTCTTCGAAGGCAAATATTCATTCTGCACATTCGTCATGCTTGCCCACAGACTGTATCGGGCTTCGGGATTGAGAGATTCCAAAGAAGCAAGAACAGCTTTCATGTCTTTACGGCTCGAGCCTGATTCATATGGGCAGTTCTTAATCTGTTTTCTGTAGCCTTTCCATTCGGCAATTCTCAATAATTCCTTTTCTTCGACCAGACACATCGGGCGGATAATCTCCATATCGAATTTGGACATTTTCAGCTTTGGTGGCATTGTGCCAAACGCTCCCTGGAAAGTAATGTTCATCAGAAGAGTTTCCAGAATATCGTCCTGATGATGACCGAGAGCAATTTTGTTGCATCCTTCTCTTTTTGCAATGTCGAACAAAGCTTTTCGTCTTGTCCATGAACAGAGGAAACATGGCGATTTGCGTTTGTCGGTCGAGGCATCGAATTCCGTTTCATGCAGAATGAAAGGAATGTCGTGTTCGGCAGCACAACTTTTCAGATATTCCAAATCAGAGCTGTAAGGAATATTCTTCATTACTATGTGTGCCACAATTATCTGGAAACGCGGACTGAACACTTTCGACCTGCGTCCGAGCAAATCAACCAAAGCCAGGGAATCTTTTCCTCCGGAAAGACCGATAAGAATTTTGTCTCCGTCGTTAATCAGATTATAATCCCTTATTGCTTTTCTGACTTTGTCTTCCACTTTTCGAAAGAGCATTTCTTCTTCAGTGAGTTTTGCCATAAATCAATCTTCTGCCTTATTATTTTTTACTTAAGTTTCGCTTGTGTTATAAGTTATGGAGTTACAGGAGTTAAAAAAGGAGTTATTGGAGTTAAATGCCAATACTATTTGTTTCTGAAATCTGTCGGCTTTTAACTTTCTGACTATGTGAAGTATAGTCGTAACTCCATATTATTCCATATAACTCCTAAAAGTTGAGCTTGCGAAACTTGAATCTTTTATTTAAGACCTGTTCAGAAACCAGCATCTGAAAGGTGTCGCATATTTGCGGGTGCAAAATTACTACTATCAAAGCGCATGTCAAAAACAAGATTGAAAAATATTCTATTTTATGTTATTCTTAATTCAAGAGAAAAGAGTATTTTTGAAATTAGAATAGAAAGCTTTTGTTCATTTTGGACTTTCCGCACTTTTGTTGCTGAAGTTGTCTGAAAAATAAATATGCTTTTGAAACAGGTTAATAATTTAATTACGAATAAAAGTTAGAATGAAAATTTCATTTGACAAATGGATAATGGCATTTGCCGCAACTTGTATTTGCGGCTCAATGCAAGCACAGACACTTAATGAAGCCAAGGCTTTGTATAACGAAGGAAAATATGCTGAAGCTAAACCTGCATTCGAGAAGTTTGTAAAACAATCTCCTGGAAATGCATCATATAATCATTGGTATGGTGTATGTTGTCTGGAAACAGGCGATATAGAAAATGCTGAGAAATATTTGTCTGTTTCTGTGAAGCGCAAGGTGATAGACGGATTTAAATATATGGGTGAGTTGTATTTCAAGACTTTCCGATATGACAAAGCCGTTGAAATGTATGAAGAATATATTGACTGGCTTACAAAAAAGAAAAGAGATACTGAAGAAGCTGAGCTTCGACTCGACAAGTTGGAGAATGCTGCCCGCATGATGGATAAAGTTGAGGCTGTTCATGTGATTGACAGTATCGTTGTTGATAAAAGCGATATTCTTCAGGCTTATACTTTGAGCGAGGAGTGTGGCTCGCTTGTTTATTCTGACGATATGTTTTCATCTTCGGGAAATGAAAATTCTGTAGTGTTTGTGAATCAGAAAGGAAATAAGGCATATTATGGAAAGCAAACAGCAGAAAATCATTTTTGCCTGTTTACTCAGTCTTTGCTGATGGACAAATGGTCTGACGAAAAGCAGTTGCCTATGAATATAAACAGTCAGGAGGATGATAATTATCCATTCGTATTGTCTGACGGAGTGACTATTTATTATTCGTCAAAGGGTAATGGCTCTTTGGGTGGATATGATTTGTTTGTTACCCGCTATAATATGAATACAGATACATATCTGGCTCCGGAGCAATTGGGAATGCCTTTTAATTCACCGTATAATGATTATATGATGGTTATTGATGAGGTTAAGCAGTTGGGCTGGTTTGTATCTGACCGCTTCCAGCCGGAAGGGAAGGCTTGTGTATATCTGTTTATACCGAATGAAAACCATGAAAGGGTGAATACGGAAGATGCTTCGTTGAAGCAGGCTTGGGCTTCTTTGTCTTCAATCAAGACAACATGGGAGGCAGGAAAGGATTATTCCGAATTAGTGGCTTTGGCTCATGAGGTGATACCTTACGGACCGCAGAAGAAAGACCACGACTTTGAGTTTGCTGTATCTCCAAATACTATGTATTATAAATGGGAGGACTTCAAATCTTCTGAAGCAAGAAACTTTTATAAGCAGGCAACAGATATCAGACAGCAGATTGAAAAGACTGAGATGCAGCTTCAGAAAATGAGACAGGAATATTCTTCTACAAAGAATACTGCCAAAAAGGAGCAGATGAAAGATAAGATTCTTCAGGCAGAAAACAAATTGCTGGAATTGGCTGATCAGCCTGCAGAATTGGAGAAGAATGCACGAAATGCTGAGGCTCCGAAATTAAAGAGAAAATAACCGGTGCGGTGTTGCATAATAAGTTTTGCAATGCCGTAGCACAATTGATTATAGCTTATGTTATCCGAAATTACTATTATCGTAATATGTATGTTGGCTGCTATTATTCTTTTGATAGCAGAAGTGTTCTTTATTCCGGGAATAACTTTGGCAGGTATTGCCGGAGCCTTGTGTGCCGGTGGTGGTATTTGGTATGCCTATAGTCTGGATATGACAATCGGGCATATTACAGTTTTGAGTTCAATTATAGGATTTGTAGCTGTTTTCTGGTTTTTCGTGCGTTCACGTTCATTTAAGATTATGGAATTGAATGCAGATATAAGTTCAAAGGTTACATCAAATCTGGAACAAGGCATAAGTGTAGGGGAAAAAGGTGTCACTGTTTCCAGACTTGCGTCTGTTGGTAAGGCTAGATTCAACAGAACAATCGTTGAAGTAAAAGCGGAAAACGGATGGATTGATGAGAACACACCTGTTCTTGTAACCAGAATTGAGGACAATTATATCTGGGTCATCACAGATGAACAGGCGGATGAAACGGAAAATAGTATTCAGTAAATAAATTATTCATTTAAAACTAAAACATATGGAAATCACAACTTCAGCTCCGTTGGTTATGCTAGGGATTGCCATTCTGCTTTTGATGGTTTTCCTTTATTATGTGCCTTTCCTTTTATGGATATCGGCAAAAGTTTCCGGGGTGAACATTTCGTTATTGCAATTGTTTCTGATGAGAATACGAAAAGTTCCTCCATACGTAATTACTCAGGCAATGATTGAAGCACATAAAGCCGGATTGAGAAATCTTACAAGAGATGAGCTTGAGGCTCACTATCTTGCCGGAGGACATGTAGAAAAGGTTGTGCATGCTCTTGTTTCTGCGTCTAAGGCAAATATTGACCTTTCGTTCCAGATGGCAACGGCAATTGACTTGGCAGGTAGAGATGTTTTTGAAGCTGTGCAGATGTCGGTTAATCCAAAGGTTATAAATACTCCTCCGGTAACTGCCGTAGCAAAAGACGGTATTCAGTTGATTGCTAAAGCGAGGGTGACAGTCCGTGCCAATATCAAGCAGCTGGTTGGTGGAGCAGGAGAGGAAACTATTCTTGCACGTGTTGGTGAAGGTATTGTTTCTTCAATCGGTTCATCAGACAGCCATAAGACAGTGTTGGAAAATCCGGATTCTATCTCAAAATTAGTATTGAAGAAAGGTTTGGATGCCGGAACTGCTTTTGAAATCTTGTCAATTGATATTGCTGATATTGATATAGGAAAGAATATCGGTGCATATTTGCAAATGGACCAGGCTCAGGCAGACAAGAATATTGCTCAGGCTAAGGCTGAGGAACGCCGTGCAATGGCTGTTGCCCTTGAACAGGAAATGAAAGCCAAAGCTCAGGAAGCACGTGCTAAAGTTATCGAGGCAGAAGCGGAAGTTCCTAAGGCAATGGCTGAGGCTTTCCGTACCGGCAATCTTGGTGTTATGGATTATTATAAGATGAAAAATATCGAAGCCGATACGTCAATGAGAGAAGCGATTGCAAAACCTTCGGCTTCGCAAAATAAGACAATTAAATAAGTTTCAATTGACTAGTTGACAAGAAAACGAGTTAACAAGAGTTTTAAAACACCGGAGTTGATGATTTTAATCAGTTCCGGTGATTTTATAAAAATCCTATTGATTATGAATCCAATTCCTTCTTCAGAATTAATAATAAATGCAGATGGAAGTATTTTTCATTTGCATATCAAGCCGGAACAGCTGGCTGAAAAAGTTGTCCTTGTTGGTGATCCGGAACGTGTGTCTATCATAGCAACTCATTTTGATAATATCGAATGCGATATCCAAAGCAGAGAATTCCATACTATAACGGGAACGTATAAGGGAAAAAGAATAACTGTTGTTTCTCACGGTATCGGTACGGACAATATTGATATTGTTCTGACAGAACTTGATGCTCTGGCAAATGTCGATTTTGCTACAAGAACAATAAAGGATGAGATGAAACAGTTGACACTGGTGAGAATCGGTACGAGCGGCGGCCTTCAGCATGAAACTCCGGTGGGAACATATGTGGCAGCAGAGAAATCAATAGGTTTTGATGGTGTTATATATTTCTATGGCAATACGGATAAAGTCCGTGATTTGGAAATGGAAAAAGAACTGGAACGTCAGCTTGAATGGAAAATAGAAGGATTACGTCCTTATGTGGTTCCGGCTGATAAGTCTCTGATAGAGCAAATCACCAAAGATGACATACTAAGAGGTGTGACTATTGCCGCAAACGGGTTTTATGGTCCGCAGGGAAGGAAAATCCGACTGCCTCTTGCCGACCCAGATTTGAACAGCAAGATTCAGAAGTTCGAATATAAGAATCAGAAGATAACTAATTTTGAGATGGAAAGTTCTTCGCTTGCCGGACTTGCAGCGCTTATGGGACATAGAGCTATGACTGTATGTTGCATTATAGCAGGCAGGGTTGAAAAGAATATGAATACATCTTATAAAGATTCATTGTCTGAACTGATTGTCAAGGTTCTGGACCGTATTTGATTTTTTAAGTTTATAAATAATTGTATACAAGTTGGCAAGGTCGGGAAACGGATGTAAATATAAACATCTGAAAACTTGTCAACTTGTTTTCTTGTCAACTGATAAACTAGAAGATAACTTGGCAAAATTAAAGTAAATAATATATATGATAGAAGAAGCTATATCGAGGTATTTGAAAGAGAACAATCAAACGGAAATAAATCCTAAAGCTGTTCTGTTTGATATGGATGGTGTTCTTTATGATTCTATGAAATTCCATGCCCGTTCATGGAAGGAAATTGCAGAAGAATATAATCTGGAAGCAGATGAGTATGATTTTTATCTGTTTGAGGGAAGAACCGGAGCCAGTACCATAAACGAACTCTTTATGAAAACATTCGGTAGGGAAGCTACGGAAGAAGAAAAGCATAGTATATACGAAAAGAAGGCTGCTAAATTCAGAGCCTATAATGATGGAGAAGCTATGCCGGGAACTGCAGAAGTTCTGGAAAAGGTTAAATCCTGCAATATGCAGCGACTTGTAGTCACGGGTTCCGGACAAATGAGCCTGATTGATAAACTGGAACATACTTATTCCGGAATGTTTTCGAAAGAGAAGATAATAACAGCATACGATGTTAAATATGGAAAACCAAATCCTGAACCGTATCTTATCGGATTGCAAAGGGCAGGAGTAAAGGCTAATGAAGCGTTTGTCGTGGAAAACGCACCAATGGGTGTAAAAGCCGGGGTTGATGCCGGAATATTCACCATAGCTGTAAATACCGGTCCTTTGAAAGATGAGGTTCTGCTTGAAGCTGGAGCACACCTGTTGTTCCCTGATATGAAAACTTTGGCTGCAGAATGGGATAATATAATCAGCGGAATAAACGCTTTTTCAGCTTGCAATACCAAGAAGTAGTTATTCCAATATATTGCGCTATATATTTGTCAGGGACACGGCTGATAAGCCATTTTTGATTATCATACATATAGCGTATGAATTCCTCTGCCTTGCATGACTGGCGGATTGCAAACAACGTGTACAATTTGGAGATAAGCGTAAGCATCACATTCTGATAATAGGATGCAAATAAAGGATAACGTAAAGACAAGTCTTCAATGTGTACACGTGAAAAGCAAAGCAATTCGCCGTCTTCAATAGCTTTTATCTCAAAATCAGAAGCTTCTTTGGTGAAATAACCAATTGCAGAAAGAAAAGGAATGTCGCACTCGGCAGCAAAGCCTGTGACACATTCATTCCCTTTCTCATCAACATATAAATTTACGAATAATCCTTTATTTATAAAATAACCGTCTGTACAAAGTTCGCCTGTGCGGAGCAGATATTCTCCTTTCTTAACTCTCACAATATGAGAATGGCTTTCCAGCTCATCAATGAAAGCTTTATCACGTTTTAAAGGTTCTGGAATACCTTCCAGAAAGCGATAAAAAGGAGATTCCGGCATTTTTTATTTAGTCTTTTAATGTGAACTTTTTCTGTCCGATAAGGTTACCGTCAGCAAAGATATCTACTCGATAAGTTCCCGGAGACAGGAATTCTTCAACATCCCAGTACATGGTAACAGGAACTTCCTCTCCTTCATATTCAATCATTTTCTTCATTGAATAGGAAATATCCTTTCCTTCGAAAGAGAATACATTACCTCTGTTTTTTACCAGAATGTCATCGTCCGGTTTCATTATTCTGACATAAATATCTTTTTCACCAACAGGAGCTGTAATGTTCTTTGAAATATTGAAGTTCAGTACTAACTGCTGAGTTTTACTGATTTTCTTCGCTAATTTACCTCTCGAGTTAACAGGAGTAACGCTTATTGAGGTTGCGTCAAGACGGCTTGCCAATGTTACACGTTCGGTAAGTTTTTCTTTTTCTTTCTTTAGTGTGGCAGCAGTTGATGTGGCCTGTTTGTATTTCTTTACGGCTTCGTTTTTCTCAACTTTCAACTGCTCATTAGCTCTGTTCAAAGAGTCAATCTGAACAACATAGTTACGCATGATTTTACGCAAAGTAGCCAATTCCTTTTTCAATCGTGCTATTTCTTTTGCGTTTGTAGATTTTACTGTTCTAAGTTCTTCCATCAATCTTTGAACTTTTGCTTGCTCTGTAGATAGAAGGGCAACAAGTGAGTCGTTACTTACACTGAACTTATAACCTTCATATTGTAAAGATAGTTCATTAAATTCGTCGGCAAGCATTTCCTTTTCAAGGTCGAATGTCTGTGTCATAGCTTCCATCTGTTCGTTCTGATGGAAAATATAATAACCGCCTCCGGCTACAATTAAAACCAAAACTATAACTGCAACGAGCAGCAATGACATCTTGTTGATTTCTTTTGTTTCTTTCTTTTCTATGTTATCCATAACTCTTCTTTTGTCCTATAATGAAAATCACTGATAATATTACAAATACATGATTTATATGCACCAATGTGCCATCAACTAGTGAGCCACAAAATTACAGATTTTTTCGAGCTTTTCAGTGAGTTGGCTGATTTTTTATGTTATACAATATGTTTTCGTGTAAATCTTTTGTGTGAAATAATTATTCTGCAATAATAAAACCCGCTATCTGGTAAGTAATAGCGGGTTTCAATTATATTATTTCAGCAAGTCCGGACGAAGTCTTGCTGTTCTTTCCTGTGCCTGTTGTAATCGCCATTCTTCAATTTTTCTTTGATGGCCTGAGAGCAGAACTTCCGGAACCTTCCATCCTTTATAGTCGGCGGGACGAGTATAAACCGGAGGAGCCAGCAGATTATCCTGGAATGAATCAGATAGTGCGCTCTGCTCATCACCTATAACACCTGGAATAAGTCTGATTACTGCGTCAGAAATAATTGCAGCCGCCAGTTCTCCACCTGTAAGAACGTAATCTCCGACAGAGATTTCCTTTGTGATAAGATGTTCTCTGATTCTATAATCTATACCTTTGTAATGTCCGCATAGAATAATAAGGTTATTCATCATAGACATTGAGTTTGCCATTGGCTGATTGAAAGATTCACCATCAGGCGAAGTGTAGATTACTTCATCATATTCTCTTTGGCTTTTAAGTTCGGAAATGGCACGGTCGATAGGTTCAATTTGCATAACCATACCGGCTTCACCGCCGAATGGATAGTCGTCCACACGTCTCCATTTGTTTGTTGTGTAGTCTCTTAAATTATGTAGATGGATTTCAGCAAGACCTTTGTCTTGTGCACGTTTCAGGATTGAGCAGTTTATCATTCCGTCAATCATTTCCGGCAGGACTGTAAGAATATCTATGCGCATAAGCTATGTTTGAAATCTGTCTGAATATTTGATTATTATTACTACAAATATAATATAAAAAAAGAAGATATCCTTTTTCAGATACCTTCTTTAATTATTTGGCAATAGAATTTGTTAATTGAATAGGTATAAAAAAAGTCGTCCGGATTATAATGACGACTCTTTCTGAGTTGCGGAGGCCTGATTCGAACAGACGACCTTTGGGTTATGAGCCCAACGAGCTACCACTGCTCCACTCCGCGATGTAGTATCAATCATCCCTGATTGCGAGTGCAAAGGTAGTGATTATTTTTTATAAAACAAATCTTTTTTGGACTTTTTTGTCATTATGTTTGTAATTGATTGTATATCCATGGTTTGATATACGGAGTTTATGGCATAATGATAGTTATATTATGTTTGAAAAACAGAACCAAACCCACTTCTGCGTGGGACCGTAATAAATTTAAAATATATACGGCCCCGCAAAATCGTGGGTTCGGTCCTATATTACAGTCTGAATTACAATCTAGCCTTGATAGCTTCAGATTCTTTTTCGTATCCAGGTTTGTTAAGCAAAGCAAACATATTTTTCTTGTATGCTTCAACACCCGGCTGGTTGAATGGATTTACACCAAGCATATATCCGCTGATACCGCAAGCTTTTTCAAAGAAATAGAATAGCTGGCCGATATAATATGGGTTTACTTCCGGCAAAGTGATTTTGAGGTTAGGAACACCACCGTCAACGTGAGCTAACTGAGTGCCCAATTCTGCCATCTTGTTAACTTCATCAACGCGTTTGCCGGCAAGGAAGTTCAAACCGTCAAGATTTTCTTCATCGTGAGGAACCTGAACATTGTAAACTGGATTTTCAACAGAGATTACAGTTTCAAAGATAGTGCGCTCACCTTCCTGAATCCACTGGCCCATTGAGTGCAAGTCTGTAGTCAAATCTACTGCAGCCGGGAAAATACCTTTATTGTCTTTTCCTTCACTTTCTCCGTAAAGCTGTTTCCACCATTCAGCGATATAATGCAATTTAGGATGGAAGTTGCATAAGATTTCAATTTTCTTACCGCTCTTGTATAATTCATTTCTTGTAGCAGCATAAATTGAAGCGATATTTTCAGCAAAAGGAACATTTGAATCTGTTGCCTTTTCCATTGCTACTGCACCTGCAACCAATTCACGGATGCTAATACCTGCCACAGCAATTGGCAACAATCCGACCGGAGTAAGAACAGAGAAACGACCACCTACATTATCAGGAATTACAAAAGTCTTGTAACCTTCCTGAGTTGCCAATGTACGCAATGCACCTTTTTTAGCATCTGTAATTGCTACGATACGCTGACGAGCTTCTTCTTTTCCAACAGCATCTTCCAATTGTTTTTTCAAGATACGGAAAGCAATTGCAGGTTCTGTTGTTGTTCCTGATTTAGATATATTGATAATACCGAACTGGCGACCTTTCAGAACTTCGCTCAATTCATGCAGATAATCTTCTCCGATGTTGTGGCCAGCATAAAGAATGATTGGGTTTTTACGGTCTTTCTGCAACCAGTTAAAGCTGTTGTTAAGGGCTTCTACAACAGCTTTTGTGCCAAGATAACTACCGCCAATGCCAATTGCTACGACGATTTCACATTTTGAACGAAGCATGTTAGCTGTATTTTCAATGTCAGCCAATTCTTCTTCTGTAATTGATGATGGCAAATGCAACCATCCTAGGAAGTCATTGCCTTCGCCATTTCCATTATGCAAAGTGGCGATACACTCATTGGCTTTAGCTTCTTGAGCAAAAACCTGGTCTTTAGAAACGAATCCTAAAGATTTTTCGATGTTTAAAGTAATGTTTTTCATAAATATTCTTCTTATAAAAGTACAGAGACATACAATGGGCTTGTATGTCTCTGCAAATATAGTGAAAGGTGAGTGGAGAGCAAAATAAAAAACTTGTTTTTGATTTTGCTCAGCTCAACCACATCCTGAATTATCAAAAGATGCTGGTCCTATTTAAATGTTTCGGTCAGTTGTCTGATAACGGTTGTTGGAGATTTTCTTTCATATAGAATTGCATACAAAGCATTCAATATTGGCATATTGACTTTGTATTTTTGTTCGTTGATTTCGTGAATACATTTAGTTCCGTAATAACCTTCTGCAATCATCTCCATCTCAACTTGTGCCGTCTTGACAGAATATCCTTTTCCTATCATAGTTCCGAATGTTCTGTTTCGGCTGAAACGGGAATAGGCAGTAACCAGTAAGTCTCCAAGATATACTGAATCGGTGATGTCTCTTTCCAAACCATGAACAGCATTGAGGAAGTTTCTCATTTCTTCAATAGCATTACATATAAATACAGCAAGGAAATTATCTCCGTATTTCATGCCGTGACAAATGCCTGCTACAATTGCATAGACATTCTTTAAAACAGAAGCATATTCAATTCCTGTCACATCCTTACAGCAATAATTATTGAGATATTGATTCTTGAAAACAGAAGCAAAAGCATATGCATTGTCTATATCAGGACAACCAAGTGTTATGTATGACAATCTCTCCAAGGCAATTTCCTCTGCATGGCATGGTCCGCCAATTACTGCAATGTGATTTAAAGGAACATTGTAATATTCTGCAAAATAGTCTGCTACCAACATGTTTTCATCCGGAACAATACCTTTTATGGCAGAAATGATGAATTTATCCTCCATCGAAGTCTTTACCTTCATAAGGTGCTGTTTCAGGAAAGGCGACGGTGTCGCAAATATCAAAGTGTCAGAGTCATCAATTGTTTCGTTGATGTCTGAATAGAATTTGATTTTGCTTAAGTCAAACTTTACCGAAGAAAGGTAGCTTGGATTATGTCCACACTGCTTGAATTCCTCAATCTGTTCAGTACGGCGCATATACCAATTGATACTATCTTGAGTAGAAAGTACAATTTTGGCTAAGGCGGTAGCCCAGCTACCACCTCCCATTATTGCAATTTTACCAGGCAAATTCATTATACTCTGACTTTTATTTTGCAGCATTCTCTATCCATCCTGCAACATCTTCGGCTGTAGGATTTTCAAGTTCCAGCTTGTATTTCTTATTGATTTCACAAAGCTCCTGTCTTACTTTGTTCGGATTGGCTTCCTTAAGAGATTCAACAGTCAAATATCCTGCTTTCTGCAAAGCCGGAACCCAGTCTTTATTTATTCCAACAGCTGCATATTTTTCTGCAGAGTCTTTCTTAACTGTCTTTTCAGGACGCATTTGCGGGAAGAACAGAACTTCCTGGATGCTTTCCTGGCCTGTAAGGAACATTGTCAGACGGTCCATACCAATACCCATACCGCTGGTTGGAGGCATACCATATTCCAAAGCTCTCAAGAAATCCTGGTCGATGAACATTGCTTCATCATCACCCTTTTCTGACAGACGAAGCTGTTCCTGGAAACGTTCGCGCTGGTCAATAGGGTCGTTAAGCTCAGAATATGCATTTGCAATTTCCTTACCGCAAACCATAAGCTCGAAACGCTCAGTAAGTTCAGGATTGTTACGATGCTTCTTTGTAAGTGGAGACATCTCAATAGGATAGTCAGTGATGAACGTTGGCTGAATGTAATTACCTTCACATTTTGCGCCGAAGATTTCGTCGATGAGTTTACCTTTACCCATTGTCTCGTCTTCTTCAACACCAAGCTGGCGGCAAACTTCGCGAAGCTGGTCTTCGTTCATTCCTGTGATGTCGATGCCTGTATTTTCCTTGATTGCGTCAATCATGGAAATACGTTTATATGGAGCTTTAAAGTTGATTTCCTTATCGCCGAATTTTACAACAGTTGTTCCGAGAACATCCATACAGATGCGTTCAAGCAATCTTTCAGTGAAGTTCATCATCCAGTTATAGTCCTTGTAGGAAACATAAATTTCCATAGCTGTGAACTCCGGATTGTGAGTGCGGTCCATACCTTCGTTACGGAAGTTACGGCTGAATTCATATACACCTTCAAAACCGCCTACGATAAGACGTTTCAAATACAACTCGTTGGCAATTCTCAAATACAAAGGAATGTCCAGTGCGTTGTGGTGAGTGATGAACGGACGAGCTGACGCACCACCAGGAATGCTCTGCAACACTGGAGTGTCAACTTCCAAATATCCGTGTTCGTTGAAGAAATTACGCATTGAATTGAAAATCTTGGTACGTTTGATGAAGATATCTTTCACACCTTCGTTAACAACCAAGTCCACATAACGCTGGCGATAACGCATTTCAGCATCGTTGAAACCATCATATGCTACGCCATCTTTGTATTTGACAATAGGTAACGGACGTAAAGACTTAGCCAAAACAGTCAATTCCTGTGCATGAACAGAAATTTCACCCATCTGTGTGCGGAAAACAAAACCTTTGATGCCGACAAAGTCTCCAATGTCAAGCAATTTCTTGAATACAACATTGTATAAGTCTTTGTTTTCGTCCGGACAAATATCGTCACGTGAAATATAAACCTGAACTCTTCCTTCAGAGTCCTGCAATTCCATGAATGACGCTTTACCCATAATGCGGCGACTCATAATACGACCGGCAATGCATACCTGACGAGGCTCAGCATCGTCTTTGAAAGATTCTTTTATTTCTTTAGAATATGCATTTGTTTCGTACTCTGCTGCTGGATATGGCTCGATACCCATTTGGCGCAACTGTTCCATGCTGTTGCGTCTTATTATTTCTTGTTCGCTCAGTTCTAATAGATTCATTGCGTTCTTATTTTGTATAATATGGGGCAAAAGTAAAAAAAAAGTGACAATATAACAAGTTTTATCAGTCTTGCTATCAGTTTTGTTGCTCAAACACTAATAATTATACGTCTATTCCTGATAAAGTTTGTTATTTGAGATATATTCTCCAACTTTTTCCGGGAGGAAAAACCTTATATCTTTACCTGCTTTTATGGAGTTTCTGATGAAGGTTGAAGATATTTCGATGACAGGAGCAGGAACAGCATTTGCATTCTTGCAGTTTTCCGGTATTACAATTTTATATCCGTTTCTGGGATATATATATATAGGAAATTCATTCATGATATTATCATGATTCTTCCATTGTCCGAAAATCTGCCAGTTGTCGGCTCCCATTATAAGACAGAACTCTCTGTCTTCAAATTTGTTTCGCAGTGCGCTAAGTGTTGCGTATGTATAGGAAGGCTTTGGCATTGTGAACTCAAAATCGCTTACCCGGAAATGAGGATAATCCGACGTGGCAATTCTTACAAGTTCAAGCCGTATAGAGTCATCCAATAGATTCCTCTTGTCTTTTAGAGGGTTGTGGGGCGTAACCATAAACCATACTTCTTCCAAATCGGTGTATTCGCATAACCAATTTGCAAGAGCAAGATGTCCTATATGAATAGGATTGAATGAACCGGAATATATCCCGGTCTTTATACGCTTACTTCCCATTTTGCCTTTTGTATGAAATAATATTGTGAATTTGCAATATTAATACAAATAACATTCCTCCTCCGATAACGTATTCTTCCTTATACAAAGCAAAAATTCCGGCAAACATAGCAATAATAGCCAGTATAATGCTGGTGATGAAAATAGTTTTGCTAACTTTTTCTTTCTGGTTTATCATTATGGTAATTTTGAATGATTTCTAGATAAGTTGCTATATTATGGTTGGAAGCTGTTTTTGTTTTTTCGTCTGAAGATTTGGAAACTATTCTATATTATCAGAAATCTTATAATTAAATATTCAGAAACTGTTTTCGCCACAGATGTGGTTTGATTAGGTCACAGCTGTGGTTTAATTAAGTCACAGTTGTGATTTGATTAGGTCACAGTTGTGGCGAAAACAGTTTTATTATATAATTTAAGTTTCGCAAGTTGCTCAACTTAAAAGTTAACAAGGCTTCAGATACGTTGACAAGGTCAGAACACCTGTAATTTCACGAATTAATATCCAAAAATCTTGTTAACTTGTCATCTTGTCAACTTGTTATCTGGTTGTTGAGCTTGCGAAACTTAAATTATTTATCTAAGAAATTTCTGACAGTTCTCAATGTTTCCTCTTTAGCCTTGTCCAAGTCATCATTGACTATTACGACATCAAACTGATTGGCGAATCCCAGTTCGTATTCAGCTTTAGCAAGTCTGCTTTCTATCACCTCCGGACTGTCCGTGTTGCGGCCAACAAGCCTGCGACGTAATTCTTCAACAGAAGGCGGCTGGATAAATACAGACAAAGCTCTGTTTCCGTAGTATTTCTTTATGTTGCATCCGCCAACTACGTCAACATCAAAGATAACATTGTTGCCTTCCTTGAATATTCTTTCAACTTCGCTTTTAAGCGTTCCGTAAAACTTGTCTGTATATACTTCTTCGTATTCCAGAAAATCTCCGGCAGCAATGCGTTTACGGAAATCTTCAGGACTGAGGAAATAATATTCCACACCATCTTTTTCTTCTCCACGAGGAGCACGGCTGGTTGCTGAGATTGAGAACTTCAGGTTAAGTCCCTGTTCCAGCAGATAATTTATGATAGTAGATTTTCCCGAACCTGAAGGTGCGGAAAATATTATTAGCTTTCCGTCCATATTATAATACGTTTAATACTTGTTCCTTAATTTGTTCAAGCTCGTCCTTCATGCGTACTACTATTTTCTGCATTTCGGCATGATTGCTTTTTGAACCCAAAGTGTTGATTTCACGTCCCATTTCCTGAGCGATGAAGCCAAGCTTTTTGCCTTGTCCATGACCGCTGTTCATAGTTTCAAGGAAATATTTAAGGTGGTTATCAAGGCGGCTCTTCTCTTCGCTCACGTCGAGTTTTTCGATGTAGTAAATCATCTCTTGCTCAAAGCGGTTTTTGTCGTAGTCTTGAGCCGCCACCTTTTCCAAGTTGTCGCATATGCGAGCCTTGATTTTGTTTATACGTTCGTTTTCGTAAGGCTCAACATCTTTAAGCAATTGCGCAATGTTCTCGATCTTCTGACCAAACAGTTTTTGCAACATGGCGCCTTCTTGAATACGGAACTCCTGTAATTGCTTTATAGCTTGGTTTACGGCATTTTCCACAACGCTCCATTCTGCTTCGTCGGCTTCAACGACTTCAGTACGGATTACGTCAGGGAAACGCAAAACCTGTTGCATTTCAGCCCAGCTGTTAGGTTTTTCGATTCCAAGTTTTTCAGAAATCTCTTTCAATTGGGCATAATAACCTGCAACTGCTTCCTGGTTTATCTGGGCAGAAGAATCTTTTCCAATTGATTCGATATATATGCTAAACTCAACTTTCCCTCTTTCCAGAGCTTGCATCAAAAGGCTTCTGACAGCCATTTCCTTCTCTCTGTAGATAGCAGGAATACGAGTTGACAAATCCAGCTGTTTGCTGTTCAAAGCCTTGATCTCAACGGTTACTTTTCTCGAAGGCAGTTCGGCTGTAACCTTGCCGAACCCGGTCATTGATTGTATCATTGCTTTATAAAATTTTTGCAAAGATAAGAAAGCCTTTTAAGTTAAGCAATACCTCTTTTTTTGTAAGTTTGCGGAAAATTTACGATTATGATAGAAGATTTGCTTAAGTACAATAAAGAGTTTGTAGCTAATAAAGGATATGAGAAATATATCACTAACAAGTATCCTGACAAGAAAATAGCAATAGTTGCATGTATGGACACTCGTCTGACAGAGCTTCTGCCGGCAGCTCTTGGACTTCGCAATGGTGATGTGAAAATTATAAAGAATGCCGGAGGTGTTATCTCGCAGCCTTTCGACAGTGTAATCCGAAGCCTTCTGGTTGCAATATATGAGTTGGGTGTGGAAGAGGTTATGATTATCGGTCATACTGATTGTGGCGTTCAGCATATGGACAGTTGTATGATGATAAAGCACATGAAAGAGCGTGGCATTTCCGAGGACCATATAGAAATGATGCGCTATTGCGGAATAGACTTTGAATCATGGCTTAGCGGTTTCGACGACACAGAAAGTGCAGTGAAAGAATCTGTAGATTTGGTTCAGCACCATCCGCTGATTCCTTCGGATATAGTTGTCCGTGGTTTTATAATGAATTCGGTTAGCGGAGAAATATCAGAAGTCGTTAAATGATATAGCAGTCAAAGATACTATAACAAGAATATTATGAGAATAGAACAGAACTACTCATTAGAACAACATAACACTTTCCATCTTCCTGCAAAAACTCGTTGGTTTATGGAGTATGAAACAGAAGAAGAACTGGAAAAGATTCTCCATGATGAATATTTTCAGGAATGTTTGTCCACTCATATAGGAAGCGGAAGCAATCTGCTTTTCATTAACGACTATAATGGTATAATTCTTCATTCGGCAATAAAAGGAATAAATGTTGTGAACGAAGATGACGATCATGTGGTTATTCGTGTCGGCGCAGCCGAATTGTGGGACGACGTTGTTGCCTTTGCTGTTTCAAAAGGCTGGTTCGGAATAGAGAATTTATCTCTTATTCCTGGTGAAACCGGAGCTGCTGCTGTCCAGAATATCGGAGCGTATGGCGTTGAGATAAAAGATGTAATAGAATCAGTCGAAGCATGGAATCAGCTGTCATTCGAAAAGGTTTGCTTCTCTGTTTCCGACTGCGATTATTCATATCGCAACAGCCGTTTCAAGAATCCGCATCTTGATCCGCATATCATAACATACGTAAATATCAGATTATCTAAAAAAGAATCTTTCTCTTTGGACTACGGACAGTTGAAAGAGAAGTTCTCAGATGTTCAGCCAACGCTCCAGACTGTGCGCGATGCTGTTATTGCAATCCGTAGGGAAAAACTTCCAGATCCGTCGGAACTGGGTAATGCCGGAAGCTATTTTATGAATCCTGTTATCCCTGCCGAACAGTTCGACAAACTTAAAGCTCTTTATCCGACAATACCGTCATATCCGGCTTCGGAAGGAAAAGTGAAAGTTCCCGCAGGCTGGCTTATCGAGCAATGCGGTTTCAAAGGCAAGCGCCATGGTGAAGTTGGAGTATATGAGAAACAGGCTTTGGTTCTGGTGAATTATGGTGGAGCAACCGGCGATGAAATTGCTCTGGTTGCAGAAAGTATCCGCGCTGCCGTAAACGACCGTTTTGGAATAGAACTGATGCCAGAGGTTAAATACATTGTATAATGAAGATAACATTTCTAGGAACCGGCACTTCGACAGGAGTGCCGGAACTGCTTTGTGACTGCTGCGTATGCAAAAGCAATGACGCAAAAGACAAACGCCTTCGCTCGTCTGTTTTGATTGAGGAAGGAAACACTTCCGTAATGATAGATTGTGGCCCTGATTTTTATATCCAGGCGCAGAAATATATAAGCAAGCCGATTGATGCAGTGCTGCTAACCCATGAACATTACGACCATGTCGGCGGCTTGGACGATTTACGTCCTTTCTGCAGATTCAAGGATATGCCGATATTTGCCGAAGCCAATGTTTGCGAGGCTATCCGAATCCGTCTTCCATATGTATTCAGGGAGAATAAATATCCCGGAGTTCCAAACCTCGTTTTGCATAACATATCCGAATCTCCGTTCCATATCGGCTCATTGGAAATTATCCCGATAAGAGTTATGCACGCCCGTTTGCCCATTCTCGGCTTCCGCATAGGAAATTTTGCATATATAACAGATATGAAGACTTTGCCCGAGAGTGAATATTCCAAATTGCAGAACTTGGATATCTTAGTCATAAATGCTCTGAGGAAAGATGAAAGGCATATTTCTCACCAAGGTCTTGAGTCTGCGCTTATGCATATATCAAACCTTGCGCCTAAACATGCATACATCACGCATATAAGTCATCGTATGGGATTGCATGCCGAAGAAGAAAAACTATTGCCCGGAAACGTAAGTTTTGCATACGACGGATTGCAACTTACAACGGAGTGCATAAAGTAATGTATATCTGTTTCCTGTCAGATGTGGTTTGAGGAGTTAACTCGATGTCCGGAAAATATAGTTTTAGTTTTCCGGCTATTGAATCTCCAAGCGAAGTGTATATGCTGTCATTAGGCACAGAGCAAGGAAAAGAGCAGAATGAACACAGATTCCCTTCGCTGGTAAAAATATCCATATTAATAGTAGAAGACGGATATTCCCAAATGACAGTGTCGCCTTTCGCCAGTTTCATATGCCATTCGTTAGCCGGAACAATAAAATTTGCCGTGGCTTTATTGTCGAATTCTTTCCTTGAAGTTGAAATAGGATTTGCCGACTCATCTTTGTATCCGGCAAGCTGTCGGCGCGCCACATCATTCAGAAGCTTTTTACTGAAGCTGGCAATCCATAGACCATTGTGATGATAACAGCCAAGAAATGAACTTCCTTCGTTAGGATAATATTTGAAATCTATTCCATATTTCTTTTCTTCCTGAGGCGCATAGAAAGGAAGGAAACTTTCCGAAATAATTTTTTCTATCTCTTTCCTTTTCCCGTTGTTAGCCTGAATATAACAGACAACACCTTCTTTGTGGAACGACAATAACATATACTTGAAATCATAATACATTATCAGTTTTATGAAAACTTCCGGAATATATTTGCGGAAAATGCAGTTGCCGTTTTCTTTTTCCAGCACCATGTGGCGCAGTTGTCCCGGTTTGTTTACGGAAAGTATAGATGTATAATCTTCAGGAATAAGGCAAAAAATATCTTCTTTCTCCGTTTGTTTCTCTTTTTTGAGGAAACCGAAAAAGTAGCTTACGGAGATGCATGCTATGATTAAGGTTAGCACAACAATGATGATATCTTTTGCATATTCTTTCATCCTTTTTTACTCATGAAATATTTGCACCATTTCACCAGTCCACATTCTTCACACTTTGGTTTTCGAGCCAGACAAATATATCGTCCGTGCAATATCAGCCAATGATGGGCGATTGGGATAAGTTCTTCGGGAATATTCTTTACCAGTTCTTTTTCCGTTTCCAGCGGAGTTTTGCTGTTGTTTGTCAGTCCAAGTCTGTTCGAAACACGGAAAACATGCGTATCCACAGCCATGGCAGGTTTGTCAAATATTACCGAGGCAATTACATTTGCTGTCTTTCTTCCAACTCCGGGCAGCTTCTGCAAATCTTTTATGTCCGAAGGAATTTCACCGTTGAACTGCTCCACAAGCATTTTTGCCATTCCTACAAGATGCTTGGACTTGTTGTTGGGATACGAAACGCTTCTGATATATTCAAACACAACTTCCGGAGTGCTTTCCGCCAGAACTTCCGGTTCGGGAAAAGCCTCGAAAAGGGCAGGAGTGACTTGGTTGACACGTTTGTCGGTGCATTGTGCCGAAAGTATTACAGCAACAAGCAATTGGTAAGGGTTTTCATAATGCAATTCGGTTTCTGCTGTCGGCACATTTGCCTGAAACCATTCAAGAATACCTTTATATCGTTCTTGTTTGCGCATGATTATCGTCTTTTTGTTTGTTTTTCTATTTTACCCAAAGATAAACAAACGGCGCAAATAAACAAAAAAAATACTGACAGGTTTATTTGCAATAAAAAACCTATCAGTTTCTCTTCTGTTTTCTCAAGCCAAGCTGGCAACCATCTTCATTTTACGTGTGTGTTTCCCCGGACCATGGTTAGTGGTCCGGGGTGGTAAAATGATTTAGGTTGCAATTTTAATTGGCTGATTCAAATTGTTTCAGAAAACGTATATCGTTCTCTGAGAACATACGTAAATCTTTTACTTGATATTTAAGGTTTGTAATACGTTCGATACCCATACCTAATGCATATCCTGAATAAACTTTGCTGTCGATTCCGCAGTTTTCAAGAACATTAGGGTCAACCATACCACATCCCAGGATTTCAACCCAGCCGGTATGCTTACAGAACGCACATCCTTTACCACCGCAAAGGTTACATGAAATATCCATTTCGGCAGATGGCTCTGTAAATGGGAAATATGATGGACGCAGGCGGATTTTAGTTTCAGCGCCAAACATTTCTTTGGCGAAGAACAAAAGTGCCTGTTTCAAATCTGCAAAAGAAACATTCTTATCTACATACAAAGCTTCAACCTGGTGGAAGAAACAGTGCGCGCGATATGAAATAGCTTCATTTCTGTATACTCGTCCCGGACAGATGATACGGATAGGCGGTTCCTGCTTTTCCATAACTCTTGACTGAACAGACGAAGTATGCGTACGAAGCAATACATCCGGCTGATGCTGGATAAAGAAAGTATCCTGCATATCACGGGCTGGATGGTCATCAGCGAAGTTCAAAGAAGAGAACACATGCCAGTCATCTTCGATTTCCGGACCTTCAGCAATGCTGAAACCCAAACGACCGAAAATATCGCAAATTTCTTTTTTTACCAATGACAAAGGATGACGTGTTCCTAAGTTGATAGGATAAGAAGTGCGTGTCAGGTCAATCTCGTCGTTCGAAGTCTGGGCATTTTCAAAACCCTCTTTCAATTCGTTTATTTTGTTCTGAGCAGTTTCCTTCAGTTTGTTAATGAACATACCAACTTCACGTTTCTGTTCTGCCGGTACGTTGCGGAAATCATTCATCAACATAGAGATTTCCCCTTTTTTGCTGAGGTATTTGATACGCAAAGCTTCCAGTTCTTCAGCATTTGCAGCTGTTATATTTTCTACTTCCTGGAGTAGCGCTTTTATTTTATCAATCATTTTAATCCTTATGTTTTTATATTCGACGGGCAAAGGTAATTTATTATTTTTTGAAAAACAACGTATTTGTTGAAGTTTTTTAAGTAATCTGTTTAAATCTCCACAGTCGGTAACTATGCTTTTGCTCTATTTATCGTTAAAACCTATAGATGTTATCGGAAAAATGAGTTATTAAAATAATGTATGAAGCAGCACCTCTTCCTACTTTTGGAAAAAAGATTATGAAAGTAGCGGTTTTGTATTACAGTCATAAAGGGAAAACAGCTTTTTACGCTCGTGAGATAGCAATGTATCTGTGGTCGCAAGGTTTCAGTGTCAGCTTAAGCGCTGTTTCTGATTTCAACAAGGATAAACTTAAAGAAGTAGATTTCCTGATTTCCGGTTGCTGGACTTGCGGATGGTTTGTTGTCAATCAGCATCCTCACCCAAAATGGATTGAATTCAGCAAGGAAATAGCAGGAGTCATACCGCCGGAGCGTACATTATTATTTACTACTTACAAGCTTCGTACCGGAAGTATGTTTTCGAATATGAAAAAGGCTCTGTCAATTCCTAAATCTTTTCCTGTTTATGAATTGAAATCCAAAACCGGATTTCTTACAGACGAAGATAAATTAGCATTAAATAGATTTACAAATGTTTCACCTTTAAAATGAAGTTATATGGGAAATAATAAACTAACAAGTGCATCAGGTGCACCCGTTTCAGACAATCACAATGTGGCAACTGCCGGTCGTCGTGGTCCGATGTTATTGCAGGATGTTTGGTTCCTTGAAAAGTTGGCTCATTTTGACCGTGAAGTTATTCCGGAACGCCGTATGCATGCCAAAGGCTCGGGCGCTTTCGGTAAGTTTACTGTGACAAATGACATCACTGCATACACCAAGGCTGCCATTTTCTCAAAAGTTGGTAAGGAAACAGAAGTTTTCGTGCGTTTCTCAACCGTTGCCGGCGAACGTGGCGCAGCCGATGCCGAACGTGACATCCGTGGCTTCGCCATGAAATTCTATACAGAAGAAGGAAACTGGGATTTGGTGGGAAACAACACTCCGGTGTTCTTCCTTCGCGACCCGCTTAAGTTCCCGGATTTGAATCATGCCGTAAAACGTGACCCTCGCACCAATATGCGCAGCGCACGCAATAACTGGGATTTCTGGACTCTTCTTCCTGAAGCTTTGCATCAGGTGACAATAACAATGAGCGACCGCGGTATTCCTTATTCTTACCGTCATATGCACGGATACGGAAGCCATACATTCTCTTTTATCAACGCTGAAGGCAAACGTACTTGGGTGAAATTCCATCTGCACACTATGCAGGGAATAAAAAACCTTACTGACCAGGAAGCTGAAGCGCTGATAGGAAAGGACCGTGAAAGTCATCAGAGAGATTTGTATGAAAGCATCGAAAAGGGCGATTTCCCAAGATGGAAAATGTTTGTTCAGCTTATGACTGAAGAAGAGGCTGCAAAATGCCCGTTCAATCCTTTCGACCTCACCAAAGTGTGGTCGCAGAAACAATATCCTCTGATTGAGGTCGGAATTATGGAGCTAAACCGTAATCCGGAAAACTATTTTGCAGATGTTGAGCAGGCTGCTTTTAATCCTGCAAATGTTGTTCCGGGAATAAGCTTCTCTCCGGACAGAATGCTTCAGGGACGATTGTTCTCCTATGGTGACGCGCAGCGCTATCGCCTGGGTGTAAACCATTATCAGATTCCGGTAAATAGCAGCAAGTGTCCTTTCCTTAATATATATCATCGTGACGGACAGATGAGAGTGGACGGAAATCACGGTTCGACTCTCGGCTACGAACCTAACAGCTATGGTGAATGGCAGCACCAGACAGAATATAAAGAGCCGCCTTTGGAACTCGACGGCGCAGCTTATCAGTGGGATTTCAGGGAAGATGACTCGGATTATTATTCACAGCCGGGCGATTTGTTCCGCCTTATGTCTCCAGAGCAGCAGCAAGTGCTTTTCGAGAATACGGCGAGAGCAATGGGCGATATTCCTGAAGAAATCAAGATTCGCCATATCAGAAACTGTATGAAAGCTGATGAAAACTATGGCAAAGGCGTTGCCAAAGCTTTAGGCATTTCTTTGGACAAGATTTGATATTTGCCGCCTTGTCTCTGAATTCATAGCAGTTTGCTAAACATATATAATCTCCTTACAGAAGAACTATCCGTCTTTTGTAAGGAGATTTTTTTTTTTAAAGTATTTCATAATATGTGGAAAAAAGTTTCATTGTGATAAAATCTTACACTACCTTTGCTCACCTTTGAAAAACAAATTAATATAACCTATGAGATATCATATTTTGCTTATACTAATATTAGTATTACTTTTCCAATCATGCTCTCACCAACCATCTTATCCGCCGGCGATGCAGCAGGCAATCCATTGTATGAAACAATCTCCCGACAGTGCGCGTCTTTATTTGGCTTCTCTTGATTCCACCATTATGCAGGAGCCGGAGGAGACACGTATGTATCATTTGTTGTTAAAGATAAAGGCTGGAGGAAGAAAGGAACTGGCCCATGTTTCAGACTCTTTAATGGCTCGTGTCGTCGATTTTTATAAGAAGCAGGACGGTGAGGACGAAAAACTGTTGATGGCTTATTATTATCTGGGGCGGATTTATCGGAATATGGGCGATTCTCCTAATTCCTTAGTTGTCTTTCAAAAGGCTGCTGAAATAGGAGAGCGTTTGCAACGATATGATATGTTGGGGCGTATTTATGAGCAGATTTATTATATTTATGCTTTTCAAGGGCTTTATTCGGAGGCTGTAAAAGTGATTCCTAAGGCTAAGTTTTATTATTTAGTTGATGGTGATATGGAAGGTGTTATGTACTCTTATCGAAATAATGCTCGTATTTTTGATTGTTTGAGTGAGAAAGACAGTCTGATAATTTATTATCAGCAGGCTTATGAGATAGCTTCTGTGATAGGAGAGACGGCTCGAGGTAATATATTAAATGAATATATATCTGTTTGTGCCGAGTATGGTTTAGTGAGTAGAACCGAAGAATTGTTGAAGCAGTTTCCGGCTGAGTTAATAGAAAAAGACAGGCTTGTCCTTAAAGCACAAGGTTTGCTTTATCTTTATAATCATCATTATGATTTGGCTGTTTCTTGTTTTCTGAAAGCGATACAGTTAAAACCTCATATTTATGATGATTGCGATATTTATCAGTTGCTTTCTGAAATAAAGGAAAAAACAGGAGATTATCAACAGGCTTATCATTATGCCCGGAAAAGTCTGGCGCTGAAAGATAGTATTGCCAATATTACCAAGACGGAAGCAGTTGATCGGGTTCGGTCGCTATACAACTATAATCATATACAAAAACAGAACAGGCGACTGCAACTCGAAGATGCCCGGAACGAGAAGTTTATCTATCTGTTTATTTTAATATCCTGGATTTTATTATCGTTGTTGGTTTCGTTTTATTTGTATTATCGACGTCAAAAGAAACTGGCGTCTAAAAGAGAAGCCTGTTTGTTACGACTGAAAAAGGAACAGGAGCAGAATAGTCTGGCTACTTGGGAGCAGAATCAACGGCAAATAGACGATTTGACAGCACAGTTACAACAGGCCGAATCGAGAAACGAACAGATACGCCAACAGTTGCAGGCACAGATGGAAGCCTTGGAAATGTCGAACCGGAAAATTCAATTAAATCTGGATGAAAAAACATTGGCGGAACAAGTCCTGCTTAAGTCTGAAATTGCCCAATGGTTTGCCTTAGAAAAGAACTGGGATGTTTTACCGGAATCGTCCGAAAAATGGCAGGAGCTGGAAAAAGAAATCGAACAGTGTTTTCCGAACTTTATTTCTCAGCTTCGTTTTCTTTACCCAAGTATGTCTCAACAGGAATGGCATACCTGTTTGCTGGTTAAATTGAAAATACCGGTCAAAGCAATGGCAAAATTGCTTTCATGTACGAAATCTTCTGTTTCCAATATACGAAGTCGTTTATATAAAAAGATATTTAAGGAGGAAGGTGGAGCCGAAAACTTCGATAGATTTATAGCTGATTTATAAAGGATTAAACCGTGTGAACAAATTGTGAACGAATTGTGAACACGGTTTAATCTTTTTTTGTTGCCTTAATTCTACTTTTGCGGTCGTTGAATTTAAAATAACGAAAAGCAATGTTGAAACGTATTTTATTCTTGGTCATTTTAATGACATCTTTAAATTGTTATGCTGAGGATGTTCAGAAAATAATTTTGTTTGGTTGGGATTTAGAATCTGACAAATTTTCATTAGAAATATGTGAAGAAAACGATTGTCTTCAATTAACTTTTTCACAAGAACAAGTGTGTTTAGATTTGCAAATATTCGATGATGAAGGAAATTGTGTTTATAAAGAATATCTGGACTCATCACATAGTACAGAATATATTATACCTATTGATAACTTACAGGATGGAAGTTACCGGTTGCTTTTGGAAAATGAAACAGGAGAACAAGCAGAAGGTTTATTTGAGAAAAAGTAAAAGTCTAAGTATGACTATATTAATTTAAAATCATTTAATTTATGAACAAAAAAATTTTATTGTTGACAGTCTTGTCAGCTTCTTTATTCAGCTGTCAGAAAGATGAATCTTTATTGGAGACAGAATCGATGAAAACACGTTCAGGTGTTGTTATGAATGAAGTTAACGATTTGAATGCTTCTCGATTACAATTGGCGTCATTATTGTCTCAGGCACTAAGTGGAGATAATCAGATGCAAGGTTTGTTAGTCAAAGATTGCTTAAAAGCATTTGATGGTGATAATAATGTTTTATGTGCAGAGTTGTTTGAGTCAAAACAACGGAGTGTGTCAAGCTCTTTTTATTCTCTTTTACAGAATAAATTGAATAAGAATATGATTCGAAACTTGTCCTTTGATGCGAAAAAAATAGATGATTACATGAATGATCTGATACAAAAAGATCCTTTGATGCATGTATATTATTATGAAAGTAATCAGTCAATGGATCCAAATAATGTGAAATTTATGGTTCTTTCAGCAACAGGAGATGATGAGAAAGAACCAATGTATATAATTGATGCTATGGGTAATATAACAAAACATGATCCTTCATTTGAACCGGAAGAAAGTATGTTTGTTATAGCAACCAATGAAAGAACACATTTACAAACAGACAGAGCAGGTAAGGATGATAAAGTATATTTATCAACCAGAGGTCTTAACTATGTAGTGGAAAATGTGAAAATTGCTCCAGCATTGGAAGAAAATATGATGGCTGAGAGAGCGAATATAGCAACAACACGAGGAGCTGGTTATTCAAATAGAGATTGGTTACATAGTGTTCGTTTTGAATCATATAAACGATTGCGTGATGTTGAACCGGCTTCAAAAGGACAACCGGAAGTTGATATGTATTATATGTTTTTGGAAACAAATTCAATTATGGCAACAACTGATAAGAATGGGCATATTATATCTGAGTATAGAGAAGGAGAAGGTGCAAGAACGTTCTATGAACCACTACGAGGAGAATTTTGTAAGAAGAAAGGTGATAAAGTCTTTCGAGTTGTTTTCAATAGACAATTACCAATGTTGGTTGATGCAACAATGCTTGGTGATAAGTTCCTGTATTATGTGTTGGAGAAAGATAATGGTAAATCAGATGTAAGAGAAACACCTCCAATGTCTGTAAAAACAGCAGGAATAAAAGGAAAAGCTGCTTCTGATTGGATTTCTGCGGGACTTGATGTGGTCAAACTAATAGGTAAATTCTTATATAAAGAGGAACATGATGACTATATTTGTGAAATGTATGATTATGTTGCCAAAGATAATGTGATAAACAACAATTCTCAGATTAATGATTCTAACTATAATAGAGCAACAGGTGGTTTGCAATGGTGGATTTCTTCAAAGCAGAATTAAAATGAAACATTTATTTTTGTCCCTATTCCTTCTACTGTCAATTACACTGTATGCTCAGGAGGAAACAAAAGTTAAGATTGATTTTTATGCCGGTTATGAAAATCCGGAAGAAGCTAAATTATCTATGCCTGCTAATGGTTATGATATAGGTGTTGATTTTAAATATTACATCTATAACAGATTATATACAGTGGCTTCAATTTATAACGCAAAGTTTAAAGGTGAGCAAGAATGTTTGATTGATGATCCTTCTTCAGGTAGAGTTTTAGACGGAGTAAGAAAAAGTAGTCTGATAAACACTTTTGTCGGTTTGGGTTTGGGTTATGATTTCTTGAAAATCAAACGACATACACTTTATCTTCATGGGGTTTTCGGTTTGACTTCTCAGGATGAAGAGTCTGATGATATTTATGAAGGTTATAGGTATTATAATCCTGTACGTGAGAATTATGTAGATTGGGGCTTAATGGGAAAGGTTGGATATAATTATCAGATTACCCGGTTGCTGTCGGTTGGCGTATCTTATAATTTGAGTTGGTTACGCACGTGTGTTTCTCATGGAGTTCAAGGCGGAGTTCAAGTAAGTTTCTAAGTATATTGCGGTCGTTGAATTTAAAATAACGAAAAGCAATGTTTGTAATATGAAAAAGATTCTATTTTTATTATTATTGGTTTCTTCAGGAGTTTTTGCTCAAAAAGTAGAACATGGAATGCTGATTGGAGGCGGTTTAGGTTTTCCTATGCAGGATAAATCAGTAATATCTCCGGAGAATGATTATTTTGATCATCAGTTGAAAGGGAATGGAATGATTGGCTATCGTTTGCGTTTTATGCCGGAAAATAAATCATTCTTTGATGTGGATTTGTCTTTGGGATTTCAAGGTATGCAAACCAAACGCTCTCCTTATGGTTTAACAGGAGTAGGAAATAACTATACAGGAAATGGAAATACAATGAAGGAATTTGTTTTTCCGATTTCGATTACTGCTGGTTGGAATTACCGTTTGTCTGATAAGTTTTATTGCGGGCTTGGTGTAGCACCAACTTTATATGTTCAGCCTCGTGCCGTTTTTGATTTGGGTATTTTGGCAAAAGTCGGTTATCAGGTAAGTAAGCATTGTGAATTGGCTCTTTCATACCAGTATGGATGTTTCAATGTATTGAAGGATTTCAATATAGATGCAGGAAATAAAGGAAGAAAGGGGCATTTGTCTGATTTGATGTTCTCTGTTTATATTCCTTTTTCAGTTAAATAACTATAAGTAGGTGTTCAAAATTATTTTTATAAGAGAAGTTTATCAGAGTTCACTCTTATGGGAGTTATAAGGAGTTACAGGAAGTTAAAGCTCCGCAGGAAGTTAAAAGCCTATAGATTTCAGAAACAAATACTATTGGCCTTTAACTACTATTACTCCCTTTAACTCTTCTAACTCCATAAGTTATACAACTAAATTAAAATTAATATTGAACAGTTACTTATGTTAAAGATAAAATAAATTAGGAAAGATCAAGAATCTCATAATTGTTAGCAAGAGAATTAATAAACAAATTATATGTAATAACTTATGAAGTCTTTTTATATTCTTACTATTTTAATGATTAGCCTGATGTTTTCTTCTTGTAAGAAAACTGAATATGTTTGTTTGGACCCTGATTTAGCATTGGCTAATACGGTTTTTATAGGATATTCTCAAGATAGTACATATATCTACAAAATAGCTTTTTCTGGTGTAGATATGACGTTTGCTTATGAGGTAAAAAATACAGTAGATACGCAAGATAGTCTTTTTATAGGTTCAATTGATTATAAGTTTCCTTTCCCAGATATTAGCTTCAATAATGAGGAGTATGATGGGGTGGAATTAACAAGTTTGATAGTATTTGATAAGGAAACATTAAAAGGTGAGTTTAATAATGGAGAAGAAATTTTTTTTAGAAAAAAAGATGATATATATGAAACAAATTAATATGTTCCTATATAGGGTCAATAGTTCGTTAAAAATTAGCCCAGCCTAAACGGCTCTGGCAGTAAATAAAATGAGTTCTTTGAAAAGTTTGTCAATTAATTGCGTGTTTGGTTCAATCCCAGACACGCAAATAAATCGTTCAAGCATGTAAGCATTGTGTATGACTGACTTGCATGATGATATGGAATATTTTATTCCCA
>JAXDRC010000051.1:0-13456 GCA_034091205.1 Parabacteroides sp. | reverse complement strand
GTCAATTCCTTTGAGTTTCACCGTTGCCGGCGTACTCCCCAGGTGGATTACTTAACGCTTTCGCTGTAGAGCTTACATTATATCGCAAACTCCTAGTAATCATCGTTTACTGCGTGGACTACCAGGGTATCTAATCCTGTTTGATACCCACGCTTTCGTGCTTCAGTGTCAGTTATGGCTTGGCAAGCTGCCTTCGCAATCGGAGTTCTGCGTGATATCTATGCATTTCACCGCTACACCACGCATTCCGCCTACCTCAAACATACTCAAGTCTCCCAGTTTCAATGGCAATTTTATGGTTGAGCCACAAACTTTCACCGCTGACTTAAAAGACCACCTACGCACCCTTTAAACCCAATAAATCCGGATAACGCTCGCATCCTCCGTATTACCGCGGCTGCTGGCACGGAGTTAGCCGATGCTTATTCATAGGGTACATACAAGATTCCACACGTGGAATTTTTTATTCCCCTATAAAAGAAGTTTACAATCCATAGAACCTTCATCCTTCACGCGACTTGGCTGGTTCAGACTTCCGTCCATTGACCAATATTCCTCACTGCTGCCTCCCGTAGGAGTCTGGTCCGTGTCTCAGTACCAGTGTGGGGGACCTTCCTCTCAGAACCCCTATCCATCGTCGGTTTGGTGGGCCGTTACCCCGCCAACTGCCTAATGGAACGCATGCCTATCTATCAGCGATGAATCTTTAACAAATATCTCCATGCGGAGCCCCTGTTTTATGCGGTATTAATTCATCTTTCGATGAGCTATCCCCCTCTGATAGGCAAGTTGCATACGCGTTACTCACCCGTGCGCCGGTCGCCGGCAATGGTTGGCAAGCCAACCATCCCGCTGCCCCTCGACTTGCATGTGTTAAGCCTGTCGCTAGCGTTCATCCTGAGCCAGGATCAAACTCTTCGTTGTTTTAAATTGTTTATGTCTTATGCTCAAGATTCCGTTAATATACGATTTATCAAGTATTGACGGTATTTATTCTCAAAATACTTGTACTACTTGTTGATATATGTAATATTTTCAAAGAACTTATTTCGCTATCATTATTTTTGATTGCGGTTGCAAAGGTAAGAACTTTTATTTTAAACTTCCAAATCTTTTCGGAAGTTTTTTTTATTTTTTCTTCAGCTTTCGGAATTTCGCTTGGATTTACCAACCTCACCTATCTCTGACAGAACCTCTTTCCTTCACCTCTTCATCATGTTGACTACCGCATCTCTCTCGATTGCGGGTGCAAAAGTAGAACGGATTTTTGAAACCGCAAAATATTTTGGGAAGATTTTTTGAATTATTTTTAAGGATAGTTGAGTATCAGAAAGATAAAAATGAAAGTTTTTTTTAGGAGATAAGTTGGCAAGGGAACGAGGATACAAGAAGACCATTTATGAATACATTAAAAATGTCAACTAATATTATAAATAAACACTAACCGAGTCAACCTTGAATATAAATTAAGACTTACTCTGTCAACTAAAATTGTTAAACTAAAATATACCTAATAATTTCTTCTATTCATTATTATAACAGCTTGAAAACTTCGTATTAAATTTATTGACTCACCCAGGTGAGTTAATCGGCTCACCTAGGTGGATTGATTGGCTCACCTAGGTGAGTTGATTAACCCACCTAGGTGAATCGATATTTTGAATACTATCTTATCACTATATAATAAGCATAAATCTATCATATATTCATTATAAACTCAGATTAACATCCTAAACTTTTGATAAAACAAAATAATTAATGGAACACATATACCAGAATCGATAAACTAGAAGTAATTTCAGATATAACTAATATATTCGACAAAATATAAAATACAAAAAAAGCACATTATATATCAAGGATAAAAATTTCTCGTTTAATCCAAAACATATAATGCGCTTTTACTTTTCAGTAAATAGACTTTACCATTCTATGAATTTGCCTCTCTGACGACGTTTTTCCAATATTTCCTGCAAATGCATTTGTCTGTCTTTTGCAATATATCGACGTGCAAAGATATTTGGGACAGCAACACCTAAAGATATACACAAGATAATAAGCGCAGAATTTATACCATTGGAAAATGCATTTGTAACCTCACCTACTACACCATGCATATTGATAAAAGCCAAAACGGATCTATACATAAGAACTCCAGGAATCATAGGAATTACGGAAGGTATTGTCAATACGTGATTTGGCACATGAAACCAATGTACGGCTTTCACAGCAATCAAACTCACCACGAAACTTCCCATAAATGAACCGATTACAGGACCAAATCCAAGCTCGAAATTTACAAAATTTCGGGTACATACAGCAATAACTCCTCCTAAGGCTACAACCCACAACAAACGACGAGGAATATTGAAGATTGTGGAAAAACCCATTGCGGCAATTGCTGCAGCTATTGCATAAACATAATAAGGATCGTGAGGAACCATGCTTAATTCCGAAAACTTCTGGTCAATCTCTATATCATTCATCACCAGAACTCGAAGAGCGAAGGTTATACCAAATGTCATGGCACCAACCATCATTGCCGTATTGGCAGCTCGAGTTATTCCGACCAAAAGGAAATTATCAATCATATCATCAACAAAATTGATAAGAGGAACACCAGGAACAATAAACAAAGCACAAGCCAACAATGGATGATATGGAGTAGAAGACCATCCTGAAAAAGAAGAAGCGTATGCAAGACATGTTGCCACAAATGCGGCAATAGCCATGCTCATATAATGATTAATACCAAAATCTATACAACGTGCACGAACTCTGAATCCTACAAATGCACACACTGAAGCAAGGAAAAACGCAATCCAATCACTCCCAAAAAGCTTACAGAAACCGCCACAGGCAAAGCCGGCACAAATTGCCACAAAATATGGAGTATAATTTCTCGGCTTTTTTGCAATCCGTTCAAGTTCCTCTTCATACTGGTCAAGTGAATAATCCTGCTCGATTGCTTTCCAGGAAAGGTCACTGACAAGTGAAATGGTTGTCATATTAACTCCGTGCTTTTCACATTTCTGGAATTTTGAGAAAGAGTGCTTCTCATCGCTTACGTTGACCATTATCATTGTCCAACGAATATCAATATGCAACTTCTCTTCGGGAATTCCCATAAAAGCCGCCACTCGTTTCATATTACGGTCGATACGGTTAGTATCAGCCGCACTTTCCATCAACAATTTTCCCGTACGAAGTAAAAGGTCCAATTTACGTCGCAACAACAAGACTTCTTTCTCTGTAAAGTTTTCGCTCGCCATATGTTTGTATATATACAATTATAAATTTAAACCAAAGACACAGTATATTTCCAATGGCATTTTTAAGATTAAGCAAGGAAGAATAGCCGGACAAAGAAGGTCCGAGCTGTAAATGAGCCGCAAAATTACAAAAAAATCATCAGATATGGCAATTCAATGAATCTATATTGACTTCCAAAACAAGGATATGAATTCACTAATAACATTTCAAGGAATATCATTACAACAAGTATTTGAGGTCTTATACAGGAATAAAATGTCCTATTTAAAGAATTGGCAAACAGGGATATTGATTAAATTCCACTATATGGCTATTTTTGGCGAAAACAAGTCTGAATTATGAATACAATTGAAAAAATATCCTTCAACCAGCTAAAAGATACTTCGGTAGATATGAGCGCATTAGAAGGCGAAATCATAGTTTCCGGGAATATTGAGATAAAGGAAAACCTCTTTGACACACCAAGACGATTGGACGCATTTGTCCTCTTGTTTTGTGTAAATGGCGAGGCAGACATACAAATCAATCTTCAAAAATACAAAATGCATCCCGGTATTCTAGCATTCAACATTCCGGAAAATATAATTCAGATAAGCAACATGAATAATCTGAAGATATATCCTATTATTATCTCATCAGAATTTTTCAAGAAAGTAAACATCAAGATGAAAGATCTGATGAAATTATATCTTTTTGCAAAAAGAATACCATTTGTATCATTGGATTATACCGACATCAGAGCTCTTGAAAAATATTATCTCCTGCTTGAAGATATAATTCTAAGTAAAGAAGAAAACAAAGAAATAATCATTGAAGGTATTATTCATTCCTTATTCTGCAAACTAAACTGTATTACTTCTAAAATACAATCAGACATAGAAGAACATCATCTTATAAAAGAAAGGAATGAAGAAATATTTGAAAGTTTTATGGAGCTTCTTGCGCAATACCATTCAACCGAACGTAATTTATCATATTATGCCGACAGAATTGGAATAACAACAAACTATCTTTCCAAACTTGTTAAAGAATACAGCGGAAAAACAGCTGTAGAGTGGATTAACGAATATGTTATCCTGGAAGCTAAAACAATGATAAAACATACTCAATATACTATACAGGAAATTGCATACAAGTTAAATTTCCCTTCTCCTTCTTTTTTCGGCAAATATTTCAAGCGATTGACAGGAATATCACCCAAACGTTATAAAAACTCATAATATATACAATGAAAAAGAAAAATATAAAATTCATTTCATGGAATGGGCTTTTTTATGGAATAATGATTGTTTTAATATTAAATTCTTTCGTATTCCCATATATTCTAAACAGAAAAATAGTTGAAACAGATTATGGCTCTTTTATTTCAAACATTGAGAACGGGAACGTTCAGGAAGTAAGTATTGATCAAAATTGCATATATTTCATAACAAAAGAGAACGGGGAATTATTATATTTCAAGACTGGCACGGTCAACGACCCCAGTCTGGTAGAAAGATTGCTAAAAGCCCATAGCAGCAACGAAACAGGTAAAATAAAATTCAACAAACAGATACCGAAAGAAAACTCCCCTCTTACAGACTTTTTCTTAATGTGGATTATGCCGGCTCTCGTATTTTACCTTATATGGTGGGGTATGAGTAGCCTGATACAAAAAAGATTTGGTGCTACATCGGGAAATGTCATGTCTTTCGGGAACAGTGGCGCAAAGATTTACGCAGATTCGGAGGTAGAAACGACATTTGCCGATGTGGCAGGCCAGGAAGAAGCGAAAGAAGCTCTAAATGAAATCGTTGATTTCCTACACAACCCAGCCAAATATACATCAATAGGAGCTAAACTACCCAAAGGCGCACTATTAGTAGGTCCTCCCGGTACAGGAAAAACCTTGATAGCAAGAGCCGTTGCCGGAGAAGCGAAGGTTCCGTTTTTTGCCATATCCGGATCAAATTTTGTACAGATGTTTGTCGGCATGGGTGCAGCAAAAGTTAGGGATCTTTTCATGCAGGCTAAAGAAAAAGCTCCATGTATCATTTTTATTGATGAAATAGATGCTATAGGCAAGAAAAGGAATTCCGGCCTTATGGAAGGCAATGATGAACGAGAACAAACCCTGAACCAGTTACTGACGGAGATGGATGGTTTTGACGGACAGAAAGGAGTTGTTATCCTTGCTGCCACCAATCGGCCAGAAAGCCTTGACAGCGCACTACTCAGGCCAGGCCGCTTTGATCGCAGGGTTATAATGAACCTTCCGGACTTGGAAGGGAGAAAAGCTATTCTCAATGTACATATGAAGAATATAAAACATAAGAATGTAGATGTGGACTTGATAGCAAGGGCGACTGCAGGTTCATCCGGCGCAGAACTTGCCAATATTGTAAATGAGGCCGCATTGCGAGCTGTAAGAAACGGTAAAAAACATGTAAGCACTTGCGATTTGGAAGAGTCTGTTGAAACAGTAATAGCTGGAGCCCAAAAAAAAGGTATGGTTATATCCGAAAAGGAAAAAAGAATTATCGCATATCACGAGATAGGACATGCTTTAGTCGCAGCAATGCAGACACATTCAGCCCCTGTACATAAGATAACCATCATACCACGCACATCAGGAGCTTTGGGATACACCATGCAGGTTGACAGCCAGGAACAATACATTTTATCAAAGCAGGAACTGCTAAATAGAATTACGACATTTACCGGTGGGCGCGCTGCTGAAAAAGTCGTGTTTGATATTATAACAACAGGCGCATCAAACGATATCGAACAGGCAACCCGTCTTGCAAGAGCAATGGTATCAAGATACGGTATGAGTAATAAATATGGTATGATGGCATTAGAAACGGTAAACAACGTTTATTTGGGCAGTGACTCAACTCTTTCCTGTTCATCTGCCACAGCCGCAGAAATAGACTCAGAAGTTCGGGAGATTATCGATACAGCCTACAATAAAGCAATAGAAATCATAAAGGCAAACCGTAAAAAGATGGATGAACTGGCAGAATTCCTATTGGAAAAAGAAACAATAACAGGAGATGAATTCATGAATATACTGAACAGAAAATAAAAACATATGCAAAAAGAAAAGAAATACAAATTAGGACTTGCCCTCAGCGGGGGTGGCGCCAAAGGATTTGCACACATTGGGGCAATTAAAGCAATGGAAGAAAGAGGTATTTATCCTGATGTAATATCAGGAACAAGTGCAGGAGCGGTAGTTGGCGCATTATATGCAGCAGGTATTTCACCTGAAGAAATGTTGGAACATTTCATGAAACACGAGGTAACAGATTTTCTCAAATTCACATTGCCAAACAAAGCTTTTCTAAAATATGACGGATTCGCAAAGTTTCTCAAACATATTCTGCCTGTAAAGAATTTTGAAGACTTAAAAATCCCATTACATGTTATTGCTTCGGATTTTGACAACGGAAAGTTTGTGGACTTCACATCAGGAGAGCTTGTCCCCAGAATTATGGCATCATGCACTCTTCCGGTAATATTTGAGCCTGTAAAAATAGATGGAGTAAGATATGTTGATGGAGGATTGTTCAAAAACCTGCCTGTAAGTCCAATAAAAGATTTATGTCAAAAAGTAATGGCTATAAATGTGAATCCTCATCTGATAGACGAACATAAAGAAAACATGCTATATGTCGCTGCCAAATCTTTTCAATATGTATTTAAAGCGAATGTAGTTGAAGATATCAAACTTTGTGATTGGATTCTGGAAATAGATTCTGTATTAAAATACAAGACTTTTGAATTAAAAAAAGCCAGGGAAATATACGAGATAGGATATGTAGAAACACATCATGCTTTAGATGGAATATGGAATGAGAACAATCATTTCCTTTCTGATCTTGGAAAAGATTATTTCAAAAAGAAATATTTAGATAAAAATGAGGGAAACATTACCTGAAGATTCCAAAGTTCTTCAGGGTAATATTTCCCACAAACAAATAGCCCCAGCTATCTTCATCATGCTTAATTAAATGATTTCCACAGCTATAAGTATCTTAAAACTGTATATATCCTATATATCTGAATAAAAAAATGGAATCTACATTGTTACCATTCTAAAGTTACCCTATGAAGGAACTGGTCTTCATCGTAATCCACCAAATATATCACATTATCACTTTCATTAGTCGCATAGCCACTGAAGAATCCCCGGTCGGCAGGCAATTCATAACGGGCAATAAGGTTGCCGTCCCAGTCATATTGTTCAAGGAAAGTTTCCAGGTCTTTTTCCGTATCCCGCATAGAAGGGCGATATACAGCAAAGACATAATTGTCGTTGGAGAAGCAGTCATAATAATACATTGGGTTATCAGGCGAAGTAATAGAATTCAGACTTTCATTTCCATAACAGATAAATTTCGAATTCTTTCCATTGAAATCGAAAAAACCGACCCTATCATAATACAAGAACGCAACAGCACATTTTCTCTTATGGTAGCTATGTTCTAAATCTACTAAATAAAAATATCCACGTGCTCCTTTCGTAAAATTAAATGGGATAAGACCTGTAACTATACTATCTTTCTGATTTACGGAAACAATCCCCTTTCCTTCCGATGAATCAAATTCCGTCATAAGCAAATCTTTTCCTATAAACAAATCTCTTGAATGATAACATCTTATAATACTATCATTATGATTATTAACCACATTACCCGAAGGATACAATTCTAAGTTTTCGGTCAAAGCATATATACGTTCGTTATGCAGATTCAGCACATAGCATATTTTGTCTTTTTCCTCAGTCTGAATCAGACGGACATCATAAAACTCATTCGGGCCTTCACCGAAAGGAGCCAATTCTGCTATCACCCTATGGTCTTTCTTGGAAACTACGTGAACCAGATAAGCGCCTTTCCTGAACTCGAGGTGTTTTATTATGATATATTTATCCGTCATCAGAAGGTCAAGTTCACGGTTTATTATCTCAAGACCTTTAATCGGGATTTGCTCATACGAAAGAATTTTTCCTTTAGGAAAATCGGATTTGCTCATCTTAACCGTCCCCCCATCCGGAATCTCCGGATATTTGATGCCGCTCATTTCAATATATGTCACATCCGAAGCAGCCTTGCCACCGCCATTTCCTCCACAACCAGCCATTAAAACAGCCAGAAAAAGAATACTTAGTTGAAAAATAGTACGCATAATATTTACTGGATTTAAAGTTAATAATTGGATATTTCCTTATCATCACAGGATACAGCGTAAATATACTAAAGTTTAGTAAATACATAATTATTATCTTATTACATTTTATTCGTAAAACACATAAAATATTATTGGCTTTCTATCTGTGTTCTGCTTGAAACTCGAACATTAGATTGTTTATCACTACAGGAAATTTATTTATTCTTTTTTCTTTCCCAATATCACATAGCCATTGTCATCCGGCGAAATCTTTGACTTCCAGACGTTCAGGAACTCACGCTCGGCACTAGGTATCTTCGGGTCTTCCAACCGCTCTTCTATGAGGTCAAGCAGGTCGCCCGGATCCCAGCATACCGTATATCCGTATTCATTCAAAAACCAACGCTTGCTTTCCAAAGCTATTCCGCCCAGCGCACGGTTTTCCATTTTATAATATGCACCTCGCAGTGTCTGCTTGTCAACAATAATCCGCCTTACCACCATGGCGGTGTACAGATGCATGGTCTTCGGGTCGGTGTTGGGTCCGTAGATATCCGTGAGATAGTAATTGCCGCAACCTTTAAAAGTATGACTTGGTATTTCGCTGCCAAAATCCGTTGTAAATAGCGGGATAAGTCTGTTGTTGTCCGTGCGGTAAGTATATAATGAATCCGCAGTCGGCATATAATGGTGTATTGAGAATACCAGACCGGAACCACCTGTCTGGAACAAGCTAATCTCGTTGCTATAATCCGGTGCCATGTCCATCTGCGGGGATTTGTTTTCTAATAGGATATTCCCTTCCATGTCCTGCACCCAAGCCACCGGCTCACCCATAAAAGCAAGTTGGAGCACTGCAACCTGTTGTTTGTCATAGTCCACCTTTATCTTTCCTTTTCTAACCATATAAGGCAGCGGGATGCTTCCAAGGTAATTTCCCTTTAAGTCATAAGACAATATTTGTTTCGTAGTCCATGGCAATATATAAATACGGTTGTTGGCTTCGTCAATCTGGCTGTCGTAAATCAGATTATATTCGCCTGGACCTTGCCCGATATTTCCTACACGGCATATAAACTTTCCCTGGCGAGTAAACAGTTTATATGGATAGTGAGCGACATTTATTCCCAAATAATTGTCTGCCACGGTTATCATGTGGGCTTCACTCACCAAAGCATCTTCATTGCCATTGTCCAGCTTGATGACTTCCAAAGGCTCAAAGAATATGCTGAACGGTATGCGAACGGATTCTTTTACCGCAGACATATCACATGTTATCACTGTATCACCGTTCACTACCGTCCGGTTAGCGACGATACTGCATTTTTCTATCCATTGGGTATTGTCATTGCCATTTCTTCCACAACCAGCCATTAAAACAGCCAAAAAAAAGAATGCTCAGTTGAAAAATAGTACGCATAATATTTACTGGATTTAAAGTTAATAATTGGATATTTCTTTGTTATTACAGGATATAGCGTAAAGATACTAAAGTCTAGTAGATATATAGTAATTATTATATTACTTTTTTTTCGTAAAAGAATAAAATATTATTGGTGTTTAAATTGAGAAAAAAGAAAAGCCGTTGACAACTTAACGTTATCAACGGCTTTCTTTTGGTGATCCGCCTGGGGCTCGAACCCAGGACCCCAACATTAAAAGTGTTGTGCTCTACCTGCTGAGCTAGCGAATCATCATTATGTTATCGCTTTTCGATTACGGCTGCAAAGGTAAGAACTATTTTTGAACCTGCAATAGTTTCAGTCATTTTTTTTCGAAAAAACTTCATTTTTTTCTTGTAAGGGTATTTTATCCTCATCAGTTTCCATCTGAACATCAATGTTTTCGGACAAAATAAACCTTTTATAATAAGACAAACAAAGTGTTGTCAATGGCAATGCCACAATCAAACCAATAAACCCTAAAAGTGTTCCCCAAATAGACAAAGACAATAATATTATTGCAGGATTAAGCCCCATTGCTTTTCCCATTATCTTAGGAGTGAGATATAAATCCTGTATTGCCTGGACGATACCTAAAACCAACAAAGACAAGCCAAATATTATCCAGAAGTTTTCACCAGTCTCGGCAGACTTAAGCAAACTAAGCAAAACCATAGGTATAATACCGATAGTCTGCAAATATGGTATAAGATTAAGAAAACCAATAAATAGCCCAAGAGTGACAGCTAAAGGAAAGTTTATTATTTTAAAACCTATTGCCAACAGAACTCCTACGCATAAAGCTATCAAAGACTGGCCACGGAAATAACGGTTCATACTCTGCTCGACATCAAAGGCCAAACCTGACACAAAAGGTCTGTAACGAACAGGAATAAGACGCATCCAACCTCTGGCAATACGTTCGTAGTCTATCAATATAAATATAAAGTAAAGGAATATTACAAATACAATTGTCACACTAAACAACACAGAAAAAGTATTGGATAGTATATACCACATTTTGGGAGCTATCTGTTTGAAGGCATTTATAATATTTTCCTTACTCACCAAATCCATCAACTGGACTATATCCCAATTCTGTTCAAGATAATCTATCCATGATTTAGGAATAAACGGTATATGGCTCTCGCCTGGTTGATGAGAAGTAAGTAAAACCAATGTTTTATCTGCCTCTTGAACAATAGAAGGAACAACCATTACAACCAAAAGTGATGCAATAAGGAGGCAGGAAAAAAGTACTGCCACTATTGACAATATACGATTCTTCAACTTAAGTTTATATTGGAAGAATTTCACGAACGGCTGCATCATATATGCCATAAGCCAGGCTATCAAAAATGGGAGTAATGCATTTTTTAAAACTGCTATCAAATAAATTATACCTGCTATTATGGCCAAGCTGAACATTATGCGCACAACACGGTCAAAAGTAAACGGTCTGTCAAACATGGAATCCATTATATTTTCATTATCTTTAAATAAAATAAGATTCGGCTCGGAATAGCAAAATCAAAAACAAGTTTTTTATTTTGCTCTCCTCTCACCTTTCGTTATCTTTGTTTTTTACAAAGATATACAAAGTATGATGACAATAAAGAAATTTTTATACCTATTATTTATATATTACAATCTTGCTATTGTAAATGCCCAAAATCTTAGTCCTATAAGGACTTTCAACGATAAGCCATTTGCCGAAGGAGCGGTTTTTTCATGTTATATCCATGATATTGATTCGGATAAAACAATCTGTGAACTTAATAATGAAATTATGCTTACACCGGCTTCATTAATGAAGCTTGTAACTACAGCCGGAGCATTAGGCATTCTTGGCAGTGACTTCAGATACAAGACAACCATAAGTTACGACGGCACAATTAAAGAAGGTGTTCTGCATGGTAATATTTATATAAAAGGTAGCGGAGATCCGACTTTAGGCTCTTCGCATTTTGCTCCGGAGTCAAAAGAGTTTATACATGAATGGACAAATGCTATCAAACAATTAGGGATAAAAAACATAACCGGAGCAGTTATTGCCGACGAAAGTATATTTGATTCTGAAGGTTTGTCATTGAAATGGGTTTATGAAGATATGGGAAGTTATTACGGAGCCGGAAGCTACGGTTTGTCTGTTTTCGACAATATGTACAAATTGCAGTTGAGTTCAGGAAATCCCGGATCAAAGCCTAAAATAATCAGCTGTAATCCTGAAAAAGCTGTAACGACGTTCCATAATTACCTGGAATCAGCACAAATCAGAAGTGACAGCACATATATTTTAGGTGCTCCTTTCAGCAAAGAAAGATATTTATATGGTGCTGTTCCGGCAAACAAAGAATCAATAACATTGAAAGGAGATATTCCAGACCCTGCTCTTTTCATTGCACAATATCTGGAAAGAGAGCTTAAGAAGAACGGAATATCTACAGACAAAGCTGCTTCGTGCTATAGAATTCTGAAAGAACAAGGGAAATGGAGCAGCAACAAAAGAACAGAAATAATAAGTACCTATTCTCCTACTTTGGCAGAAATAGTCCGGGTAACTAACCATGCCAGCCATAATCTTTACGCAGATGCTATAATCAAGACTGTCGGTCTTTCCTACAAAGCCCAAAAAGGAGAAGTTATTTCTTCATTCAATAAAGGTATAAACATAATAAAAGAGTACTGGAAAAGTAAAGGCATGGATGTTTCTGAACTTGTAATGTACGACGGAAGCGGTCTGGCCCCAACAGACAAGATGACCACAGCTTTTTTGGGAGAATTACTGACAATAATGTATAAAGACGAAAAACATGGAAAAACTTTCGTTGAATCATTACCGACTGCCGGTATAAGCGGTTCAGTCCGTAATTTCATGAAAGGGACAGAACTACAGGGCAAAGCAAAACTGAAAAGCGGAAGTATGAGTGGAGTAAAAGGTTATGCCGGTTATATTGATAAAGGAGGAAAAACATATTCTGTTGTTTTCCTTATAAATCAATATAAAGGTAAGGGCAGCGAAATGACAAGGCAAATGGGAAACCTCCTGAATAATATTTTTTAGAATCTTAAGTTTCGCAGCTGTTATGATTTATAGAATTTACAAAAAGAGGAGTAAAAAAGTATGGGAAGTTTCCGGAAAAAGCTGCCTACGTTTCCAAAAAAACATCGGCAGTTTTTTTCACAAACAAGGGAAGTTCCCAAGCACAAGTTTCACAATTTATTTATATTTCTGATTGCCAAAGAAATCCTGTGAATTTAAAATATTTTTTAACATTATTCTTTTTATCATTTGATTTTCCATAATTTATCCGAATAAATTCCATATCGTAAAATCATGAATAATGGCTGACCGGACTATCTGTTAAATATTGTTGTTAAATCACATCATTTTCCTGTTTATTAAAGAGATAGAAAGATTGTGAAACTTCTCTCCGGGAACTTCCGGTTCTTCGTCAATTTAGGTGGAGATTCTTTTAGTTCGTAACAAAATAAAAGTATGATATAATGTTGTATATCAGTTTATTATTTCTTTAAAAAATTGCAAGTGTGGAATTTTATTAGTATCTTAATATGGTGAAAAACAA
>JAXDRC010000050.1:0-36825 GCA_034091205.1 Parabacteroides sp. | reverse complement strand
TTGCGAACACCAGATTTACAGTGATATTACTCCTTATCAGCATCATGGTTCAATTTATGGTATCATCAAAGCTAATGAAAACCATAAGAAAGCAATCAAACCGGTTGGCGAATGGAATGAGGAAGAAATCATTTGCGATGGAGATAATATCAAAGTTACAGTAAATGGTGTCGTAATTGTTGAAGGAAATATCCGTGATGCCGTTAAGAATGGAACACCTGATGGCAAGGAGCATCCTGGATTGTTTAACAAGAAAGGCTATATCGGATTCCTTGGTCATGGTTCTCCTGTGAAGTTCCGCAATATTCGTATTAAGGAATTGAAGTAAAGTATATAATTAAATTTTACAAGATTACATAAGCAAGTTGGCAAGGGGATTTTCTTCTTGTCAACTTGTTTTCTTGTTACTTGTCCCTTTATCCTCTAATTAGATTATTATGAAAAAAGTATTTGCTATGTGTATGTTGTTTATCTCATCAGTTGTGTCAGCACAAGATAAGATTGAGATAAAATTATGGGAAAAAGAAAAATGTCCAAATACAAATAACATGACTGAGCAAGTTGAAGGTGGAGCTCTTTATGTTGAAGAACCTACACTGACAATTTATCCGGCAAAAAATGGAAATGGAATGGCGATTATAGCTTGTCCCGGTGGCGGATATTATGGACTTGCCACTGCTCATGAAGGACATGATATGGCTGATTGGTTTAATAGTCTGGGTATAACTTATGCTGTTCTTGTATATCGTATGCCAAATGGAAACAATGAGGTTCCATTGAGTGATGCTCAGCAGGCTATAAGAATAATGAGAGAGAAAGCATCTGAATTAGGTGTTGAGAAGATTGGAATCATGGGTTCATCAGCAGGTGGACATCTTGCCAGCACTGCTGCCACTCATTTTGATTCTGAAACGCGCCCTGATTTCCAAATCCTTTTTTACCCGGTTGTGACTATGGACAAAGATTTGACACACGGCGGTTCTAGAAAAAACCTATTGGGAAAGAATCCATCGAATGAACTTGTAGAGAAATATTCCAATGAGAAACAAGTTACATCGCAGACACCGCCGGCATTTATCATGCATAGCAGTGATGATAAGGTTGTTCCTGTTGAGAATAGTGTTAATTATTACCTTGCTTTGGTAAAAAACAATGTTCCGGCTTCATTGCACATTTACCCGATTGGTGGACATGGATGGGGATATAACGATAGTTTTATATATAAACGCCAATGGACTGGAGAGTTGGAGAAATGGCTTAGAGAGTTGTTTTGATGCTGATAATATTTCGTTGATATACTTGGTAAATTTTATAATTTATGGGAACTTTAGGTTGTATAATGATATTATATCTAATTACTAAAGTTCCAGATTTTTATAATTGTGAAAAAGAAAAAGGAACAAGTTGACAATCTGTCAGCTCGTTCCTTTTTCTGTATATGTGGCATGAGTATTAGCCAATGGGTGTAAATCCCCAATGAGTCCTAATGGCGGGAATCTTACCACCTAAAGCAAGGGGACTATCGTAAGTTGGGGTCTGAAGGAAACTGGCAGCAAACTTAAATAAAGAACCGGCAGGTGTGGAACTGCATACGGAGTGGGGTGAGAGGTCGGAAATAAGTTGCGTAAAACTATTGCAGGTGAAGCTCATTTTTATTATTATTGTTGCAAAATGAAATAAATATATAATGTATATGAATAACAGGACATTGTGTTTGCTGACATTTTGCCTGGGAATAGGACTTAACTCGTTTTCTCAGAATAAAGAGATGACAGTTGAAGATCTGCTTCACTGGCAACATATTACATCTAGTTCGATTTCGGATGACGGGCGTTGGGTTTCGGCACGTATTGCGCCTTGGGAAGGCGACGCGACATTGAAACTCTACGGTAAAGACGGAAAAGAAGTTGCAACTTTTTCCCCGGTTGTTAAATCACAATTTTCTTCATCTTCAGATTATATTCTTGTGCAGTTGTCTCCAGGAAAAGCTGTGCTTGATTCTGCAAAATTGGCAAGGGTGAAGAAGGACAAACTTCCGATGGACAAGTTGCAAATAATGCAGATTGGAGCGGAATCGTTTTTCGTAGATTCGTTGCGCAAGTATGAAGTAAGCAAAGTTGCTGATTGGGTTGCTTATCAGGCAGGACGAAAAGATTCTACTTTGCAGATGCGCTCACTGGACGGAAAGAAAACTTTTTCATATCCGAAAGTTTCGTCCTTCGGTTTTGCTGAAGAAGGCAATGCGCTTTACTATGTTACTAAAGGAAACGAAGACAGTGAAGCTGGTTTGTATTGTGTAGATTTGAAGTCGGGAAATCAAAGACTCGTAAAAAAGGGAAAAGGCGTGTTCGACAAAGTTTCTTTTGATAAAGAAGGTTCTCGCATAGCTTTCCTTTATTGTGAGGATAAAGATTCTACATACAAGGCAATGGATTTGTGGTTGTCTGTGGGTAATTCGGAAGCTGCAAAAGTTGTTTCACGCTCGTCGGAAGGAATGCCTGATAATTGGGTGGTGAGCCGGTATAGCGATTTGTGGTTCTCGGAAAGTGGAAAGCGTCTGTTCTTTGGCACTTCGCCTGAGCCATTGCAGAAAGATACTACAATTCTTGATGAATACAGACCGAATGTGCAGGTGTGGAGCTGGGATGAGCCGGTTCAATACACTGTGCAGCAATACAACAAGGAAAAGGATTTGAAGAAGAACTATAGCGCTGTGTATCTGATTGACTCCGGAATAATGGTTCAGCTTTCCGACAAATCTGTTCCTAATTGTACGGTCGGAAATGAAGGTGACGCAAAATATGCTTTGGTTTCAACTTCTGAACCATATTCGGTTTCTTCGATGTGGGAAGCACGCACTCGCAGTGATTATTATACTGTGTGTGTTGAAACCGGGGAGAAAGAACTTCTCAGCAAAGCTGATTATGCGAGAATGAGGATTTCACCGGAAGGAAAATATGCTTATTGGTATGCAGAAACTGACAGCTCGTGGTATGCTGCTGAACTGGAGAGCAGAAAGATTAACCGATTGACTGAGCCATCATCTTTCGTCGCTTGGGACGAGGATTTTGATATGCCTGATTACCCGTCTTCATACGGACTTGCCGGATGGACTGAAGAAGACCGTACTCTTTGGGTTTATGACAGATATGATATTTGGGAGCTAGATCCAACAGGAGAACATCAGATAAAGAATATAACAAACAACGGACGTGAGAAAAATGTGTTTTATTCTTATGTAAAGTTGGACGATGAAGAACGGAGCATTAATGACAAAGAGGATTTGTTGCTCAAAGGATATAATCGCGTCTCAAAAGGATATGGTTATTACAGACTGAAACCGGGAGCAAAACAGCCGGATGTTATTATGGAAGGCAATTATATGCTTTCTACTCCAATTAAGGCTAAAGATTCAAATGCGCTGATTTATACCAAAGAAACATATGAAACTTATCCGGATATTTTGCTTTCGGATATGAAATTCCGCAAATCTGTGCAGTTGACGAATTGCGGCGAGCAGCAGGAAACTTTCCGTTGGGGAACAGCAGAGCTGATTAGCTGGACTTCTTTGGATGGAAGAAAAATAGAAGGAGTCATTTATAAACCGGTGGATTTTGATCCTTCACGGAAATATCCGTTGATAGTGAATTTCTATGAGACTAATTCGGAAACTCTTTATAAATATCGTGTTCCGCAGCCACATCGCTCAACGGTGGATTATCGTTTGTATAACAGTAATGAATATATTGTGTTCAATCCTGATGTGAGATATAAGGATGGTTATCCGGGTGAGAGTTGTTATAACTGCGTTATGCCTGGAATAAATAAACTTATATCTGAAGGTTATATTGATGAGAAGGCTATTGCGGCACAAGGACATAGCTGGGGAGGATATCAGGTGGCTTATCTTGCAACCAGAACAAATTTGTTTGCTGCCATTGAATCCGGTGCTCCAGTGGTAAACATGTTCAGTGCTTATGGTGGAATACGTTGGGGCTCAGGTCTGGCTCGTTCATTCCAGTATGAGCATACACAGAGCAGAATTGGAGGAACTCCTTGGAATATGCCTCGCCAGTATTGGGATAATTCTCCATTATTCAATATGGACAAAGTGCAAACTCCTATTCTTATTATGCATAACGATGCTGATGGACATGTGCCTTGGTATCAGGGAATAGAATATTTTGTTGCGATGAAAAGACTTGGTAAACCTTGCTGGATGCTTAATTATACAGGCGAACCTCATTGGCCTTTGAAAATGGCAAATCAGGTGGATTTCCAGAAAAGGATGCTTCAATTCTTTAATCATTTCCTTAAAAAAGAGCCTATGCCAAAATGGATGTCGGATGGTGTGAAAGCTGTTGAGCAACAATATATTTTAGGATACTGAATTTAAATAAAAGGTTGGGAATTTAGTAGATATTATGACTATAATTATTCTTCCCAATTGATTTTATGCAAATAAAAAAAGAGGTAAGAATCTGTTATATTTTGATTCTTCCGATTATCTTTACATTTAAACAATAAAAATAGAACATCATGAACAATGATAGAATAATATTGACCATTGGCCGCCAGTTTGGAAGCGGCGGTCGCGAGATAGGACAGAAACTTTCAGAAGCTTTAGGCATTGCATATTATGATAAAGAACTGCTATCTGCTGCAGCGAAAGAAAGTGGTTTGTGTGAAGAAGTATTTGCCAGAGCTGATGAAAGAGCTTCAAGCGGAATGTCGTATGCTTTCAGCATGGGTTTTTCATATATGGGAATCCTTACTCCATATAATGACATTCTTTCGAATGACGAACTTTTCCGCATACAGAGTGACGCGATAAGAAATATTGCTGAAAAAGAATCTTGTATTCTGGTCGGAAGATGTGCTGATTATATTTTGCGTGATAATCCAGCATGTATAAGTTTCTTTATCCACAATACGATGGAGAACAGAATTCAGCGCCTTGTTGAAGGACTTAACATAACTGTTGAGGAAGCGAAAGAGAAAATCAGTAAAATTGATAAATCCCGTGCTGCTTATTATAATTATTACACAAATAAAATCTGGGGAATGGCTTCTTCATATAATTTCTCGATTGATGCTTCAGTGCTTGGTATTGACGAAACTGTGGCATTTATGAAATCATTTGTGGAGAAGAAATTGGAGAAACGTCCTCCTCATTTCGGCTGATATAAATTGTGTTTGAAGAATTAAGGCACAGAAGTGCAGAGGTTGAATTGGCTAACTCTGCTCTTCTGTGCCTTATTTATTTATGTCAGTTGTTGACTACCGGAAGAATTATTCTTGTCGGTGCGTCGTCCTGATGATATATTTTCACCGGCATTTTCATCATGAAGTCGTCAAGCGAACATTCGTAAGTGTTGATGAATTTCTGCGGATTTCTGTCTATAATCGGGAACCACGAACTTTGAATCTGAATCATTACTCTGTGCCCCGGCTCGAATGTGTGGGCTACATCATACAGAGTGTAGTTCACTGAAGTGATGCTGTCCGGAGTGAAAGCTTTCGGATGTTCGAAACTGTCGCGATAACGGCCGCGGAACAGTTCGCCTCTCACCATCAGCTGATATCCGCTCATCGGATAAGATTTGTTGTTGAGATATTTCACTGCTTCTTCAGGATAGCGGAAGTTTTCCGGGAAAACATCAATTACTTTCACCATAAAATCTCCGTCTGTTCCGCCAATTGCTGTTTTGAGTTCCACTTCAATCGGGCCGGCGATAGTAAGCGGCTCAGTAAGTGTGTCTGTCACGAATGTGATTACATCCGGGCGGGCAGAAGCGAATCTTTGGTCGTCAATCATATATTCCAAAGTTCTGTATCTTGTCGGATTTGCTGTGTATGGAACAGGTTTCGACATATCGGAAATATATTCGGTGTACGATTCTTTTTTCTCAGGCTTTTCTGCCGACAGTTTTCCGCCTTCGTGCAGATAGAAAGGAGTAGGTGATATGTTCGAAACCGGCCATTCGTCATAACTTTTCCATTTGTTTTCTCCGGTGTAGAATACCTGGACTTTCTTTGAAGGCTTTTCTCCTTTTCCTTCCAGATAATAGCTGAAGAACGGATATTCTATTTCATCTTTATAATATGCTGATGTGTTGTTGCCGAAATATATGTTTCCGAATCCCTGGAAATCGCGGCGAGTCCATGCTCCGTGCCACCACGGACCGAAGGCAAGATAAAGTTCAGTTTCCGGAGACTGCTCTTTTATAGCCTTGTATGTATTCCATGCTCCATAGCAGTCTTCAGAGTCGAACAAACCGCCGACAACAAGAATTGCAGGCTTCAGATTATAGCATGACTGGCGTGCATCTCTTTCCTGCCAGAACTGGTCGAAGTTTGGATGTGTGGCAATCATGTTCCATAGAGTTGGAGTTGTGTCGTTGACCAACTTGTTGACATCTTTGAATGTTCCTATGTTAAGGAAATCGGTATAGACATCGTTCTTTACAATTTCTTTCATCACTCCAACGCCAATGTGTCTGCCTTCAAGACGAGGAAGGAAATTTGTAGTCTGCAATAGCGTGAAAGCACCATTGTGATGGCGGTCGTCGCCACGAAACCAGTCTGTAACCGGACCTTGAGGTGAAACAGCTTTTAATGCCGGATGTGTAGAAGAAGCACTCATTGTGGCATAGAATCCGTCGTAGCTGATTCCCCAAGTTCCTACGTTTCCGTTGTTTTTCTTAGTGTTACGGATAAGCCATTCGATAGTGTCGTAGGTGTCAGTTCCTTCGTCGGTGTCTTTCTTGCTTTTCTTGTTCTTGTTGAGAGGACGCACCTGAACAAATTCGCCTTCACTCTTGTGGCGACCGCGAACATCCTGGAACACCAGAATATAATTGTTGTCAACATAATTCTTCAGTGAAGAGCGGAGATGGCGGCAGAAACTTTCGCCATAAGGAGAGCAGGAGTAAGGAGTGCGGTGCATCAGAATAGGATGCTTTTCCTTATTGTTCTTTGGTTCATAGATTGCCGTATAGAGAGATACTCCGTCGCGCATTGGAATCATAACTTCACGTTTAGTGTAAAGCGAACGTAGCCGTATCTCGACACTGTCCGGCTGGTTTACTTTCTGGGCAAACGCTTTTGCTACACCCAGTGAGGTAAGCACAAAAGTTGCTAAAAGGACAATTTTGCTTGTTCTTTTCATTTTCAGGGTAATAAAAAATTAAGAGGTTTTATAAGACTAATTCTTGTTTTGCTTGTTAAAGGTTGAGAATGTTATAAAACGCCGAGACACAGAGTTCGCAGTCAGACAAGTTTCCTTTGCCATTTTATTTCTGCTTTCTCAGTGTCCCGGCATTTGATACATTCTTATTATGTATTGATATTTATTTCTTCACAGTAGTGACAATTTTCTTCTCTTCCTTGTCATAATCGACAATCAGCTTGTCGCCTTCGCCAACAGAAGCTCGGATGATAAGCTCTGCTATTTCGTCTTCGAGATATTTCTGTATAGCACGTTTAAGCGGTCTTGCGCCGAATTGAACGTCATATCCTTTCTCGGCAATGAAATCTTTAGCTTCGTCAGTAAGTTCAAGAGAGAAGCCAAGGTCGCTCACACGTTTGAACAAACCACGCAATTCAATATCGATAATCTTGCAGATAGCTTTCTTGTCAAGCTGGTCGAACATGATAATATCGTCGATACGGTTCAGGAACTCAGGAGCAAATGCCTTGTTAAGAGCTTTCTGAATTACGCTGCGTGAGAAATCCTTGTCCACATCGCCATTGATATTGTTGCTGAAACCAACTCCACGGCCGAAGTCCTTCAACTGGCGGGTTCCGATATTTGATGTCATAATCAGAATAGTGTTCTTGAAGTCGATTCTTCTGCCTAGGCTGTCAGTCAGTCGTCCTTCATCAAGAACCTGAAGAAGAAGATTGAACACGTCCGGATGAGCTTTCTCAATCTCATCAAGCAGTACTACAGAATAAGGTTTTCTGCGTACTTTCTCTGTGAGCTGTCCGCCTTCTTCATATCCTACATATCCCGGAGGCGCACCGATAAGTCTTGATACGGCAAATTTCTCAAGATATTCACTCATATCGATTCTTACAAGAGCATCAGCCGAGTCAAAAAGGAATTCGGCAAGCTTCTTTGCCAGGTGAGTCTTTCCGACACCTGTCGGACCAAGGAACATGAATGTTCCGATTGGCTTGTTCGGGTCTTTCAGACCAACACGGTTTCGCTGAATTGCCTTTACTATTTTCTGCACAGCATCGTCCTGGCCGATAACTTTCTCTTTCAACACATCAGCCATTTCCAGAAGTCTGGCATTCTCAGCCTTGGCAATTCTCTGAACAGGCACGCCGGACATCATAGCGATAACTTCTGCCACTTTGTCTTCGTCAACAGTTTCCTTGTGTTCCTGCAGTTCTTCTTCCCATTTTGCTTTTGCTTTTTCGAGTTCGAGTTGCAACTGTCTTTCTTTGTCGCGGAAGCTTGCAGCAAGTTCGAAATTCTGTGATTTCACTGCGGCAAGTTTCTCATTCTTTGCAGCTTCAATCATAGCCTCAAGGTCTTCGATATTCTTCGGAACAACGATGTTTGAGATATGCACGCGCGAACCGGCTTCGTCGAGGGCATCGATTGCCTTGTCCGGAAAGTTGCGGTCACTGATATATCTTTCAGTAAGTTTCACACAAGCCTTCAATGCTTCCGGCGTGTAAACTACGTTGTGATGCTCTTCATAGCGTTCCTTGATGTTGTTCAGAATCTGAAGAGTTTCTTCGGCAGTTGTCGGATCAACGATTACTTTCTGGAATCGGCGTTCCAAAGCTCCGTCTTTCTCGATGTTCTTGCGGTATTCATCGAGAGTAGTTGCTCCGATGCACTGGATTTCGCCACGAGCTAAAGCCGGCTTGAGCATATTGGCTGCGTCCATTGAACCTGAAGCAGAACCAGCACCGACTATTGTGTGAATTTCGTCGATGAACAGGATGATATTCGGATTCTTCGACAATTCGTTAAGGATTGCCTTTATTCTTTCCTCGAACTGTCCGCGGTATTTTGTTCCGGCAACGATTGAAGCCATGTCGAGGCTTATCACTCGCTTGTCGAACAACACGCGTGATACTTTCTTCTGTATAATTCTAAGTGCCAGACCTTCAACGATTGCAGACTTACCAACACCAGGCTCACCGATAAGCACAGGATTGTTCTTCTTGCGGCGGCTCAGGATTTGCGCCAGGCGTTCGATTTCTTTTTCTCTGCCCACAATTGGGGCTAGTCTGTTTTCAGCAGCAGCACGAGTCATGTCCGTTCCGAAATTGTCCAGAACAGGAGTGTCGTTTGATGTTGGCTTTGATTGTGACGAAGAGGCATTGCCCGACGACTGACGTGAATTGTCCTTATGAGGCATCACATCGTCTTCATCATCATCTTCGTCCTCAGTAAAGCCATCGCTTATGCTGCCAAGCTTTTCCACTTCCTCTTCAGCTTCATTGGCTGCTCCGGTAAGGAAATCGTATATAGGCTTATATTTCACATTATTGTTCTGTAAAATTCTGGCTGCAATATTTTCTCCTTCTTTCATGATTGCTAATAATAAATGTTCAGAATCAACAAGCTCATTCTGTAGCAATTTAGCTTCCAGAATGCTCATCCTTAATATTTTCTCACTTATTTTGCTGACAATTATTTCAAAAGTTTGAACATTGCTGTCAAGCTCGTTTCTAATTTCATCCTCAACTTCTTTCTTTATGGCGGATAAGTCCGCATTCAAATGATGCAGGGCATCGATAGCTCTGCCCATACCGTCGCGGAGAATGCCCAAAAGCAAATGCTCCGGCCCGATATAGCTGTTTTGAAGGCGGCCGGCTTCTTCTCTGCTATATTCTATGACATCTCTCAAACGGTCTGAATAATTATTGGTCATGTTTATATATTATATAATGTATATAAAGCCTTCAGATATGTCAGTGTTATGACATTCTGTCGGAATTTGCAAAAGTAATAAACTATATTGAACTATTATCAAAATTCATGCCAATCATTTCAAAAAACTATAAATATATATTGAATTAATTCTTGAAGTATAGTAATTCCAATTTTGTCGGAATTGTTTGGAAATAAAATTCCATATATTATGAAAAAACATTTTCATATATTGTGAAAAAAGTTTTTCATCCGGATGAAAATATTTTTTCAAGTCTGAAAAATATGTTGAAAATGTAAATTGCTGATTTACTGGATTAAATGAAAAAGTGGACGATTTTATCAGAATATTTGACGAAAAAAGGATAAATTTGACGGCATAACATAGGGTTTTCTGCGTCGGAATTAAAAAAACTTTATTTATTTTCGTATTAGACGGAAAAACCTTACCTTAGTGCAATTTTTCGTAGGAAAGATTGTTGAGTGTAATAAATATAAAACTAAATGGTTGATCAAGACAGAATTATTAAGATTAACATCGAGGAGGAAATGAAGTCGGCATACATTGATTATTCAATGTCTGTCATAGTGTCGCGTGCCCTTCCGGATGTTAGGGATGGATTCAAGCCGGTTCATCGCCGTATTTTGTTTGGAATGAATGAGCTGGGTAATACATCCAATAAACCTTATAAGAAATCTGCAAGAATTGTTGGTGAAGTTTTAGGAAAGTATCATCCTCATGGTGACTCTTCAGTTTATTATGCCATGGTTCGTATGGCGCAGTCATGGTCGATGCGCTACACATTGGTGGACGGACAGGGAAACTTCGGTTCGATGGATAATGACAGCCCGGCAGCGATGCGTTATACAGAGGCCCGCTTGAGTAAGCTGGCAGAAGAAATGCTTCGCGATATAGATAAAGACACAGTTGATTTTCAGTTGAACTTTGACGATACGTTGAAGGAGCCGACAGTGTTGCCGACAAGAATACCAAACTTGCTGGTGAACGGTGCTTCTGGTATTGCTGTTGGTATGGCAACAAATATGCCTCCTCACAATATGAGCGAGGTACTTGATGCTTCAATGGCTTATATTGATGCCCGTGGAGATATTGATGTGGCTGGTCTTATGCAGTATGTGAAGGCTCCTGATTTCCCAACTGGCGCAACAATCTATGGTTATGCCGGTGTGAAAGAGGCTTTTGAAACTGGTCGTGGCAGAATTGTGCTTCGAGGAAAAGCCGAAATTGAACAGGATGCTAATCACGAGAAAATTGTTATCACAGAAATTCCATACCAGGTTATCAAGTCTGATTTGATTAAAAACATTGCAGACCTTGTGAACGAAAAACGCCTTGAAGGAATTTCAAATATCAGCGATGAGTCTTCAAGCCGTGGCGGTTTGCGTATCGTTGTTGATGTGAAGCGTGATGCAAACTCAAGCGTAGTGTTGAACAAGTTGTATAAGATGACAGCTTTGCAGTCGTCTTTCAGCGTGAACAATATCGCACTTGTGAATGGTCGCCCACGTCAGTTGAACTTGAAGGATTTGATCAAAGCATTTGTTGATCACCGCCATGATGTGGTTATCCGCCGTACACGTTTCGATTTGGCTAAAGCTCAGGAACGTGCCCATATCCTTGAAGGTTATCTGATTGCTTTGGATAATATTGATGAAGTTATCGCAATCATCAAATCTTCAAAGAACAGAAACGAAGCTATCAGCAGCTTGATGAATCGCTTTGCTTTGTCGGACAAGCAGGCTACAGCAATCGTAGATATGCGTTTGAGCCAGCTTACAGGTCTTGAGCAGGATAAGATTCGTGCTGAATATGAAGAAATAGAAAAGACTATCGCATATTTGACAGAAATTCTGGAAAACAATGATCTTTGTATGAAAGTTATCAAGGATGAGCTTCAGGAAATCAAGGACAAATATGGTGATGAACGTAAGACTGACATTATATATGCGTCTGAGGAATTGAATCCGGAAGATTTCTATGCCGATGATGAGATGATTATTACAATCTCTCATATGGGATATATCAAGCGTACGCCGTTGAGCGAATTCCGTGCTCAGGCTCGCGGTGGTGTAGGAGCCAAGGGTTCAGAAACCAGAGACGAAGACTTCGTGGAATATATTTATCCTGCATCAATGCACGCAACTTTGCTCTTTTTCACAGCCAAAGGTAAGTGCTACTGGTTGAAGGTTTATGAAATTCCGGAAGGAGCGAAGAATGCCAAAGGTCGTGCTATCCAGAATCTTCTTAATATTGATGCTGATGATAAGATTCAGGCTTTTATCCGCGTCAAGAAACTTACTACGGATACAGAGTTCATTAACTCACATTATCTGTTGTTCTGTACTAAGAGAGGTGTAATAAAGAAAACATTGCTTGAAGCTTATTCTCGTCCTCGTCAGAATGGTGTGAACGCAATTACTTTGAGAGAAGACGACGGTTTGATTCAGGTTTGTATGACAAACGGCAACAACGAAGTTCTGATTGCCAACCGCAATGGTCGTGCAATCCGCTTCCACGAAAGCGCAGTGCGCGAAATGGGACGTACGGCAGCTGGTGTGCGCGGTATGACATTGGATGAAGATCCTAACGACGAAGTTGTGGGCATGATTTGTGTGAAAGATAAAGAAAAAGAAACAGTGTTGGTCGTTTCTGAACAAGGATATGGAAAACGTACCAATATTGAGGATTATAGAATAACGAATCGTGGAGGAAAAGGTGTCAAGACTATTAATATTACCGAAAAAACTGGTAAATTGGTGGCGTTGATGAATGTGACAGATGAAAACGACTTAATGATTATCAATAAATCTGGTATCACAATCCGTATGAATGTGTCCGACTTGAGTGTAATTGGTCGTGCAACGCAAGGTGTCCGCCTTATCAATCTTGAAAAACGAAATGACGAGATCGCATCAGTTTGTAAAGTGATGTCTGATACAGAAGAAGAAACAGCAATAGAAAAAGGAGAGAAGGCTTCGGGTGAAACTGTCGCTGAACCGTATTCTGATGCAGTTGCAAATGACACCGTGTCAGATCAGCAACCGGATGTTGATTCGGAAGATAATCAGGAAGTTTAAACAAAAAGAATAATCAATATAGTATTAATTAAATTATTATTACAATGAAAAGAATTTTATTTACAGTAGCTTTGTGCCTTGTAGCTTCAGCTTCATTTGCTCAGAAAAAAGCAGTTAAGGAAGCTCAGTCAATCGTAAAAGGTACTGCACCAAATTTTGACGAAGCAAGAACTTTGATCAAAGGTGCTATGGAAAATCCTGAAACAAAAGACATGGCTGAAACTTGGTATGCAGCAGGTTTCATTGAAGACCAGCAGTTCAGTAATGAAAGAACAAAACAGATTTTAGGTCAGCAGCCTGATGAGCAGGTAATGTATAATGCTTTGGGTAGCACATTGCCTTATTTTTTGAAATCATATGAATTGGATCAGCTTCCAAATGAAAAAGGTAAAGTAAAACCTAAATTCACAAAGAAAATCAAAGATATTTTGAGTACTAACCACGTATATTATATCAATGGTGGTGCTTACTATTTCGACCAGAAAGATTATCAGAAGGCTTATGATTTCTTCCAGCAGTATTTGCAGATTTCTGACCTTCCAATGTTCCAGGGTGAAAAAGTTGCAGAAAGAGACTCTAACTTCATGACAGTTCAGTTCTATGCTGCAGTTGCTGCAACTCAGTTGAACAACCGTCCTTTGGCTATTGCTGCTTTGGAGCGTGCAAAAGGAACTGATTTCCGTGCAAATGATGTTTATCAGTATTTGTGCTACGAATACGAACAGGCAAAAGATTCAGTGAATTTGGAAAAGACTTTGAAAGAAGGTATGGAAAAATTCCCTGATGAAAAGTATTATTTGTTGAGCTTAATCAACAACTATATCTATTCAAACAGAAATGATCAGGCTATCGAATATTTGAATACAGCTATTTCTAAAGAACCAAACAACGCCCAGTTGTATGACGTAATGGGTCGTGTTTACGAAACAGGTGTTAAAGATGCAGCTAAAGCAGAAGAATATTTCAAGAAAGCTTTGGACTTGGAGCCGGAAAGTGCTGATATTTTGTCAAACTTGGGTCGTGTTTACTACAACCAGGCTGTAAACAAGCAGGCTGAAGCTAACAGCATCAACGATCAGCAGAAATATCAGGAAGAATTGTCTAAAGCTAAAGCTTTGTTTGAACAGGCAATGCCTTACTTCGAAAAAGCTCACCAGATCAACCCTGAAGCTAGAGATGTAATGACTGCTTTGCGTGGCATCTATTACAACTTGAATATGGGTGATAAATTCGAAGCTATCGAAGCAGAAATGAACAAATAATATAGTTGATTGAAAGAAATTTCATTATAATTCAAATTTGTTTTATAAGCCGGATTCTGAATAAATCAGAATCCGGCTTTTGTTTGTATGCTCGGCATGAGTATTAGCTAACGGGTGCAAGTCCCTAATGAGCCCTAATAGCGGGAATCATACAGCCAATGGCAAGGGTGTCCACTGCGAGGTGTAATCTGAAAGAAGCTGGCGGCAAACATCTGGTCTGACGAACAGAAACCTCATATAAGGCATAAAACCGTGGGTAAGGTTGCAAGCTAAACCAAAGCCCTATAGCTATTCGGAAACGGTTAATGTAAATGAGGCAGACATAAGATTGAAAGTTAATACCCTTATCCGAGGAGGTCTCACGGACGCATGAGAATAGTTGAAAAAAAAAAACGAAATCAGCGGAGTAAAGCTTGCCGTGAGAAGTCAGCAGATGTCATAGTAGCAAACGTGTCGATAAGTTTGTGAAGGACAGAACTTTATTTAAACGATAATAATTGAAAACTACCGTATGTTGGAGAGAATGCACAAAACTGGAACTGAAGTTTTAGGCTGCCCTCAGAGAGCTAAGACGGAATCTGAATGGTATGTGGGAGCGCAGACCTGCATATGGATGGTTGAAGACAATGTCGTGGAAGTACCATTTGACAGAGAGCATCTTCTGGAAGCTATTCTTTCACCCGAAAATCTGAATAAGGCTTATAGGACTGTAATCAGAAACAAAGGGTGTGGCGGTATCGACAAGATGTCATGTGACGAACTTCTCCCATGGCTCCTCACCAACAAGAAAAGCTTGATACGCTCTTTGCTTGACGGCAGCTACCGTCCCAATCCTGTCCTTAGAGTGGAAATTCCTAAGGATAACGGCAAGATGCGACAGCTAGGAATACCGACCGTTGTAGACCGACTGATACAGCAAGCCATCAACCAAGTACTGCCCCCCATCTACGAAGTTCAGTTTATTCGGAACAGTTTCGGTTTCCGTCCGAGACGTGGTTGTCATGCTGCATTACGCAGGGCGAAAGACATCGTCAACTCAGGCTACAAATATGTAGTAGACCTTGACCTCGAGCGATTCTTCGATACAGTATGTCACAGTCGTCTGATAGAAATACTGAGCCGTACAATAAAGGATGGAAGAGTGGTTAGTCTTATACACAAATATCTCCGCAGCGGAATCCTGAATCATGGTATTTTTGAGACGAGCAACGAAGGCACTCCTCAAGGTGGTCCTTTAAGTCCCCTGTTAAGTAATATCATGCTTAATGAACTCGACAAGGAACTACCCCGAAGAGGTCATCTCTTTGTTCGGTATGCCGATGATTCAATGATATTCTGCCGAAGTAAAAGTGCGGCGAAACAAACCAAGGAATCCATTACCCGATTTATAGAGGGTAAACTTCATCTGAGAGTAAACAAGGAAAAGACAACAGTCTCCTATGTCAAAGGGGTAAAATATTTAGGTTATTCCTTTTATAACTCCAAAGGAAAATTTGAATTATGCGTCCACCCCAAATCCAAAGCCAGGATGAAGTCCCGTCTGAAAGAACTGACAGGCCGTAGCAACGGAATGGGTTATGAACGTAGAAAACAAAAACTTAGGGAGTATATAAGAGGCTGGGTTGGTTATTATCATCTTGCCAATATGAAACGTCTTCTCCTTGAAACAGACGAATGGTTACGACGTCGCATACGAATGTGCATATGGAAATCTTGGAAAAACCCTAAGACGAGAATATCAAATCTGATTCGATGTGGAATCCCTAAAAGGAAAGCCCGTGAATGGGGTTATAGTCGACAGGGTTACTGGCGTATTGCTGACAGTTGGATAACACACAGTTCTATTACTAATGAACGACTGAGAATTGCCGGCTATCCAACTCTCTATGACGAGTATCTCAAATGGTATCCTAAATAAAGAACCGCCACGTGCGGAACCGCATGCGTGGTGGTGTGAGAGGTCGGAAAACGAAAGTAGGAAGAAAACGGTTTCGTTCTCCTCCTACTCAATATGGTTAATAATAATCCTTATTATTTAACCTCAAAAATAACACTGTTATAGTTCTGATTTTCCCATGCACGGATTAATTCTGTGAATTTAGGATAATCTTTTGCTTCAATCTTAGGATTGGAAATTGTTATGCTGCGTGAAACATTCACCTTTCCGTTTTCAGCCTTAATATTGATTTTTACTGAACCAACACTGTTTGTTATTTCCTTATTTGCAGATTTTGAACTGACTGTTGCATTTGCGGGAGAAGAAACAGAATATGAGTATGATTCGTTAATCACACCCGGCAAAGTGATAAGTCTGTTGCTTTTTCCTCCTTGCAGAGCGAGCATTGACAGATAGTTTCCAGTTCCGCAGTCAGGAAGAGAAAGAATAATGTAGTTTCCTGCTTTTTCAGTACTGATATTCTTTGAATATTCCATTTCAGCCAAATCTCCGTTTGTTTTGCATGACTTGATATCATTTCCTGCAAAAGACTTGATTTTCTTACCTTCAATATCAAGATAATATTCAGGAACAGAAGCTTTGATATTCGCATTGAATTTACCGTCTTTGTCTGCTGAAATATTTGCGTCGAAAGTCAAATCCAATTTCATCGGTTTAGCTTCTGAGATTGTTCCGTTTTCAAGATTCAAAGCACTGTAATATTGACGGAAAGTTTTCAATGCTGCAGTTGTAGCATCGTCTGTTGCCAGGATATATTTGTTTCCGTTTGCTTCAGTTTCTACGAATATTATAGATTTGTTCAGTCCATAGCCTTCTGCGGATTTATCAGGAAAGCAAGCTAATGTATTTGCCTTTATATTAGCAGCTCTCAACAAACCTTGCATTATGTTCGCCAATTCAGCAGGAGTTCCGTATGCAGAGTTGATCACTTCTTCAGCCGGTCTGATTTTATATCCTGTTTCGTTGATTGACAGAGGAATCATCTCATAGTTACCTTTTATATACTGATATATGGCAACAACTTTGTCTTTGTCGTTTGCAGCCTTTTCAGTTATAGCTTCAGCCATTGTAACCAGCGGCATTGTTTTTTTCTGCTCAAACTGTGAATAAATTGTTTCAACCATTTCCTTTGACGAAGGATATGTATTGGCAGCAATGCACTGTCTGTCCATATGATAAGAGTCAATCATACGTGAAGCAGCAGGAATATTGCTGAATCTCCATTTATACACTTTCTGTCCGTTTGAACTTGACTGAGACGCTTTCTCTTTTCTGTTTGCAATCTTATAGCTCAAAGTTTTGCTTTCAGGAATAGAGATTGAAATCTCGCAGCTTTTCACCGGTGATGATTGCTGCAAATCCTCATTTATATCAATCTGAGGCAAATAACTTGCCTTAGTTTTGATAGTATAATCCAGATAAATTGTTGCTCCAAGTTCCAATCCTGTGTGAACCACAACCATTTCCTTCAGCTGGTTGTAAGCAGGAGCGTTTGCCGCGTTGCGTGGCAAAACTTCCACAAAAGCATTGTCCGGAGTTTTTACGATGTTTCCGTCTTTCTGCTTAGTGTAAGATTCGTTGATCGTCAGTGTCTGATAGTCCGGATTATAAACTATGAAACTTTCGCCATATGTGCTGTTCATAGCTGTATGAGTATATATGGCAAGCTCCATTTTATAGTTGAATTCCTGGCTTCCGTCCGGATTGAGAGTCCAAGACTTTACCAGTTTCTTATATTCGGCTTCGGAAGCTGCGAAGGTGGCAGTTGCCAAAAGCAGCAGGCCGAACAACATCATTATTTTATTTGATATTTTAATCATCATGATATTTGCTTTGTCAGGTTGTTATTTTTTAATTATCACATAATCTCCATAAGCCTTGTGAGCATTCACGGCTGTGCGGAATCCTTTCCAGTCGGATGCTTCATAAACTCTTTTCTTCAAAGCCAGCTTCTGGTGCAGAACGATATTTCCGTTTTCAGCTTTCAGAGAACCTTCGAAGTCGGCGGCATTACTTTCCATTGAGTCTGATTTTTCGTCGCTTGCAAGAGTGTAGCCTTTGGGAAGCTGTATTGTTTCGTCAAGTTCAACAAGTCTTGAGCAGCCGTCTTTGAAACCATACTTTCTGTCTTCCAGACTTGTGTCTATTCTTAGATAACTTTTAACCTGGTTATACAGATTATTCATAACCATTGGTTTCAGAATCATCTCATTATCTCCGCAAAGAGCATAGCCCGGTATTTCATATTTGAATGTGATACTTATCGGAGCAGCCTGATAGTCTTTAGGATTCTTTCCCCAGTCCACACTGATTAATTTTGCATTAGGCGATACGGCAAGAAGCTGTTTTTCCATTGTTCTTGTCCATTCGCTTTGCCAGCCTGTAGTGAAGATTCGGCGGATATTGCTGTCTGACTGTCCTTCAGCTTTGATTGTGAATGAACCGGAGAGAGTTCCGTCTGCAGAAAGTTTATTGTTTGCCTTGATGCGCACATAATGATTTTCCGGTGCAGACACTGGAGTGATGCATAGATCTGAGCCTTCAGGAACGCCCGGCAAATAATTCTGCTGCTGTTCGGCGCTGCTCCACAATTCACGGCAGAAAGGAACCCAAGTCGGGTCGAGCGGCATATAAGTTCCGTTTGAAAGTTTCACTACTGCAACGCAGTGATTGAAATGGTCTGCCGGAATTGATTCCACACGGCTTCCTGCCATAGTCATAGCCGGATAAGCCTCAAAACCTGCCATGCGAAGGAAGGAGATAAGAGTTCCGGCAATATCCTTACAAACACCGCAGCGGTCAGTATAATTCATTTTTGTGTTGTGCAAAGTGTAGCCTTCGCCTTTGCCCATACTTATACCTGAATAACGGATATTATCTGCCACCCAGTGAGTGAGAACGGCTATTTTCTCCATTTCAGTTTTCTTTCCTTTGATAAGTTCATCCACTTTCTTCTGTGCTTCAGGAAGAGGTGCAAAGCTTCCGTAGTCCTCGTTCACTTTGTTGAACCACAAAGATTTGTCCTGCCATTTCGGAGTGGATGACATCATAAGTTTTGGGGCAGCATCAAAGAAGTCCACCATATTAGCCTCACGCTTGAAAGGCATCATATTGTCCATTGCAAATGTGTAGCACTTCTTTCCGTCCTTATATCTCATTGATGATGTGCAGCTGCCCTGATAGAACTGGAACTGCATTTCCTTGCTCATCGGAATTGACACCTGATAAACTTTGCGCACAGTCGGGTCGGAACTCCAGAAAGGAACAATATCATAGAACTGACCACGCATAGGAGGGATGAATCGTGATTCATCATCTTCCGAAGCCAGCAAGGCATAAGTAAATCCTTTCTTAGCAATTTCATATTCTACTACGTCGCCAGGCATCAAACGTCCGAGGTCAAGCATAATCTGGCGTGCGCCCCAATATATGGCACGTGCCGGAGCAGTATAGTCTTTTGCCTGTGTAACGTCGATGTTCAGAACATCACCGCTGGCACGGAAAATTGTTGCATAGCGGAATTCGGCAAAAGCCGTCAGCGGGTCGTAGTCATACTTTATTATATGATTTTTAACTGCGCCGGCTTCGGTCTGAACCTTGAATTTCTTGTGAACACTGAAAGAACCGGAACCGGTTTCCTGAACATTGACAGCCGTGCTGTCCAGAAGAGTAACACAATCAAAACCAGACAAGTCCTGTTGTGTTCCACAACTTGCAGAATTCTGGGCAAAAGCCAACGGCATCGCTGCAAGAATGGAGAAAATTGTTATAGGTATGTACTTCATCGTTTTGAAATAAGATTAATGGTTTATACACTGAAGGCAAATTTATATAAAACTCCCATAAATTTGTCCGAATAGAATTAAAATAAAGGGCTTTTAAGTTTGCTATATAAAACTGGTCTGGTTAATATATTGGTATTCTTTTGTTTACATTTTCAGCGTTTTTTATAAAGCTGAAAAAGTTTTTTCATCCGTATGGAAATATATTTTCATATATTGTGAAATTTTATTTCCATATATTATGAAAAAACTTTTTCAACAGGAATAAAAAATGTGGCAAACTAAATCTTCTCAAGTTCCGCAAGCTCAACATTCAGATAACAAGTTGACAAGAAGACAAGTTAACAAGAATTTTTTAGATAATAACTTGTAAAGTTACAGGTGTTTTGACCTTGTTAACTTGTTTCTGAAGCCTTGTTAACTCTTAATTTGGGCAACTAGCGAAACTTAACTAAATCTTTTATTTGCCAGTCTGCATAACTCCTGAATCAGAATCCTTATTGTTCAGTTTCTTGTCGCCGGACTTGTAGCTTCTTCCAAATGAGAAATTATAACTAATAGTGATAAATCCCATTTGGGCGCTTTCCTTGAAATACTGGCGTTTTTTGCTTGAGGCATATTGGTTCCAGTTCTCTGATTCGATTTTATAATCGTTGGTGAATGGGTTTACCATTCCTGCGCCAAATCTGAAGTCTTTCCATTTGTAATTGAGCATTATTATTTGAGCATTCTCGCCACCTTTCAAAGTTTCGCCGCTGAACCAGTTCTGATTTGTCATTATCTGATATACGAAAGTAAAGTTTTTCCACATTGCAGAAACGCTTCCGTCGAGCCACCAGTTTGAATATCTATGGTTGTAATTATTGCCGTTGCTGATGAAGTGATTCAATCCGCCACTAAGGGAGAATTGCAGAATATTGGCAACAGGACCGACGCGCAGCTGCATCATTGGGGCGATGCGGTGCCAGCTTTTCTGGTTGTCCCATGTCTGTATGATTTTATTACCTTCCACATATTTCTCGTCCATTATTGCATTAGGCTTATAATTATATGTAAAGTTCATGTAAGCATAGAAAATACCTTTTGACCATTCAGCATCCAGAATCTCTGTGTAATTAAGATATGATTCCAGATAAGGATTTCCCCGTTGAATCTGCAATGAATCTATCACCTGGTCAATGGCGCTGAGATTTCCCAGCGATGGCATCTCATTGTTTATTGACGAACGAAGGCGCAAATAACTTCTGTCCGTAAAAGTATATTTGAGCGTTAGCTTAGGATTGAATGTGTAATACTGATATGTATCCGTGCTTCCTTCCTGACGATAGAACGAGCGAGTGCCACCAACACCGAGAATATAGTCGAGCTTGTTCATCTTGCCACGGAACTCGCCATATACATATGTGCTTCCTTGCTGCATCTTGGTGTTGTAATTATGACCGTTGATGTAGTCGTTGTTCGAGAAAGACTGTGTATGTCTGATTCCTGCACCGATTCTTTTGCCGTTGGCAAGTTTCTTTTCATATATTCCTTCTCCGATGATGGAATATTTGTTACCGTAAACAATGTTTTGTATGTCGGTCAGTTTGTCGTCTCCTTTGCTTTCTACATACAGACGGTCGGAGAAAGATTTATTATATGTACCAACCACGTTGAATATCAAAGTCTGCTCTTTCTTCAGATTCCTTTGATAATAAATATCTAGCGAAGGATTATGATAATGCGATTTGGTTTCGTCGAGCATATCTACATAATCCTCTTCGTTCAGTCTGTTTACCAATACACCTTTATATCGTGCAATTGGACTTTTGTTGCCTGAATAATTAAGTGCAATATTGAGCTGGTATTTGTTGTTGTCCTGCAAATTGTAGGCAACGTTGAACCACTGCTGCATCAGTTTCCAGTGTGAAGGAACACCTTTCTCATATCTGTGCAGTTCATATCCGTTTCCAAGGTTGAAATCCTCGAAGTTATCTCTGTAGCTTCCGTAGAAATCACGTGGACCGCCCCAATAGTTTGCCGAGAATTCGGATTTCTTATGGTTGATTTTAATATTACCCTGATAATTTCCCCAACCAACATGAGGTGATTGCATTATGTCGATACCGAAATTACCGCCGGTTTCCGGACGACGTACGATGTAGTCAAGTACGATTTCTGCGTTTCCGTATCTCAATCCCGGATTGTCGTGATATTCGATTCGTATGATTTCATCGGGACGTAAAGCATGTATTTCCTGGACGGACACTTTCACACCGTTGATTCTCATCTGCACTTCACCGTCGCCGGGAATCTTTATAGTATTGTTCACCGGGTCAACCTGTACGCGTGGCAGCATCATTTGTTGCAGCAATTCCACTCCGTTTGCCGAAGCCTTGGTCTGTCGTTCGGAAGGATACACGATTTTTCTGTCTACTTCGCTTCGTTGAGCTGAGGCGGTGACTGTTACTCCGTCCAGTGAAAGAGCGTCTTCCATGAGTTGGATGCTGCCGAGATTTCGGGAATCAGTAGTTCCGTTAAGCCACAGCTCTTCCGTTTTGTAGCCGACGCTGGAAATTGTCAGTTTATAATTCCCGGATTTCAATCCGCTGATTTCAAAAGCTCCATTGCTGCCGGAAGTTGTTCCTGTTATTAATTTTGAGTTTTCGTCTCCCAGCGAAATATTTACAAATTCAATAGGTTGTTTCTTTTCATCAAGGATTGTTCCCTTAATTTTTATATGCTGAGCGTGCGCGCCTAAGCTAGCCGCAATGCATAATGTGATTAATGTCTTTTTCATATTTATTTGATTCTTCGTTTTTCTTTTATAGACGTAGAGTGTGTGTGTTTGTTACAACAAAAAGAAAAAAAAATTATTTTTTCAAAATTATAAAACAGGAAAAGAAAAGGAACTAATACGTGAGTTCGGGATAGGAAAGTTCCCTTAAAAGTTGGTAATAACTGAATTGCTTTGTGTTTTTAAGCTTAATAAACAACAATTTATGGGTTGACAACAATGATACTGCCACTTTATCCATCATAAATACCTTGGATTCAAATAGAGAAAAGAACATTTTAACCTGTGTCAGTTCGGTATTACCACCAATTGAATCAAAATTTTTACAGCGGACAACACTAAAAATACTTGTCGGAATGTAGCTTTAATAGGTTGTTTTACCATATCAAAATTCCATAAAAACAAGCCAATTAATAACCTTTTGCCGGATATTGCTTGTTTTTGCTAACCTGTGATTTGCGCAAAACCAAACAAAAACTCAAATCTGGACATGTGATTTTTATCATTCCGGAAAATCATTGCAATGATTTCGGGAAATCATTGCGATCGTTTATCCATGTCATTGCAATCATTTACCTGACTCTTCACAATCATTTTTCCAAATCATTGCAATCATTTTTTTAACACACCGTATTTGTCTTCCAAATGTGCCTGTCAACATGGAAAATCAACCCTGAAAACCGTATTTTTTCACCAAAACGCTCAAAATCCACGTTCGTTTTTTAAGTGTTATTTTGTCAGGCATCTTCTCCGTGTTTCTTACATTTTTTACTCTGTTTTCTGAAACCATCGCAATGAAATTTCTTTTAAGAAAGCAAATTCCCGTTATTCCTGCCACTTTGTATTTCCTTAACTCCGCGAGAGTGCCAACGATTTCCGTTTCCTGCATTTTGTCCCGAAATATCGGATTCTCATAAGGGTTGGAATGACAGAATGATAGTTTGACATTTTGTCATAAATACATCTGATTCCGGGACAAACGAGAACCTTGCTTGCAGGAGTCTAATTAATTCTCCGCAACCATCCGAACTTACACCAATTTCGGTCCGTATATATTTTAGCGTGGGGCCGTATATATTAAAACGTGGGTTCGGACCTGCAAAAAATTTCTTCGGATAATTTTTTCAATCTCTGCGCAGAAAAAATGAAGCAGAAGCTGCTAGTCCTTTTTTGATAGTTGTTCCGTTACTCGTATCTTAATATATAGGGATGTACCATAAAAAACAAAAAAAATCTTATGGTAATTTGTTTTATTAAAGTGAAATTGATACCTTTGCACACGATTTTTCCGCAGAGGGTAGAAAAGCGATGCAAAGAATGTATCCACCCTCGGGACCTAACTGTTTAAATATTATAAGACAGATGTACGTAGTTGTAGAAATTAACGGACAACAGTTCAAAGCTGAACAAGGCAAAAGATTATTCGTTCACCACATTCAGAACGCTGAAAACGGTGCAGTTGTAGAATTCGACAAGGTTTTGTTGGTTGACAACAACGGTGAAGTTAAAGTAGGTGCTCCTGTAGTAGAAGGTGCGAAAGTAGTATGTGAAGTACGTTCTCACTTGGTAAAAGGTGAGAAGGTGTTGATCTTCCACAAAAAGAGAAGAAAAGGTTATCGTAAATTGAACGGTCACCGTCAGCAGTTCACAGAAGTAGTAGTTAAAGAAGTTATTGCTTAACATTTAAAAAAGGAGTAAAAGAAAATGGCACATAAGAAAGGTGTTGGTAGTTCTAAGAACGGCCGTGAATCAGAAAGCAAACGATTAGGTGTTAAGTTGTTCGGTGGTGAAGTAGCTAAGGCTGGTAATATCATCGTTCGTCAGAGAGGTACAGTTCATCATCCAGGTGAAAACGTAGGTATGGGTAAAGATCATACTTTGTATGCTTTGGTTGATGGTGTAGTAACTTTCCGCAGAGGTAAAGAAAACCGTTCTTTCGTTTCTGTTAAAGTTGCAGAAGCTTAATCAAGGAATTGGTTCAAGTTATAAAATTAAGGAGATCTTTTAAGGTCTCCTTTTTTTGTGCCATTACCTTAGTTATCCGATATGAATACTTTTGATATTCCATTCATATCCTGTTTTCTGTTTTCCCTTATTTCTTCTATCTCTTTATTGGTATCGTTCACAATTTGATGGGATTCTGTATTGAGTTTCTTTGCATATCCCTGAACAATGAAATTTATTTCATGATAAATCCAGACATCGCAAAGACAGCCAATATTTTCTTTATAGGTTTGTAGCGCAGTGGATAACCCAAGAAGGCAAACAGGATATAAGCGATGTATATATACCCGGTATTTCAATCGGTAGCTGTCATAGGCTTGCGATGCCAGGGTGTCCGGAAGTATTATTTTTCCTAAACTTAAGATAGAAGTAAATATTCCCATAATTTTTAAGAATCTCATAGTTTAATGCTTATTATTAAGCTGATAGTGTTTGGTGGCTAACCGACCTTTAAGGGAGATTAATCCACATGTTACCAACCTTTTCTCATATACAAGAAAAGATTTCAGTTAAACACTTGTTCAACAGATCTTTTTCCTGTTCTGACATTTTATAACGTATTATCAATACAGCATCGCATTTTAATTCATTACTAACAAGTTCTGTAAAGTCGAAGCGTATAGAATTCACTCTTCAAGTTTACTTTTCACCAATTTCAGGAATTCCTCCTTAGTCATGAACTTGTCAAGGAAATCCTTCAGTCGTCCTTCATTGTTTACTTCCGTGAAAAATTCCTCATGATCCGTACTCCAGACGACAGGATTATCCGGGTCGTTATCTGACAAACAGATGAAATAGTAATTGGGATAACTGTCCGTATAAAGCAGCTCTACAAAATCCGGAGTGGCACAATTTGAATACTTGATGATTTCGTCCAGCTCTGCATCATCCGTAAACCAATCATTCCATTCTTCAAAATCCGGTGTCCCTTTTTGAAATGGTGTAAATGGTCTGGCAACCCAAAATAATTGGCGGCGAGCTTCTTCATCCAAGGTGAAGAAGCTATCTGTCATCTTCTTATAGAATGACTCCTTGTCAGAATTGAACAACTTCATATGCTCATCCACCCAATCTCCCAAACCTTCGATCGGCTCAGTATCTTCGGCAGCCAGCCAGGGTGTGTCCACCGGTTTAAGAAATAGAGCCGTATCGAATGTAATGCCACAGAGATCTTCTTTCAAGGAATCTCCTTTCATGTTTGCCACGTTGCCACCCAATAGTCTGATTCTGTCTGTTATTTCCTTTTTCTTGAACTCCGTATATTTTGTTATTATTAAGTCATACTTATATGTTCATTCAATATGCGTAAAATATCATTCCGTTTCATTGACAAGTTTGAAGCTAAAATAAACTCAATGGCTCCTGTCTGATAGAGATTAAATCTCATTATCTTTTTTTTAAAATTAGATGTTGTATGAGATTCCATTTGTTTAATGATATATGTGGAATGGTAATCAATAGCAATTTGCTTTGAAGAACCAATTGTTACCAGATGAAATTTCTGTACATCTTTGAAATATATCGTATTATATGAGGCTTTAATTTGTACATAAATCTCAATCCTGTCTTTGTATATAACTAAATATGGAATGCGCCTCAAATAATTATAGAGAGACATTATGCATATTGATAATCCTCCAACACCAAAAAATATAGAGCCTAACCAGCCTCCAATAATTTTAGTTACAATCCTGCAATTGTCATCTGCTATAATATAGATGCCCATTGTGGCAAAAAGCAGACTGCATATTCCTAACAATAAGTTTTTCCAAAGACTTTGGTAAACCCTTATTTCCATTGTATCGCTTGATTCTTTGTTTTGCCGGTTCATAACAGATAAACTACTTTCCTGAAAAATTATTTTTCTTTGATATTTTTTGATACCCACATCCCGATATCCTGTTTGCTCAATGCCGCAGCCATCAGGTCGGGGAATTTGTCAGGCGTACAAGCAAACGTGGGAACACCCAGACTGGCGAGATACTCAGCATTACGCTTGTCGTAGCAGGGCGCTCCGTCATCGTTTAGTGCCGGAAGCACAATCAGCTGTACGCCACTTGCCACAATAGAAGCGAAACGCTTGCGCATCTCCTTTTCGTCGCCACCTTCATATAGGTCGGTCACCAGTACCAGCACAGTATCCTGCGGCCGCGTGATCACACCCTGACAGTAGGTCAAAGCTCTGGCAATGTCGGTTCCTCCGCCGAGCTGGACACCGAACAGCAGGTCAACAGGATCCTGCAGGTCATCTGTAAGGTCAACGACCGAAGTGTCGAATACTACCATGCGCGTACTCACAGATGGTAGTGAGGCCAGTACTGAACCAAAGATGCCGGAATAGACAACTGAGGTTCCCATCGAACCACTCTGGTCGAGACAGAGAATGATGTCCTTCAGAGCCTTGCATTTTCTGCCATAGCCTATCCTGACTTCCGGAATAACGGTCTTGTACTGCGGCTGGTAGTTCTTCAGATTCTTTATGATGGTTGTTTTCCAGTCTATCTCGTTGTAACGTGGATTACGCTTTCTTGCTGAACGGTTTAAAGCACCGGTGACAGCTTGCTGGGTAGGGGAGGAGAGTTTCCGAAGCAGATCATCCACGACCTTACGTACAACCTGACGGGCCATGTCCTTGTTCTTCTCTGGAATAGCTTTGCTGAGAGACATCAGTGTGGCAACGAGATGCACGTCAGGGACAACTGTTGCCAGCATCTCCTTCTCTGTTAGCAGCGAATCGATATGCAGACGTTTGATGGCATCCCTTTGGATGACTTGCACAACGGTCTGCGGGAAAAACTCCCTGATATCACTAAGCCAGCGGCTTACCTTCGGTGCCGATGAACCGAGTCCGCCGCGACGATCACTGTCATAGACGGCTTCAAGCGAACTGTCAAGGCGCTGTTCCTCTACTGTTAGCATTACACCTGTACCGTCAGCGGCGTTTCCGCCGAGAGCCATGCGCCATCTTTTCAAATATTCTGTTTCCATGTTCTGTTCCTTTTTATCTGATTCCAAGAAGTCTTCCGAGCAGGGGTATCACTTTGGATGCCTCCCCGTCATTGCAGGAATATTCCCCGGAGGCGATTCCTGTATCGGTTCCGTTCAATTCGAATCCTTTGGCCTTCTCACCGAGCTTGCGGCGCTCGATTGTAGTGAAACTGCTGAATGTACGTCTTATCACCGGCAACAGTTCGATGAAGTTCGCATAGCTCAGACTGCAGATCCAACCGTTCACGAGCTGCCACAGATTGTCATCCAGCAGCAGTATCGAACCTGATGCACGCAGGAATCCCTCGAACCAGTATGCAATGTCGGAAGGTGCGTTGCCCACTGATGAATAGAAGCTCAATGTGTCACGCATCTCTTCACGCGATATTTTGCCCTTGTCGTAAAGTATGCGTGTAGCATATCCGGAGAGCAGCGGATGTGCTCCTGATGAATTGCGGATTTGATGTACGAACCCATACCACATGCTGTTTAGTTCTTCGTCATCAAGCGTGGAAACTGCATAGTTGGTAGCCGACAGGTGTTCAAGCAGTTCTCCGGCTGCCTCCTCATCGATGTTAATGCAGACAAGCAGACCTCCTGCAAGGATACGTGCCACCATGGCACGGAGCATATAGCCAACCTTACTGAAATCCAGATTGCGGACATCGCCGTAACGGACGATGTTCACCAGATCGGGAACCGCTTCCATCATCTCCACAATATCTGTGGATGCCGCCGACAAACGGTCTAGCCGGATAGTCATCGCCTCAACAAGCTCCGGAAGGTTGGCTGGGATGACTAGGTCGAGAAGTCCCGTCAGTTCGGGGATACTGGTGATTCCGGTCATGCGGTCGGAGACGTACTTCTGTACGGCTTCCTCCACGGTGTTGCCCCAGACTGCCCGTTCTATGATGCATACAATCTGTTCCGGCTTATGGTAAAGACTCCATTTTTCCTTGAATGTACCCTTACCGCTTGCAGTTTCCGGCTTGGGCCAGTCTATGTCAAGTAAGGTCAGGCGATGGAAGAACAGACTTCGTTCCAGGTCGCTATCCTTACGCAGGTCAAGTGTCATTTCCTTTATTTCCGCCGTGAAAGGAACACGTAGGCGTTTTTGTAGCCGTTCCACATCAATCAAGAGAGGTACTTTGGGTACTGCTTCCGGCACTTTTCCCAGACGGTTACCTACAATGAGCGATTCCCTGACGAGCTGTAGCAGTATGTCGTCTCCGAAGCCCATTACAGTAGTCACCGCCTCATTATATTCCTCAAGCGTCGGGGCGGGCAATCCCCGCAACGCGGCTGTTGTCTGCGCAAGACGGACTGTCTCAATTACGTGGGCCACCGAGATGTCCATCTCTTTTTTCCTCAAAAGGTCCGCTATACGGCTGACCCAGTAAGTGCCGTCATCCTCTGGATGATGCCACAGGTAATGGTACCATCCAGGAGAGTCTATGCCGGCTCCGTAACCACTGCGGAAGGTGAGCCTGTCATATGTCCACGGAATCCATGTACATTCTGCCTTCACCTTCGGAAGACCTTTCAGCAGTTCATTGTCGTCCTTCACTCTCGGCATGTTTTCCAGTGCCGGTACATGCCATGCCCCGCAGACTACGACTATGCGTTCGAAAGGCTCCTTTTGGACCGCCCGTATCATGCGGCGCATCCACGCTTCACGGACAAGGTCCCTGCGGGAAGTATGTTCCGGTAGGGCTTCCCTAAGGGCGGTCACAGCTTCCTTGACTGCCTCGAATATACTACTGTTATTTCTGCGCTGTTCAATGTTCATGTTCCACCAAGATTCACCGTCGGGGTAGCCGGCTGCTTCTGCCAACAGGTCAAACGGGTCGCCTGGGTGTTCAATAGCTTCTTCATTCTCACTAAGCGAATTGATGCTACCCTTCTTTTCCGTTTCGAAGGCAAGCGAATGGGAGAGTGGGAGATCAAAGAAGCGTAAAGTGACATTCTCCCGGAGGGCATAGAGTAAAGTCTGCCATTCCGGTGAGAAGTCTGCAAACGGATAGAATACGGCATTCTGTGGTGCATCGGGCTGATAACCAAGCAGGGCTACCGGAGGCTTCATCTGCCCGTCGGAGACGTATGGCATGAGAGCTTCTGCTTCTGCCGGTCCCTCAAGCAGTATGAGGTCGGGGCGGATACATTCAAGTTCCCGTAGAATGTTCCGGCAGGAGCCCGGCCCGTGATGACGTATTCCTAATAGATGAATGTTTGTCATATTACTTGATACATTAAAAAAATGTCAATCAAATCATATCTCTTGAAGCCCTGTAAATATCTTTCCAGCCTTCACGGTTCTTAACTACAGTTTCCATGTATTCCTGCCATACCACTTTGTCCTGCACAGGGTCTTTCACCACAGCACCGAGGATACCTGAAACGAGATCCTCTGCATGAATCTGACCATCACCAAAATAACCTGCCATGGCAAGACCGTTGTTCACTACGGATATAGCTTCTGCTGTACTAAGTGTGCCGCTTGGGCTCTTTAGCTTTGTTTTTCCATCATTGGTAGCTCCCTGGCGCAATTCACGGAAAATGGTGACTACACGGCGTATTTCATCAAGAGCTGGTTTCTCTGCTGGTAGTTGCATCACTTTCTCGAAGCTCTCCACGCGGCGGCGTACAATGTCAACTTCTTCCTCAAGAGTGTCGGGCAACGGGAGGATGACCGTGTTGAAACGGCGCTTCAGCGCACTTGAAAGGTCATTCACCCCCTTATCCCTATTGTTAGCTGTGGCTATTATGTTGAAACCTCTGATAGCCTGTACTTCCTTGTTCAGCTCTGGTATAGGGAGGGTTTTCTCTGAAAGGATGGTGATGAGCGTATCCTGTACGTCTGAACCGATACGAGTAAGCTCCTCGATGCGACCGATCTTGCCTTCCTGCATCGCCTTCATAACGGGAGTCTGCACTAGGGCTCCTTCACTCGGTCCCTCGGCGAGAAGACGGGCATAGTTCCAGCCGTAGCGGATGGCTTCTTCTCCCGTTCCTGCGGTACCCTGTACTATCAGTGTCGAATCACCGGATATGGCTGCCGCCATGTGCTCGCTGACCCAGCTCTTGGCCGTACCGGGAAGACCGTACAGAAGCAGCGCCCGGTCGGTTATAAGTGTGGCCACGGCAATCTCCATCAGGCGGCGGTTGCCTATGTATTTCGGTGAAACCTCGAAACCGTTCTTCAGTGTCCCGCCCATCAGGTAGGTGACTACGGATTGGGGTGACATCTCCCAGTTTTCGGGAATTGGGTTGGTTTCGTTCTTTTTTAGTTCATGAAGTTCTTCTGCGAACTGTTGCTCGGCATGTTGTCTCAGTAAAGTGCTCATATGAATATCAATATTTATTTTTCATTTAACAAAGTGTCTGTTTCAGATTTAAGATCCATGAATTCCAGCATCTTCGAGCAGAACTCGTTCATGGACGGCGAAACCTCTACCGAAGAAGCTGCCTTGACCTCTATAAGATTCCGAAGATGCGATGGGATATGCATGGCAAGTCTCTCCGCCATGTCTGCAGCATAATAAACGTATTCATGTTCCAGAATCCATGACAGTACGTTGGAAGAGAATTTCGGTCCCCATGCCTCGTAGTCGTTGCCGTACCATGAGTCGGGTATGAATCCGAAATTCCGGACTGTTTCCGGCCAGCTGATTTCCTCCCGTTGGGAGGTGGTGAGCATAGCCACAAGTTCCGGCTTGCGCATATAGGAAGGGTCTTCCTTCAGGGTATGGAAAGCCCACAGCCCGTCCGAAAAGTTGAGTATAGGGTCCTCTAGCTCCATAAACTTCCTGAATGGGGGATGTTTGGCGAATTTTCTCGCCGCTTCTTCTTTTCCGCAGCAATATACCTCACACCAGAAACTCAGAGGCACCCGTTCGGCGAGCTGTCTCAGGATGAATTCGGAATCGCTCTCTTTCTTGTTGGAGCTTACCTCGGACAGTCCCATGGCCTTCATTTCCTCGGTGTATCCGATTTCATCGTATGACCATCCGGTAAGCATGTTGTGTCTGATATGTCCCCGCAAGAGTTCGCAGCAACGTTTCACCATTGCCGAATCGGGGATCATGCACAGAAGCTTCCGTGCCGTCTCCCTGACGGTGGTACTACGGTCCGACTCCAACACCCACTGTATGAAGGGTTCGTCTGCCTTACTGATGTTTGTCCGGAGGCCTTCAAGCAGTTCGTTACGCTGGTTGGCAGGTTCGCTCTTCCAGTCTTTCCGTAGCAGTTCAAGAGCTGCAGCAGGATCCTGCTGCCTGAATCTGGCAAGCATTTCCTTACGTTCGCTGTGGATAGCCGTATCCCAGGAGTCTGTTTTATCAGTTTCATCTCCGGCAAGGCCCATCTGTCTGATCAGCCATAAGCCTCTGTTTCCAACAAGACCTTTCAGCAGCCTGCGTTCTTCAAACCGCAAGGGGTTGTTGCAGTCATAGGCACGCCGGATAAGCGGCTGGAGGTATTCGGGAGAAATTATTTTTCCCGACCCTAGTGCCATGTGGTAGGCGTAGGCCAGCATATAGCGTGTGCCGTGGAGTCTGGAAAAGAGTTGGCTCCGGTCTCTGTCGAAATACGGCAAATCTTCTTCTGGGGCTGGTTCCACAGGGACTATACCTTCCGCTCCGGCCGGTTCCCATCCGGCACGCCTGTAGGTGAAGGCGGATGCGGCTGTCATGTAAAGAAACGCTTCCGTATCTTCGGATTTTTCACGAATTCTCTCCACCAGAGTCTGGAGAGACTCCGGAAAGCTGCCGGGAGCAAATTCACGGCTGGCTGTCCCGAGCAATGCAGTCTGTATGATAAGTTCAGTTACGTTCATCTCTCCAAGTATGATATTCTTTGTTGTACCAGATAGATTTCAATTCCCATACATCTCCGCTTACAAGGACCAGCGATGCGAACGGATTGCCGCCAGAAACGGCGAGGATATCGATGTAGCTTTCTTCGGGCATCTTCACCGGAACGGCATTGCCGCCATTGTCCAGCAGCGTGTAGTCTTTCCCGTTCCGGACTGCTGTCACGTTATTTACAAGCAGAGGAATGTCCTCCGAAAAAGGATTCGTAATAATGGCTTGCCGGTATGCCGCAGCCGCCTGTTTCAGATCCGTGCAGCACTCCGGCACAAAGCCTTCTTCCTGCAGTACGGATTCTCTGAACAACGCGCGGCGGCATGTCCCGATACCCTTGTAAAAACATAGTCTGCCTTCGTAGACACTGCCCGGAATCCAGTTCTCTGTAGAGAAAGTTCCGGCAACGGTAAAACTCAGGTATCTGGCGAAAAGTCCGCTTCTCTTTCCGTAAAACCAGTAGATGTCGGTATTGATATCGTTGATTTTGCGCGATTGTTTGTGAAGTACGAGCCAGCTGTCCGGCACCGGTTCTCCGGCAAGCACCTTGTCCTTGGACTGGGGATATCCGATCTGAGTCCGTATCTCGTCCTTCCATTCTTCAGGAAGGCTGTCCATGTTTCTGTAGCTCTGTATAAGCAGATACAGTCTGCCCATGCTTTCTATCAGGTCGGATTTCCAGCTTTCCGAATCGAAGTCTATATCTTCCATGGCTCTCAGTTTCCCCGCAAGTCCCGGAGCCTGGGCATCCACCATCCTCCGGGTCATGTTGTCAAACAGGGTATAGGCACGTTCCGGAACATTCAGAAATCCGTTGCGCACCAAGTCCTTCATCCATACCTCAAGATCGGATATGCCTCCCAGTACCTTCTGGTGCCGCTTCTCCTGCCTCTTGGTCTGAGCCGCTTCATCCACCAGGGTTTCGCTTTTTGCTTTCTGCTCCTTCTTTTCTGCCTTCTCCGTTCTTTTGGCAAGCCATGCTGTCACCCATTCTGGTTCTTCCGCCTGCGTGAATTGGTCTGGTTGGCGGGCGTATAGCAACAGCAAGCCAAGCCCGTGCTTGCACGGGAATTTTCGGCTCGGACAGGAGCATTTGAACGCAATGTCATTCAAGTCTATCACCGTTTGGTATGGATTCTTTCCGCTTCCCTGGCAATGCCCCCAAACGGCACGTCCGCTGCATTCCCTCAGTACCCATTTGCTCAAGGTCGCAAGTCCTTTACCTGCCTTTGCAGACGAGTCGTCGGGAGCGAGCTGCAATATCTGTTCTTCTGTCAAGTTCAATGGCATATGTAATAAGTTAATTGGTCATTGGTAAATCATTCTCGGTTTCCTTGAATTCCACCATGTAATCCAGAGCAGTGATGAAGACAGACTTGTCATTGCTTTCGTGGCATTCTATATTGCCGAAATGCTTCCGGCATACATTAGCCACCATCTGTGAGTCTGGCAATTCAACTGGTTTCTTGAACAGAAGGTTTATAAGTAAAGACCCTCCGGGCTGCAGCTCCTTTGTATTTATGTCTTGTTGAAATACTTGGTTCATATTGAAATGTTTTTGACAGTGGAACGAATCGGTTAATCCCACCAGAAATACCATATTCTGGATTGACGCAATGTGTCGGCAAGACTGCCTATGCCGTTACAGTTCTGGTCCATATCCGGACAGAAAGCATATTGCTGTATTGCGGCTTCCATTGCTCTGTTTTCTGGAACGGGAGCTGGAAGTTCATACTCCAGCTGGTCGCTGGTAAAGGCACCCGGAACAGCACCATATTCTTCGTACCAATATTTGGAGACGGCCATCAGTTCGGGGTTTGCCGGACAGTCGTTCCAGTTGCCGAATGGCAGGTACGCGAATATTTTCCACGGCTCCGTGACAGGAATACGGGCAAGGATCAGCGGATGTGTCATGTTCGTATCGGTATTCCAGTAGCTCGAATAACGGTTGTTGTCGAATCCGCCTTCAGGCTCTTCATCAATATCATCGTTGTCCTGCCCGGTCAGCTTGTCAAGGATGGATTTCCCGTCCATGACAGGAGCCTCAAGCAGCCTGCTGCGGAATTCATTGACTTTTTCCCGGTTGAATGTGTAATCATCCGAGCTTTCGCTGTCAGGATCTGAATTCCCGATTATGTTTTCCCACAAACCTTCATCGACATTGACCAGAACGGGAATGAAGCCTTCCCGCACGCCGAGCCGTTGGGCATAGGTATAGGCTGACATGATAGGGTCATCGTCACTCATGGAAGGGAAATAGGTACATTCACAATCAAGATAATCCATGAAGGCATGGGCCAGTTCGGACGGCTCAACGGTATCTTTGTCTATATGTTGTCCCTGCCAGTTGGCGAAGCGTTTGTCTATACGTTGTGACATTGCCCGGTAATAATCGTCGTCAAACGGAACAAACAAGTATGCTTCGTCTTTGAACTCGTCGGAATGATACCTTTCCGGACCGAAATAATCCAAAGCATAGTTGTCAATGTCTCCGGGATAAAATGGAGTTTCGTTGGCATCGTAATAACAGCCATAATAGTAATCAGCAAATGCACGACCCTGTTTATTGAACAGGAATCTTGTAAGCTGTCCGTCTAGGTTGTCCTTTATGAACGCCCTCAGATCTTCATCTCCTGAACCGCTTTTGATTCGGTATATCAGGTCTCCGAACTGTTCTAGAAAATCATCGCTCATAAGGTCATTTTCCATGCACCAGCGAAGATATATTGCCAGATGATTGTAGGCTGTAATTATATCTACCGGCAGACCTTTTTCTTCAATACTTTCAAGATGATCTTCCGCATCATCCATCACTTCGTCTGTGTCGTCCGGGAAATCAGGTCCACCATCTCTATCGTCTTCGTTACCGTATGAAATTTTCAGCGTCATTTTGTCTGGAAGAGCAACACCTTGTCCACGTGTTATCTTATGTTTGTCTGCAGCTGAGAATCCTATGGTTTCACCATCGTTGAGAACCACATCGTATTCCAGTACATATCCTGCCATGCTGGCTAGGAAGTCCCTTACCTTTGACGGATCAGCATCCACGTCAAGAACTTCCATTTCGTCCTTGCCGAAACACTCCATTCCATAGGTGTAGCCGCTGATTCCCTTTTCTGTACGGTAAAGCCCGAACCATATCCAGTTGTATATAGGCAGCGAATCTTCCTTCATCATTCCGGAAAAACCTTCATAGAAACGTGGCTGGAAAACAACGCCGCTGGTATAGATACCGGTTATATTCTTCTGGTGGCAGCAGACAGATAACAGTTTCACGTACAGTTTGCCTCTTTCGATCAGGGATTCTTCTTTGCCGATAACGGCAACCATGATGTGGGCCTTATGTTCTTTGGCTGTTTTTTCGGCCTCCGGCCACATGTAATTGTTCTTCGCGCATTCTTCGGCTTCGCCATTAGGTACGGGGGCAGGCATCAGGCTTACCGCCGCCATCATGTCACCCACGTCGAAGACCAGTGACTCGGGGTTCTGTTCCTCGTCAGATTTCTCTTCAGCGGTGATGTCCCACTGTTCTTTCAGATCTCTGATGTATTTTTCCTTGTCCCAGCTGTTGTCGGAGAGCAGGGCGAATCCCACGAATGTGCCGGCCTTCTTCTCACGTTCCTCGGCCTGCTTTGCCTGTTCCATCCAGTAGGAACGCACCATCTCGACAAGGGCCGTAGCATCCTTGACAGCCGTCTTTTCGTTATAAGGTTCCATCTCACTGAAGGTATGGCCGCAGTCCGACAAGCTGTCTCCTTCGTATCCACCATTCACACCCAGCAGCCATTCACTGTCCTTGGTATCCTTGTATTTGAAGATGTAGTAGGTCATATCGTGCAGTACGAATGTTCCCGTACACTCGATCTCCGCCGGCTTATGTCCCAACTCCTGCGCGTGCGAGAGCCAGGATGTCATTGCAGCCAGAGCTGCTTCTTTCTGTCTGTTGTCCATATTCTTATCCCTTAGTTCGGTATTTTCAGTCTCTCTTGTTTCAATATGCGTGTTGCCTGTAGCGCATGGCTCCACTGTATAGGATTCCTTCACGTTTGAACTGTCCTCCCGCTTCGAAATCTCCTCCATACACTCTTCGATGACTTCCTTGGCACTGTTGTCCTCCGGATCAAGTTCCGCCCAGCGTTTGGCATATTCTATCGCTTTTTCTTCTTGTCTCATAAGATATTGGTATGCGTATGC
>JAXDRC010000049.1:0-44051 GCA_034091205.1 Parabacteroides sp. | reverse complement strand
AAAAAAGATTTAGCACAAATCAGCAGGGAACACACGGTTGACCCGGAATCGAATTACAGTTTTGGCGAAGGCGGTGCAGGAGCTTATTCGGATGGGAAACTCTATACCCGGAGCAAAAAGAGAGGAAATATAGATAAGATATTGAATGTATTCTGCCAGCATGGGGCTTCTACAGCGATATTAGTAGACGCGCATCCGCATATCGGGACAGACAAGTTGCCACGTGTCATTGAAAATATGCGGAATACCATCATCGAGTGTGGCGGAGAAGTACATTTCCAGACACGAATGGAGGCACTGATTATCGAGAATGACGAAGTAAAAGGTATCGAAACAAATACAGGAAAGACTTTTCTCGGACCTGTGATACTGGCAACCGGACATTCGGCGAGAGATGTATATCGTTGGCTGGCTGCGAATCATGTGGCGATTGAAGCGAAAGGCATTGCAGTCGGTGTCCGTTTGGAGCATCCGGCAATGTTGATCGATCAGATACAATATCATAATAAGGAGGGACGAGGCAAGTATCTGCCTGCCGCAGAATATAGCTTCGTCACACAAGTTGAAGGCAGAGGAGTGTATAGCTTCTGTATGTGCCCCGGCGGTTTCATTGTTCCTGCTGCCAGCGGACCGGAGCAAGTGGTAGTGAACGGAATGTCTCCTTCTAATCGTGGCTCGCGATGGAGTAATTCGGGCATGGTAGTGGAAGTGCAACCGGAGGATTTAATAAGTGGAGAGTGGAGAGTGGAGAATGGAGAGTTAGCTGCGCAACGAAATGAACAGCTACTGGCTCTTAACCCATCTCTAAACAACTCTCAACTCTCAACTCTCAACTCTCAACTTCTTCCCCTTTACTTTCAGGAAGAACAGGAACGTCAATGCTGGTTGCAAGGAGGCAGAAGGCAGACAGCACCAGCACAGCGTATGCAGGACTTTACCCGCAAGAAGTTGAGTTACGACTTACCCGAATCTTCTTACAGCCCGGGATTGATTTCTTCTCCGCTTCATTTCTGGATGCCGGAGTTTATCAGCAAAAGATTATCTCTCGGTTTCCAGCAATTCGGACGTTACAGTCATGGCTTCCTCACTAATGAAGCGGTGATGATCGGTGTAGAGACACGTACTTCTTCGCCTGTCCGCATCGTACGCGATAAAGAGACATTGCAACATACAACCGTTCGCGGATTATTCCCTTGCGGAGAAGGTGCAGGCTATGCCGGAGGGATTGTTTCTGCCGGAGTGGATGGAGAACGGTGTGCGGAAGCCGTAGCCAATTATTTCAATCGTTAACTAAAACTACATGAAAATGAATCATCAACCCGAAATAGCTATCATTGAATCCAACACCCTTACTTGCCTTGGCCTGAAAGGAATCCTGGAGGAAATGATTCCTATGGCAACCATACGTACCTTCCATCAATTCAGTGAACTGATGGACGATACGCCGGATATGTATGCCCATTATTTCATTTCCGCACAGATTTATGTGGAACACAATGCTTTCTTTCTCCCCCGGAAACGAAAAACAATTGTATTGGCAAGCGATAGTCCGCAATTCCAACTGTCCGGCGTGCCTGTACTCAACATCCATGAATCCGAGGAAGAGTTGGTGAAAAATATATTGAAACTCCATCAACACGCCCACCACAACGGTTATCCGGTGAAAGACATGCCATCCATGCCTCCGGCGCAGCCTCATCAGGAGATTCTATCTTCCCGTGAAATAGAAGTGCTCGTACTGATAACCAAAGGATTAATCAACAAAGAGATAGCAGATAAACTGAATATCAGCCTGACCACCGTTATCACTCACCGGAAAAATATCACAGAGAAATTAGGCATCAAGTCCGTCTCCGGACTGACTATTTATGCGGTAATGAACGGGTATATAGAAGCGGACCGAATCTGATTCACCACAGAGGACGCAGAGGACACTGAGGATAAAAAGGATAAAGAAGGTAAAGAGAAAAACTTTCCACACTTTTTCCCAAAAACACTCAAACAGTCTGTATCAGAGAATGAGTGAAGATGTTACCTTCACTATACCCTCTGTGTCCTCTGTGGTGAAAACTGTGGTGAAACAAATCCTAATAAATGAGGATTGACCGTCATCTATATTTGCCGTTACTTTGCACCAGATAAATGAACAGCAGATGAAGAGAAAGAATTTTATGATTGCCCTCACGCTCCTGACGACAGGTACAGCATGGGCAGAAGATTTCCCGAAAGACTCACTAAAAATAGTAGACATCGAAGAAGTGGTAGTGATTGCCACTCCGAAAGAGAATCGTAAGTTGCGTGAATTACCGGTGGCAGCCACTGTTTTATCGCAAGATAATATGCGCGCCAATCAGGTGAACTCTGTGAAAAACCTGACAGGCATCGTCCCTAATCTGTTTATCCCCGATTATGGTTCCAAACTGACCACTTCCATTTATATCCGCGGAATCGGCTCACGTATCAACACTCCGTCCGTAGGACTTTACGTAGACAACATCCCTTATATCGACAAATCCGCTTTCGACTTCAACTATGCTGATATCGAACGTATTGATATTCTCCGCGGACCACAAGGTACTCTCTACGGACGTAATACGATGGGAGGACTTATCAAAGTGCACACAAAATCGCCTTTCACTTATCAAGGTACTGATATCCGCATGGGAGCAGCGACCTACAATAATTATAATGTGTCACTCACCCACTATCACCGGACATCCGACCGCTTCGCCTTTTCTACCGGAGGTTTCTACGAACACACAGGTGGCTTCTTTGAAAATTCGGCAAGAAACAACGAAAAGGTAGACAAGAGCAATGCCGGTGGCGGACGTTTCCGTGGTATTTACCTGCCTAGTTCGAACCTGAAAATAGATATGGCCCTTAGCTATGAATATAGCGATCAGGGCGGATATCCGTATTACTATACCGGGATTACCCCCAGTGCAATAGCTAAAGCGAAAGAAAATGGTAAAGAAATGACAGAAGACCGGGCAGATTATATCGATAAGATTTCATATAACGACCGCAGCAGTTACCGCCGTGGATTGCTCAACTCCGGTGTTAACATCGAATATCAAGCCAACAACTTTATATTAAGTGCCGTGACAGGTTATCAGAACCTGAACGACCGCATGTTTCTCGATCAGGATTTCACAGAAAGAGATATTTTCAATATTGAGCAAAAGCAACGTGCAAACACCATTTCCGAAGAGATTGTGTTGAAAGCCAAACCCGGAAAAAGATGGCAGTGGGCTACGGGAGCTTTCGGATTCTATCAATGGCTGCATACTACGGGACCTGTCTTGTTTAAAGAAGAAGGAGTGAAGTCGGTCATTGAAAACAACGCCAATGCAGCTTTTGAAGAAGTATCTGCCAAACCCGGAGCTCCCACCATGGGAATGACCGTGCACAACCCGACCTTAAGCGTAGGAGGAACTTTCGACACCCCGACTCTTAGCGGTGCACTTTATCATCAGTCTACTTTCAACAACTTGTTCATAGAAGGACTGTCCGTTACAGCCGGCCTCCGGCTCGATTACGAGAAAATCAGTATGAAGTATAATTCTCTTAGCACTCCTATCGACTTTGGTTTTGATTTTCACTTAGCTATGGGACCCAACCAAATAAACTTGTCTGATCAGAATATGAAAGCCCCTGCCTCTTTCGTTGGCAAGCTCTCTACTGATTATGTACAGCTCCTACCCAAATTTGCTATTCAATATGAATGGAAAAATCAAAATAATGTGTATGCCACCGTCACCCGGGGCTATCGTTCAGGAGGATATAACATCCAGATGTTCTCTGACTTATCACAAACAGAATTGAAAAATTCGATGATGAATGCCATCAAAGAAAGTCCGACAATAGGGCAAGATGCCACCTGGGGAAAAACCATCATTAATATGATGGACCAAATGGTGCCTACAAAAGAGATTGATGTAAAAGCATCCACTACTTACAAACCCGAATATTCGTGGAACTACGAAGCAGGTAGCCACCTTACTTTATGGGAAGGCAGACTTTGGGCTGACGTCGCAGCATTCTACATGGATACCCGCGACCAACAACTCTCCCAATTTGCAGAAAGTGGTCTGGGACGTATCACTATCAATGCAGGAAAAAGCCGTAGCTATGGTGCAGAAGCAGCCCTTCGTGCCAGTGTGACAAAAGAACTTAGCCTGAATGTCAGTTACGGATATACGTATGCCACCTTTACGGATTATGTAATCACCGAAGAGCAAAAAGACGGCACTTTTAAAGTAACTGCAGATTATAATGGCAAATATGTTCCCTTCGTCCCCAAACACACCTTAAATATCGGAGGAGAATACGCCATCACCTGCAGTCCGCGTTCTATCTTCGACCGGGTTGTATTCCAAGCTAATTATAACGCTGCCGGACGCATCTACTGGACTGAACAAAACGATGTCAGTCAATCTTTCTATGGCACACTCAACTGGAGAACGAATCTGGAAATCGGTGACGCAATGATTAGTTTCTGGGCGCGCAACTTCCTGAATAAAGAATATGCCGCCTTCTATTTCGAAACAATGAACAAAGGTTTTATGCAGAAAGGACGCCCAATGCAATTTGGAGTAGATCTCCGCTGCCGGTTCTAATCATTTTCACTCATAGATATATTATTTAGTCATTTTATTGTCAGCTAAAGATTTTATCCATATAGAACAATGATTATCAATTCATTGACACCTGACAATAAGTGCTGACAATAACCCAAAAACAGGCTGACAATAAAAGATTCGAACTTTTATTGTCAGCCTGTCTCTTATAGATTGATGGCATGGAATACGTGATAGAAGAACGTATGTCTCTATGAAGTATGCATTATAAAGCCGTTATACTTAATTAATCCAATAGGTATTGTTCTCTTAACCCTACGCTATCTTTACCTTTCCATGGCTGTGGTAGCTTCTCTTCACGGCCGTGGAGAGATCTCGTCACGGCTGTGGGAAGAAGTCACCACGGCCGTGGGAAGGTAAAGATAGCGGTACCTTCACACAACTATACCGGCATCTTAACGGAACTATACCGGTACTCTGGCATTACTTTACCTACAGTTTCCTATTGGTTTGCTTATATCTAAGATTATCTTGTCCACATCTAATACACTTCAACTACACTCCACCACAATCAAGCAAGTTTCTCTGTTCCATCAGGTACACGCGTCATTTGATAAGCGATACGCTCTGTACCGTTCTTTACATAAATGATACCACAACGTTGAAAGCCATACTTCGTCAATATATGCTGCATAACTTTATTGTCCCGATGAGTATCTACCCGGAGATTGGGCCAACGTTCGAAACACCAGTTTAAGCAGGTTTCCGATACCCCCTTCTGTTTTCCGTTCGTTGCCAGCCGATGAATCACTCCATAAGGTTCATTATTGAGCCATGTTCCTTCATAAATCTGTTGATAAGTAGGGTCGTCTCCCAAGATAAAACAAAAAGTCCCCAAAATTTCTCCCTGTTCATCTATGCAGACAAAGCTATGTCCATCTTCAATTTCCTGACGAATCAATACTTCAGAAGGATAACCGTCAATCCATTGAGTAGTATTTCCGGTTGCACGCATAAAGGCACGGGCATAGTCATAAATCTCCATCACTAAAGGGAGATCTTTTATTTCGGTAGATCTGATTTCCATCATTTGAAAAGTTATTCAAGAATAAAACAGATAATAAAATTACTCATTGATAGCTCCACAATGGGGGCATACACCTTTTTGCTTCAACTTTTCCCCACAACGCCCACAACGATACTTATACCCAATGTTCCGATGGACTTTCTTCGCAAAAACCAGCATAAAAAAGGCAAGGAACAGATAACCGATATAAATATGTGTCATCAGGATAAAGAAGAAATAGCAGAAAATACAGCAAGACATCAACCCCAGCAGATAAAAGATAGCTGCAGCGGGAGTCAACTGTCGAAACAAATCATCCAGCACCGCCAAAGCGACTATCAAAAACAGCCAAATACTCAACAAGAAGACAGAGAGAATAAAAGGAACTTTGAACGGCGACAAAGTAGGATTGAAATAAAAATGCTCCCACGTTTCCGGCACAAAGACCTGCATCGATTCGTAAATCGTTGCACTGAAAGCCATCAACAAACAGAGAAATAACGGATAAACACTATCTATATCATTAAAATAGACCATCTGCAACTGCTTTCGACGAAAAGCGCGAAACAAATATACACCGACGAATAAAGCGAAGATGATAATGAAATAAGAAGCATGCGTATCACTGAAAAGATGAATGGCCTGCGAAATACTATCAGTCGGCACAAATGACTTCTTGAGTTCTTTTTCACGTATCCAGCCCTGTTCATCCTGTGTGTGAGCCAGCTTCACCCAAACACTGTCTACACTATCGGCAGGGTGAACCGCAAACTCTGCCACCACTACCCTATCCCCTTTATTCAACTGAATAAAAGTATCTTTTATCGGAAGACATTCCAAAGAGATGGAATCATCGACTACTTCCAAGTTTGTATTCCATGTATAATGCCGTTCGTACAAGTAAGTCAACGAGTCTTTCGTCTTCTTCGACAGTTCTTCCGAATCCAAAGCCGGTGCTTTATAATAACAAGATGAGAGCAAAAGTAAACATAGTAGGAGGTTCATCACTGTTTTCATCACTATTTTCACCACAGAGGACGCAGAGGACACAGAGGATAAAAAGGATAAAGAGGGTAAAAAGGGGAAAGAAGGTAAAGAGAAAAACTTTCTACACTTTTTCCCAAAAACACTCAAACAGTCTGTATCAGAAGAATGAGTGAAGATGTCACCTCCACTATATCCTCTGTGTCCTCTGCGTCCCCTGTGGTGAAAACTGTGGTGAAAATTGTGAATAATGATTCTCATTGAGCCGCTTTTACTTTCATTTGACAATTCTTACAATCAAATTCCAGACGAAAACGTTTGCCGTCATTTGACACCAGGTAATAGGGTTCTTTATAAGGTGAACGTACCCGTTGATGGATGGGACACCATCCCATACTGTAACGCAAACAATGTTTGCAGAACATCAGTACCGCATCTTCCATCGCTTCTTTTTCGTAAGCCGCTGCTACCTGTTGAACCCCATGCTCCTGATAGAAAGAGGCTGCACGAGTATTCATGACATTTCCCAGATAGGTTAGCGTCGTTTGTGGAAAAGCATGATTGGTTGACTTCCATACCGACAATTCCTGACGGTAATTGATTCGACGGGCAGTTATTAACCGGTCGATTGCCTGCCGGCGGAAATCGGCTAATACCGAAGCCGGCAGAAACCAGTTGTCGGTAAAAGAGATTTCTATTTCTTTTGCTTCGAAAGGCGTATTCCCCAATTTGGACAGTTGCGTTTTCAGGTTGTCCGTCTGCGGAGTCCGGGCCGGCTCTTTTTCACGTGGAAGGGTGATTGTGACTCTATTATCATCTTCGTCAGTCAATGTCAAAGAGAAACCGGAATGATGGTCGGCAAGCAACATTCGCACTGCGATTTTCCTTTCGGCAGACTTACGGGAAAGCACTCGTTCAAATTCTTGGTCGAAATTACGATATAATGTGGTACGAGGCTTGATGCGAGGCATTTCCTGTGGATATAGTTTGTTGCTGTCCACCCGGTTGATGCGGAATCCCTGTAAACGTCCCTGTTCGTCGATATAACAAACACCGTCTCCATTGTTAAAGGATTTAAGTCCCGCAACCGTCAGATAATTGCCGCGAATCTCCTTCACAGTCCCCATCTCCTCGCCCAACGACTTGGGAGTGTCGAAAGAGAAAATCTCTTTGTCACGTCCATGCAGGAAATAATGTGTGAATCCACGGCTGAAACTCTTATCCAGTTGCGGCTTAAACTCGAAATTGCACGTACCCGAAGAAGCCCTTACATATTCCGGACGACGGGCAAAGATGGCATCCAGCTTCTGACGATAAGCGGCCGTTACATTCTTCACGTAAGAAACGTCTTTCAGTCGCCCTTCTATCTTGAACGAGGAAGCTCCAGCATCCAGCAATTGCTCCAGTTCGTCACTTTGATTCATATCTTTCAGGGAAAGCAGATGTTTGTCTTTGACAATCACTTTCCCGTCCGCGTCTACCAGACTAAAAGGTAACCGGCAGAATTGCGCACATTCCCCCCGGTTAGCACTACGACCGAAACAGGCTTGGCTGACATAGCACTGCCCGCTATAGCTGACACAAAGTGCCCCATGTACGAATACCTCTAAAGGCACTTCCGGACAATTTTCGTGTATCTTCTTTATTTCACGCAACGATAGTTCCCGCGCCAGGACTACTTGCCGGAAACCCGCCTCCCAAAGGAATTTTACTTTTTCCGGTGTACGGTTGTCCATTTGTGTACTGGCATGAAGCGGTATCGGAGGAAGATTCAACTTCGTGATCCCCATATCCTGCACAATCAGTGCGTCTACGCCAATCCGATAAAGTGCATGAATCATCTCCTCCGTCTCTTTCAACTCTTCTTCTTTCAGAATCGTATTGACCGTGACATAAATACGTGCATGATACAAATGGGCATGCTGCACCAATGCTTCAATATCTTCCAATGAGTTCACAGCCGCCGCACGGGCACCGAACTTCGGAGCACCGATATATACTGCATCTGCCCCATGATTGATAGCTTCAATGCCACATTCCAGGTTTTTCGCCGGAGCGAGAAGTTCTATTTTACGCTGCTTTATCATTTAATATCGTTGATGTTGTAAGGTGTTTCCTGATAAACGAAGTAGTTCAGCCAATTGGAGAACAACAAATTGGCATGAGCACGCCAACGTACCAACGGGCCTTTTTCAGGATCATTGTCTATATAATAATTGCGGGGCATCTCTATCGGCAAGCCTTTATCGAGATCGCGACGGTATTCCGTGTCCAGTGTCAGCGGAGAATATTCGGAGTGTCCCGTGACAAAGAATTCACGACCGCCCCGTGCCATTGCCATATAGACACCGGCATCTTCCGATTCGGAAAGCAACGTCAATTCCGGAACTTTCAGAATGTCTTCCCTGCGTACTTCTGTATGACGGCTATGCGGCACATAGAAACAATCATCAAAACCACGGAAGATGGAGTGGAAAGGTTCCAATACCCGATGTTCAAAGATACCGAACATCTTCTCTTTCAACGGATATTTAGGAACTCCATAATGATGATACAATCCGGCCTGCGCAGCCCAGCATATATATAAGGTAGAAGTGACATGCGTACGTGCCCAATCAAAGATTTCCGTAATCTCATCCCAATAGGTCACCTCCTCGAAGTCCATCTGTTCTACAGGAGCTCCGGTGATAATCATACCATCATACTTCTCGTGACGCATCTGGTCGAAATCCGTATAGAACGTTTTCATGTGTTCTATCGGCGTATTCTTTGACGTGTGGCTCTTGATCTTCATAAATGAAATCTCCACCTGAAGAGGTGTATTGGAGAGTAAACGCACCAAGTCTGTTTCCGTTGTAATTTTCAACGGCATCAGATTCAGAATCACAATCCGTAGCGGACGAATATCCTGTTGCGTAGCGCGGGAAGTGTCGATCACAAAAATATTCTCTTCCTTCAAAAGCTCTATCGCAGGTAGTTTATCGGGTAAATTTAAAGGCATAATCGCTATATATTAGTAATTTGAGTGCAAAAATACGAAAAATATAGCAGATTATAGGGAGGTAGCTTATTTAGAAGACGTACAAATTAAGTCAATTTAAACATAGAAGCATAACAACCAATCAATAAAAGCCTTATTTTTGCCGGAGAAATTAGTACTAATAATTTAAATCTTAGAAAAATGGCATACGTAATTAGTGACGATTGTATTGCTTGCGGAACTTGCATTGACGAGTGTCCGGTAGAAGCTATCTCTGAAGGTGATATCTATTCTATCAACCCAGATGTATGTACTGACTGTGGTACTTGTGCAGACGTTTGTCCGTCTGAAGCAATTCACCCGGCTGAATAATACAAGTTACAAAAAGAGTATAGGCTGCTTTCTATGGAAGGCAGCCTTTTTTATTGCTCTTTCTTCACCACAGATTACACAGATTCACACAGATTAATTCACAATCACACGGATAGAAAAATACAAAGAAGTTCCTTAAACAAAAAATCACCCTTACTGCATACTGTAGTAAGGATGATTTTATTAATCTAATATTTTTCAGACAGACAATCTCTTTTCAATCTGTGTCAATCTGTGTAATCTGTGGTGAACTCTTATTTCAACTTAGCCAATGCTTCTTTGATACGACGGATAGCTTCTACGATATTTTCATCGCTTGTAGCATAACTCATACGGATACATTCAGGAGCACCGAAAGAGGCACCACCTACACAAGCCACGTGAGCTTCTTCAAGCAAGTACATTGCCAAATCATCTGAATCTGCAATCTTACGTTCGCCATTGCTCTTTCCAAAGAAAGCATCGCATTTCGGGAACAGATAGAAAGCACCTTGCGGAACGTTTACCTCAAATCCCGGAACTTCCTTAGCCAACTTCACAATCAGGTCACGACGGCGTTGGAATGCTTTCTGCATTTCTTTTACCGGTTCTTGTGTTCCTGTATATGCCACTTCAGCCGCTTTTTGAGAAACAGAGCAAGGACCTGAAGTGTACTGACCTTGCAACTTGTTGCAAGCTTTTACAATCCATTCCGGACCGGCAATGAAACCGATTCTCCATCCGGTCATTGCATAAGCTTTTGAAACGCCGTTTACGATAACAACACGGTCGCGGATTTCCTCAAACTGAGCAATACTTTCGTGTTTGCCAATATAATTGATATGTTCATAGATTTCGTCTGCGATAACATAAACCTGCGGATGTTTTGCAAGTACATTAGCCAAGCCTTCCAATTCTTCTTTACTGTAAACAGAGCCAGTTGGGTTTGATGGAGAGCAAAGAATCAGAAGCTTAGTTTTTGGAGTAATTGCAGCTTCAAGTTGTGCTGGAGTGATTTTGAAATCCTGTTCGATACCTGCAGTTACAATAACCGGAGTTCCGTCTGCCATTTTAACCATTTCAGGATAACTTACCCAATATGGAGCAGGGATAATAACTTCGTCTCCACAGTCAACCAACGCCATGATAGTGTTACAAACTGACTGTTTTGCACCGTTAGCACAAGAAATCTGGGCTGCTGTAAATTCCAGACCATTTTCGTTCTTAAGCTTGTTTACGATAGCGTTACGCAATTCTGGATATCCTGCAACTGGAGAATATCTTGAATAGTTATCATCTACAGCTTTCTTAGCTGCTTCTTTGATATGGTCCGGTGTATTGAAGTCTGGTTCGCCAACACTCATGTTGATAATATCAATACCTTGAGCTTTCAATTCACCACTTTTCTGCGACATTGCCAATGTTTCAGACGGTGACAATCTGTTTAATCTTTCAGATAATTTCGCCATTGTTCTAAGAATTTTTAAGGTTATTATTTTTTTTAGTTCCGCAAGTGGAGATTTATATAAGTTGACGAGGCTTCAGATACAAGTTAACAAGGTTTTTGCCGCCTTGTTAACTTGTTTCCTCGTCATCTTTGCAAATCGTGCTAGCGAGACTTACTTTTATTTCAAATTATGAAGTGTATGTCCCATTCGGTCCTTCTTAGTTCTCAGATAAAATTCGTTGAACTTGTTTGGTGTAACTTCAATAGGAACATTTTCTGCGACAGACAATCCGTAAGCTTCCAAACCTACCCGTTTCACAGGGTTGTTTGTCAACAGACGCATTTTTGTAATGCCAAGATGCTGCAGGATTTGTGCGCCAACTCCATAGTCGCGCTCGTCTGCCTGGTGACCAAGGCAAATATTTGCCTCGATTGTATCCATGCCATTTTCCTGAAGTTTGTAAGCTTTCATCTTTTCCATAAGTCCGATGCCACGACCTTCCTGGTTAAGATAAATTACAGCACCACGTCCTTCCTTCTCGATAATCCTTAGTGCTTTGTGAAGCTGTTCACCGCAGTCGCAACGTAAGGAACCGAAAATATCACCGGTAGCACATGAAGAATGAACTCTCACCAATACAGGCTCATCACCTTTCACGTCACCTTTGATGATTGCAATATGTTCCAGTCCGTTACTTTTCTGGCGGAAAGGAATCAGGCGGAAATGACCATATTCTGTCGGCATATCTACTTCTTCGCCCTGCTCAACGATAGATTCCTGTTTCAGGCGATAAGCAATCAGGTCGGCGATAGAAATAAGTTTTATATCATATTTATCAGCCATTTCTCTCAATTCTGGCAATCTTGCCATAGTTCCGTCATCGCTCATTATTTCCATGAGGGCTGCAGCCGGATACAGACCTGCAAGGCGAGCCATATCAACACAAGCTTCTGTATGTCCAGCACGGCGCAACACTCCTTTGTCCTGTGCATATAACGGATTGATGTGGCCAGGACGCCCGAAAGTCTCAGGTTTAGAATTCGGGTCAGCCAAAGCAAGGATTGTTGCGGCACGGTCTGTTGCTGAAACACCTGTCGAGCAACCTTCAAGTTTGTCAATTGTTACTGTAAATGGTGTTCCGAGTACGGAAGTGTTGTTGCTAACCTGATGCGGCAAGTCTAATTCTTTGCAGCGTGACATAGTGATAGGAGCACATAGCACACCTCTTGCATGTTTCAGCATGAAGTTGATTTTCTCCGGAGTAACTTTCTCAGCAGCGATAATCAGGTCGCCTTCATTTTCGCGATCTTCGTCGTCAACTACTATGACGAACTTACCTTCGCGGAAATCTTCAATTGCTTCTTCGATCGAATCTAATTTAATTTTGCTCATATTATTTCTGTTTTTTGAGTTTCTTGTTTACAACTTGTTTGTTAGCTCAAAACCATAAAGCTTAGCTTTCAAAACTTTAATTGAGAATTCCTATCATCTCATCACTAGTCTTCTTTATCATCTTGATATCATTAAGCAATAGCTTTCTCTGATATACAGCAAGAAGATATATCGGGATGCCAACAGGCAAGATAATAGCTATTATTATACCCATTTTACCTTTAAGACGTAGATTAATACTGTTGTAACCTCCGATAACAGGATAATCCATCAGCTTGTTCAGGACAAGATTCTGGTCGGAGTTCGAAAGCTCTTCAACCAGATATTCCATTTCGTTGGCAAGCGTTTCCGCTTCGGTGTCTTTTCCTCCGCTTTTCCAGAAATGAATATAATTTATCCATCTCTTGTGGTTATTTATATATTTCTGGCAGTTTGAGGAAAGCTGCTGGATTCTTGGCTTAAGACTTTCATAATCCGGTGTATAAATAATAACTTCCTTTCTTTCGATTTTTCTTCCCTGGCGTTTGCCTACAATATTCTTCAACGCATTGATATATGTATCGGCATTCAGGATAACCGAATCTTTAGCCGCCTTATAAGTAAGGAAAATACCTAGCGGAGTAAGAACTGCCGAACTTAGCCACATTCCTTGCCAAGCTTCCCACACTCCGTCTCTTGCCATTTTTATACCGATATTATCAACGATATAATAGAATATGAACAGGATAACGGACAATACAACCGGCATACCCAAACCTCCTTTTCGGATAATTGCACCAAGCGGTGCTCCGATAAAGAAGAAAACCAGGCAGGCAAAAGACAAGGTGAATTTCTTGTGCCATTCCGACAAGTGTTTACGCACCTTGTATGCTTCGTCACCCACAGTAGCAGCTTTGAAGAAATTATCTGTTCTTATATTTTCTGCCCTGTTTCTTGCCCTTTTCAATATGTTTACTTTTTCGCTCGGTCTGCTTTCGTTATACAGACTGTCGAAATTTAATACAATATTACCTGAACTTACAATATAATCTTCTTTTGGAGTTTTGCTTTCCGGTCCGTCATCAACCTCTTTTTTTGCGGTCTCCGGAGCCTTGCTGTATGACTGTTTGTATGACAGTTTGTAGATATGCGCAGCCTGCTCATTCTTTATACTGTCCAGTTTTACAGTCATTGAGTCTATCGAAGTCTGCAAATCATGCAAATTCTTTCCCATATACTGGTTTTGCATAAGAGATTCGTCCGTACGGTTGAAGTTGGCGTCAAATTCAATAAGGATATCTTTCGTCTTGAATGTCTCACGCCTGTATGGAACAGCCTTTTGCACCGAGCTAGTCTTGCTTTGGCTCTTCAGATTCTCAAAAGACTCGCCGTTGAAAAGAGAAAGAACAAGAAACATTTTGTCTGCCGAAGTCTTCAGGCGGCCTGAATCTGCAACAATTACTCTCGCATTGTTGAATCCCTGAGAATAGTCGTATATCATCATATCCTTGAGCAGGCCTGTTTCCGGCACCTTTTCCTTTACGTACACATTGAACCCCGTAATCTCCTTGTAGAAAATACCTTCCGGAATTTCCAGCTCTGGCGATTTCTGTCGCATCGAAAACAGCAGAGTATATAGCTTGACCTGTACAACCGGCATCACATAGTTCTGGAAAAAGAAAGCGCCCACGCTCACAAAAGCCAAAGTAATAATCAGCGGGCGCATAATGTGTATAAGCGATATGCCTGCAGATTTCATCGCAAGCAGCTCAAGCCTTTCACCCAGATTTCCGAAAGTCATAAGTGAAGCCAGAAGGATGGCAAGAGGCAAAGCCATCGGGACGAGAAACAATGCTGCATAGAAAAACATTTCGGCCAATACAAGGATGCCAAAACCTTTTCCCACCATATCATCAATGTATCTCCACAGAAACTGCATCAATACGATGAACAGACAAATCCCGAATGTCATCATGAACAAAGGCAGGAATGTCTGCAGCATGAATGTATAAAGTCGTTTAATTCTCAACATCTCAAATTAAGAAGCTTATGTTATGATGTACGGGAAATATAAATGACTGATGATGTTTCGAAAAACATATGTGAGCATTTTTTACCCGTAAAATAGTTGCTATAAGTTTAGCAGACAAAAATACGGCAAAAAACGCGAATAATCTTTCAAATTCCCAATTTTCTTTTCAAAGTGGCAATTTGTGAATCCCATAAATCAATATAATCTTCTTTTTCGGATGGAAGAGCGAAATCCGTTATCTCAAGGGTAGTGATACCAGTAAGTTCTGTTTGATATATTGTGAATTCGAAGTAGGAGTTGGAATCTTTATCGTTGTCCCATTGGAATTTTATGTTTTGTTCCGGGTTCATTTCAATGACCGAGGCAATTTGTTCTTCTTTTTTCCACGAGAAGGAATATCTGTTGTTAGGCGATATAGTAACTTTTTCGGCAAACCACGACGAAAGTCCGTTTCCGGTCGTTAAAAGATTCCAGAGGCAATGTCTCGAAACTCTGTTCATTGTGTATTCAATATGAAACTCCTCTTTTTTCATAAGAACTATAAATTCAAAAGTTAACAGAACGTATTTGTTTCATAATATTATTGCTTGCAATATATGAAAATGTTTTTGAATGACAAATTTTTTAATTTATAATTTAAGTTGATAAATCATCAGATTATTAATTGGCTATTTGTTTGTGCTATGTTATATAGCTGATAAGTCTAAATATATTTTCAAAACTAAGCCTTAGTTTGTAAAAACTTAGTCCTGATTTGTAAAAACTAAATCTTAGTTTTTATAAATTAAACCTTAGTTTTAAGAATAAATAGTGTCTTGTTTATATATCGTTAGTTATTAATTTTTGAAGCTAAAAGGAATCAGATACAAGTTGACAAGGTAAAATAACAGTTACTTTTTAGTCTAAATTATAAGAAACCTATGCCAAATTGTTTTCTCGTTAACTAGTCTATTCGTCTTTATACTGAAAATGATAGTAAAAAAGTTGTTGCTTTAATCTGTTGGTAAATAATTGCTTGTCTAAGTATGTGAAAAAAATATCAAAAAAAGTTGCTGTAAAATTTGGATGATATATCAAGAATATCTACCTTTGCAGCGTCAATAAGAAAAACGATGGCGAGATAGCTCAGCTGGTTAGAGCGCATGATTCATAATCATGAGGTCCCCGGTTCAATCCCGGGTCTCGCTACTGGAGGCTTTCAGAGATAATCTGAAAGCCTTTTTTGTTGAATTCTGTCTTTAAATCCGTTTTTATGTGTTGGCATAAATACTTTGTGGTTTTACTTCTCCTTGTTTCATTTCTTGAAAGCTTTGTCAAAAATATCTCTGTATTTACCTGAGTTTTATTGATTAATTGAATTGTAAATCAGTGGAATGTATTAAATATTCTTAAAATATATATCTAAAAAGTAACTACAATACCAATCAAAACATATTTTTTTTGCAGACTAATAGGAATTTCATATCTTTGCAACAGATACGAGAGGTTGAAGGAGGGGGCGGTCAGTCTCCTCCTTTTTGTTTCGTACAATTCCGTTCCTGCGGATTTGTAATCCTATGACAACGGAAGATATTGGTGAATAAGAAGGCAAGGTGATAACTCTTCTGTGGCCTTGCCAACTCGTCAACTTATCACCTTTGAACATATAAACTTAAAAACTCAAATACTCAAAATATGATTGATAGAAACGTAATACTTCAGTTAGTCGAAGAAAAACTTGCTTCTACAGAAATGTTTCTTGTTGATGTTGAGGTTAAGGCTGGAAATGTCATTGTTGTTGAGATTGATAGTGACGAAGCAGTGTCGATTGACGACTGTGTGGCATTGAGCCGTTGGCTTGAAGAACATCTTGACAGAGACAAGGAAGACTTCGAACTTGAAGTTGGTTCGGCAGGAATAACTTCACCATTCAAAGTTCTCCGTCAGTATGTCAAGAATATCGGCAACGAGGTGGAAATACTTCTTAAGGCTGGAGTGAAACTTACCGGAGTTCTGAAGGAGGCTGACGAAAACGGAATCGTTGTTACTGTTGAAAAGCAGGTTAAACCGGAAGGAGCCAAGAGAAAGATTACGGTTCAGGAAGACCAGTCATATACATACGATGAAATAAAATATACAAAATACTTAATAAGATTCAAGTAATTATGGCCAAGAAAGAGGAAACTATCAGCATGATCGACACCCTTGCGGAGTTCAAGGAGCTGAAGAATATTGACAAGGAAACAATGATTAACGTGTTGGAGGATTCTTTCCGTAATGTTATCGCAAAGATGTTTGGAACAGATGAAAACTATGACGTTATTATCAATCCTGAGAAAGGCGATTTTGAAATTTGGAGAAATCGCACTGTTGTGGCTGACGACGAGCTTGAAGATGAAAACTTGCAGCTTACGCTGACAGAAGCTCGTAAGATTGATGCCGATTGTGAAGTGGGAGAAGAGGTAACAGACGAAGTTAACTTTGCGGATTTTGGCCGTCGTGCAATCTTGAATCTGCGTCAGACTTTGGCATCAAAAATTCTGGAACTGCAAAAAGACAGCTTGTATGCTAAGTACAAGGATAAAATCGGTACTATCATTGCTGCTGACGTTTATCAGGTCTGGAAACGCGAGATTCTTCTTCTCGACGACGAGCAGAACGAGTTGCTTTTGCCTAAATCAGAACAGATTCCTACGGATTTCTATCGTAAAGGAGAAACTGTTCGTGCCATTGTCCAGCGTGTTGACAATATAAACAACAATCCGAAGATTATTTTGTCGCGTACAGACAAGATGTTCCTTCAGAGATTGTTCGAACTTGAAGTTCCTGAAATCAACGAAGGTCTTATCACTATCAAAGCTATTGCGCGTATCCCTGGTGAAAGAGCTAAAGTTGCCGTTGAGTCATATGACGACCGCATCGACCCTGTAGGTGCTTGCGTCGGAATGAAAGGTTCACGTATCCACGGTATCGTCCGTGAATTGAGAAATGAAAACATTGATGTTATCAACTACACATCAAATATTTCATTGTTCATACAGCGTGCTTTAAGCCCGGCTAAGATTTCTTCAATCCGTATCAATGAAGAAGAAAAGAAAGCAGAAGTTTACCTGCGTCCGGAAGAAGTATCGCTGGCTATTGGTAAAGGCGGTTTGAATATCAAGTTGGCATGTATGTTGACAGAATATGCAATTGACGTATTCCGTGACATCGAAGGAGCAGATGAAGAAGATATTTATCTTGATGAATTTGCTGATGAAATTGACGGTTGGGTTATTGACGCCCTTAAGAACATAGGTTGTTATACAGCTAAGAATGTTCTTGCCGTACCTCGTGAGGAACTCATCGAACGTGCTGACTTGGAAGAATCTACCGTTGATGAAGTTTTGGCTATCCTAGCAGCGGAATTTGAAGACTAAATGAAAACTTCGAAACTCGCAACGACAGCATAGTGAGATGCACTTACCGCAACAAGCAAAGGTTGTGCGTCTCTGTTAATTGCGAAGATAGTATAGCCTAGTGTTGTGGAATGTGAGATGTATTCCTGAAAAAGTGCATCTCGCTAAAAATGAAAAAAAGTTATGCCTATAAAATTAATACAAGTACAGCGAAAACTTAATGTTGGAATCAACACTGTCGTTGAATTTCTGAAGTCTAAAGGTGTGGAAGTTGAAGATAACAATCCAAATCCAAATACACGTATTAGTGATGAACAATATTCAATGCTTGTAAAGGAATTTGGAAAGGAAACTCCAGCTCCAAAAACTTCAGGAAAAGATACTGAAGATAAGAAAGTTTCGGACTCTTCTTCTATGGAGATAAAAACAGAAATACCTGAAGAGCTCCGACCGAAAATTGTGACTAAAGGTCATATCAATCTGAATAAACCGAAGAAAGCTTCTGAGGACAAAACAGCCGAGCTGCCGATGAAGGAGGAGGTTGCTAAGGAGGAACCGGTAAAACAGCCGGATATTATAAAAGAAGAGAAAACAGAAGAAAATAAAAGAATGGTAGATAAGGAGAAAGCTGAATTGAAACAGACGGAAGCAGATGCTCCAATAAATGAAAGAAATGTTTCTGCAGAGGGAGGAAACTCTGCGGATAATCGTGCTGAAGGCGAGCTTTTCCGTCTGAGCACTGCTAAATTCGAGTCTAAGATTAAAGTAACTGGTAAAATTGATCTTAATGCTTTGAACCAGTCAACTCGTCCAAAGAAAAAATCTAAGGAAGAGAAGAAAAAGGAACGCGATGAAAAACAGAAATTCGCTGCTGGCCGTCCTGGACAACAAGGATTCAAGTCTGGTCAGAAAGACGGAGCTTCAAAACAGATGTCTTCTAAGCCAGGTAATGCGGCTTCGCTTGAGGATGGAGACAAGGATACAAAGAAGAAACGTAAGCGAATCAAGAAAGACCGTGTAGATGTAAATAATACTCCGGGCACAAATGTTCGTCCGAACAGTAAAGAAGACCGTAAACCTAAATTGAAGAAGCCGGTTAAGGCTGAAGTAAGCGAGGAAGATGTTCAGAAGCAAATCAAGGAAACACTTGCCCGTTTGACCAATAAGGGAAATAAAAATAACAAGGGAGCCAAATATCGCCGTGACAAACGTGAAGCTATCCATAAGCGCGAGCATGAGCTGATGGAACAGGAAGAAATGGAAAGCAAAATCCTGAAGCTTACAGAGTTTGTTACTGCAAACGACCTTGCCAACATGATGGATGTGCCTGTAACAAAGGTCATCGGAACATGTATGAGTATCGGTATCATGGTTTCAATCAACCAGCGTTTGGATGCCGAAACTATCAATATCGTTGCTGAAGAATTTGGTTTCAAAACAGAATATGTAAGTGCTGATGTAGTTGAAGCTATCAAGGAAAACGAAGAGGATGATAATGAAGAAGATTGGGTGCCACGTCCGCCTATCGTAACTGTGATGGGACACGTTGACCATGGTAAAACTTCTCTTTTGGATAATATTCGAAATGCAAATGTTATTGCAGGAGAGGCCGGTGGTATCACTCAGCATATTGGTGCATACAATGTTAAGTTGCCTAATGGAAGACGTATCACGTTCCTTGATACACCGGGTCATGAAGCCTTTACCGCAATGCGTGCCCGTGGTGCGAAAGTAACAGATATCGCTATTATTATCGTAGCAGCTGATGATGCTGTGATGCCTCAGACTGTTGAAGCTATCAACCACGCTTCTGCTGCCGGCGTACCTATTGTGTTTGCTATTAATAAGGTGGATAAACCTCATGCCAACCCTGATAAGATCAAGGAAGAACTTGCCAATATGAACTATCTGGTTGAAGACTGGGGTGGTAAATATCAGAGCCAGGAAATTTCTGCCAAGAAAGGTACTGGTGTTGAAGAATTGCTTGAGAAAGTTCTTCTTGAAGCAGACCTTCTGGATTTGAAGGCTAATCCGAAACGCCGTGCTACAGGTTCAATAATCGAATCTTCACTTGACAAAGGTCGTGGATATGTTTCGACAGTCCTTGTTGAAAACGGAACACTTAAGATGGGTGATATCGTTCTTGCAGGAACACACCACGGACGTATCAAGGCAATGTTCAACGAACGTAATCAGAGAGTACAGCAGGCAGGTCCGTCAGAACCGGTATTGATTCTTGGTCTTAACGGTGCTCCTCAGGCAGGTGATACATTCAACGTTCTTGAAACAGAACAGGAAGCACGCGAAATTGCAAACCGCCGCGAACAGTTGCAGCGCGAATTGGGCTTGCGTACTCAGAAGATGCTTACTCTTGATGATATAGGCCGTCGTATCGCAGTTGGAAACTTCCAGGAATTGAATGTTATTGTCAAAGGTGACGTTGACGGTTCTGTTGAAGCATTGTCAGATTCATTGATCCGTTTGTCAACTGAAGAAATTCAGGTTAATGTAATCCATAAGGCAGTAGGTCAGATTTCAGAATCAGATGTTGTGCTTGCTGCCGCATCAAATGCGATTATCATTGGTTTCCAGGTTCGTCCTTCATTGCCGGCACGTCGTAATGCTGAGAAAGAAGGTGTCGAAATCCGTCTGTACTCTATCATCTACGATGCTATCGAAGAAGTCAAGAGTGCTATGGAAGGTATGCTTTCACCTGAAATCCGTGAGGAAATCACTGCCAATGTTGAAGTTCAGCAGGTATTCAAGATTTCTAAAGTCGGAACAGTTGCCGGATGTATCGTTAAGGAAGGAAAAATCAAGCGCTCTAATAAAATACGCCTTATCCGCGACGGTATCGTTATCTATTCCGGTGAACTTGGTTCATTGAAACGTTTCAAAGATGATGCCAAGGAAGTTGTTGCCGGACAGGATTGCGGTTTGAACATTACAAACTTCAACGATATCCAGGTAGGCGATATTATCGAAGCATACGAAGAAACAGAAATCAAGAAAACATTGTAATTAGAAAGTCATAATCTGTATAGCAAGGGAACAAGTTAACAAGGGAACAAGGCTTCAGGGACAGTTGACGAAGAAAGCTCTTAGTCAGTATGTCAACTGATAAAACCTCGTCAACTTGTATGCTTGTTCCCTTGTCTTTATAGGTCGGTGCTAAAATATGAACTTATGAATACCCTGGATATCATTTTGCTATGTATTGCAGGAATAGGCTTTGTGAAAGGCCTGGTTGACGGAGTTGTCAAGCAGGTAGTATCTCTGGTAGCTTTGATAGCGGCAGTGTTGCTTTGTGGCGAAACAGCATATATGCTGCGCAGTTATATCATATCTTTAGGTATATTCCCTCAAAATGGCATTACCATAATCAGCTACATACTTGCTTTCATAATGATTGTAGGTCTGCTTAAGATAGCAGGAAATCTTCTTGACCGTCTGATTGACTCCACACCGCTAAGTGTGTTGAATCATATGGGCGGAGGTTTCATAGGTTTTGTGATTATAATTCTGTTTATGAGTCTTACCTTTAATATTATCGAATTTATCGATCCCGGCTCAGTTCTCATTCCCCGCCAGGCAAAGGTTGAATCTCTTTTTTATCAACCTTTAATAGAAATTGTCCCAACCATTTTCCCTTCGCATTTGTTTGAAGAGAGTTGGGATAATATAAAAATCCCGGTTTAGCGACGGGTGCCTGTTGCCCTGTTAACTCAAAAACTTAAAAACTCAAAAACTTAAAAACTCAAAATGCAGGATTCAAATAATGTATTGAACGAGGTAACGAGTGGTGAATATAAATACGGCTTTGTTACCGATATAGATACGGATGTAATTCATCGTGGTCTTGATGAGGAAACGGTCCGCATTATCTCTGCCAAAAAGAATGAGCCGGAATGGCTCTTGGAATTCCGATTGAAGGCATTCCGTCACTGGCAGACTTTGGAAATGCCGGACTGGGCACATCTTAACATTCCTCCTATCGACTATCAGGATATTATCTATTATGCTGCTCCGAAGCAGAAAGAAGGCCCTAAAGACCTTAGTGAAGTAGATCCGGAATTGTTGAAAACCTTCGACAAGCTTGGTATTCCTTTGCACGAGCAGAAAATGCTGAGCGGTATGGCTGTCGATGCAGTTATGGACAGTGTTTCCGTAAAGACAACATTCAAGGAAAATCTTGCCGAAAAAGGAATCATTTTCTGCTCTTTCAGCGAAGCAGTCCAGCACCATCCTGATTTGGTCCAGAAATATCTGGGCAGCGTGGTCAGCTATCGCGACAATTTCTTTGCCGCGCTTAACTCCGCAGTATTTTCAGACGGTTCGTTTGTTTATATTCCAAAAGGCGTGCGTTGCCCTATGGAATTGAGTACATATTTCCGAATCAACGCTGCAAATACAGGTCAGTTCGAACGTACTCTTATCATTGCTGACGATGATGCCTATGTAAGTTATCTCGAAGGCTGTACAGCTCCTATGCGTGACGAGAACCAGCTTCATGCCGCAATTGTGGAACTGATTGCTATGGAACGTGCCGAAATCAAATACTCTACGGTACAGAACTGGTATCCTGGTGATAAAGAAGGTAAAGGTGGTATATACAACTTCGTTACCAAACGAGGTCTTTGCAAGGGCGAAAGCAGTAAAATCTCCTGGACTCAGGTTGAAACTGGTTCAGCCATCACATGGAAATATCCAAGTTGTATCCTTGCCGGAGACAATTCCGTTGGTGAGTTCTATTCAGTAGCCGTAACCAACAATTACCAGCAGGCAGATACCGGAACAAAGATGATTCATCTAGGAAAGAACACCCGCAGTACTATCGTATCAAAAGGTATTTCAGCAGGTCACAGCCAGAACAGCTACCGTGGTCTTGTCAAGGTTTCTCCACGTGCCGAGGGTGCCCGAAACCACAGTCAGTGCGACAGCTTGCTGCTAAGCTCAACTTGTGGAGCGCACACATTCCCGTATGCCGATATCCAGAATGAGACTGCAATCGTAGAGCACGAAGCTACAACAAGCAAAATCAGCGAAGAACAGTTGTTTTATTGCCAGCAGCGCGGTATTTCTGTTGAGGAAGCCGTAGGTCTTATCGTCAACGGTTATGCCCGTGAGGTAATGAACAAATTGCCTATGGAGTTCGCTGTGGAAGCCCAGAAGTTGCTTTCTATTTCGTTGGAAGGTAGTGTAGGGTAGAAGGAGGAAGGAGTCAACTCGTCCCCTCGTCAACTAACAAACTTAAAAACTCAAAAACTCAAAAACTAAAAATGCTACAAATAAAGAATTTACATGCCAATATCAACGGCAAAGAAATATTGAAAGGCATTAATCTTACAGTAAAACCTGGAGAAGTACATGCCATCATGGGACCTAACGGTTCCGGAAAGAGTACACTGAGCAGTGTACTGGTTGGTAATCCTGCATTCGAAGTAACCGAAGGAGAGGTTATTTTCAACGGCAAAAATGTTCTGGAGCTTTCTCCGGAAGACCGTAGCCGTGAAGGAATGTTCCTGAGCTTCCAGTATCCTGTAGAGATACCGGGAGTAAGTATGGTAAACTTTATGCGCGCAGCAGTTAATGCTCATCGTGAATATAAAGGACTTCCACCAGTATCAGCAACAGACTTCCTGAAACTTATGCGCGAGAAACGTGCCATTGTTGAACTTGACAACAAACTTGCAAGCCGCAGTGTGAACGAAGGTTTCTCTGGAGGTGAAAAGAAACGTAACGAGATATTCCAGATGGCAATGCTTGAGCCGAAACTGGCTATCCTCGACGAAACAGACAGTGGTTTGGATATTGACGCCCTTCGTGTGGTTGCAAACGGTGTTAACAAGTTGAAAACAGCAGAAAACTCAACAATCGTCATCACACACTATCAGCGCTTGCTCGACTATATCAAACCGGATATCGTCCATGTTCTTTACAAAGGACGTATCGTTAAAACTGCAGGTCCGGAACTTGCCCTCGAACTTGAAGAAAAGGGATATGACTGGATTAAAAAAGAAATGGGAGAATAATTTATGAAATCCGAACAGCAATATATAACCCTCTTCTCTCAATGCGAAGACATGATATGCCGGCACTCAGCCGAAGTTATCAACCGTCCTCGTACCGAAGCCCTTGCTGCATTCGAGCAGAAAGGTTTCCCTTCATTGAAGAGCGAAGACTATAAATATACCGACGTGGCTCAGGTATTTGCTCCGGACTACGGACTGAACCTGAACCGCCTGGAAATTCCTGTAAATCCTTATGATGTGTTCCGTTGTGATGTGCCTAACCTGAGCACTTCGCTTTATTTCGTAATCAATGATTCTTTCTGTGAAAAAGAGCTTCCAAAGGCTCATCTTCCGGAAGGCGTATTTGCAGGAAGCTTGAAAAGATTCGCTACAGAACACCCGGAAATAGCATCTAAGTATTATGCACAGCTTGCAAAACCTCAGACTGACGGAATAGTTGCTCTCAACACTATGCTTGTTCAGGATGGTTTCGTCCTCTATGTTCCAAAAAACACTGTAGTGGAACGTCCTGTACAGCTTGTCAACATTTTCCGCAGCGATGTGGATATGATGGCAAACCGCCGCGTCCTGGTAATTGTTGAGGACAATTCCGAAGCCAAGATGCTTGTATGCGACCATAGCATTGATGATGTTAAATTCCTTGCCACTCAGGTAATTGAAATTTTTGTTGCTGAAAATGCTCATTTCGACTATTACGATTTGGAAGAAAGCTCGGTTTCAACAACCCGTTTCTCTTCTCTTCACGTAAGCCAGAAAGCATCATCATCTGTTGTTGTAAATGGAGTAACTCTTACCAACGGACTTACCCGGAACAATTATTATGCATATCTTGATGGAGAAGGAGCCGACCTTTCTCTTTGCGGTATGTCAGTATTGGATAAGGAGCAGCAACTTGATACATATACATACATTGCCCACAATGCAGCCCGCTGTCATAGCACTGAGTTGTTCAGAAACGTCCTTAACGACCATTCTGTCGGAGCCTTCAGCGGACGTATCTACGTTCGTCAGGGTGCGGACAAGACAGAAGCATACCAGACCAACAGCAACCTGTGTATGACCCGCGAAGCCCGTATGTATAGCAAACCTCAGTTGGAAATCTATGCTGACGATGTGAAATGTTCACATGGTATGACAACAGGACAGCTCGACGAATCTGCCCTCTTTTATATGCAGAGCCGTGGTATTCCTCGCGAAGAAGCCCGTATGCTTCTTAGCGTAGCCTTCACAGCCGATGTTATTGACCATGTCCGTGTTGAGGCACTCAGGGACCGCCTCCACAAACTTGTCGAAAAGCGTTTCAGAGGTGAGCTTGCAAAGTGTGCTGATTGCAAGATTTGTAAGTGATTCTTTTCATTCTATGAAACATGTTCTCTTCTTGTTCCATAGAAGTTAACATCTTTTCCGGTTATTGTGGAAAGTTCAGTAAATAGTATAGAATCAGCCAACTAATTTATGCACAAAAATGTTGCATATTAGTTGGCTTTTTTATTGGAAAATATAAAGTTGCTAGCCCTACTGTTATACTCCCACTTGCCCCGTCATAATAACATTGGATTTAAGCTGAGAAAAGAGCGTTTTAACTCATATTAGTTTCAACTATGATTATACCACTTCTTTCCGGCATTAATCTTTCTTACGGAATATCCAGTAAGTTCAATCTTGTTTGCATTCGTATGACTCTGTTCAGGATTGCGTCAACTACAGTACGACCACGAATTGAATCAAAATTTTTACGGCGGACAACACCAAAAATATGTGTCGGCATATCGCTTACACGGCTTAACCTCATATGTCAAAATTCCATAACAACAAGCCAATTAATAACCTTTTGCCGGATATTGCTTGTTTTTGCTAACTTGTGATTTGTACAAAAACAAACAAAAACTCAAATTTGGACATGTGATTTTTATCATTCCGGAAAATCATTGCAATGATTTCGGGAAATCATTGCGATCGTTCATCCATGTCATTGCAATCATTTACCTAACTCTTCACAATCATTTTCCCAAATCATTGCAATCTTTTTTTTAACACACCTCATTTATTCCCGAAATGAGCCTGTCAACATGGAAAATCAACTCTGAAAACCGTGTTTTTTCACCAAAACGCTCAAAATCCACGTTCGTTTTTTAAGTGTTATTTTGTCAGGCTTCTTCTCCATGTTTCTTACATTTTTACTCTGTTTTCTGAAACCATCGCAATGAAATTTCTTTTAAGACAGCAAATTCCCGCTATTCCTGTCAAATTGTATTTCCTTAACTCCGCGAGAGTGCCAACGATTTCCGTTTCCTGTATTTTATCCCGAAATATCGGATTCTCATAAGGGTTGGAATGACAGAATGATAGTTTGACATTTTGTCATAAATACGTCTGATTCCGGTACAGATGAGAACCATACTTTCAGGTGTATAAATAATTCTCCGCAACCATCCGAACCTGCGCCAATTTCGGTCCGTATATATTCTCGCATGGGGCCGTATATATTAAAACGTGGGTTCGGACCTGCGAAAATTATCTTCGGATATTTTTTCAAAGTCTGCGCAGAAAAAGAGGACTTTTATAATAGTGGGTCAAGTGGCTTTATATTTCCCAAATATACTGAAAGGACTAATTTTCTCCCACTTGTTTTTATTCTTAAAACGGATACCCAATCGCTAAATGGAATCCCAACCCATCCTTGAAATTCGGAATATTATAATACCCCTTCTTACCCGTATCATACGGAACATGCAGGGCAACACCACAATCAAAACGGAGGACGATGAAATCCAGGTCATAACGGATACCAAGACCGGTACCAAGAGCAAGGTCATTAAGGAATGAACCCCATTTCAGTTGACTACCCGGTCTGCTAGGATCATTATGTATTGTCCATATATTACCGGCATCAAGGAATGTCGCACCATACAAATCCGCGAAAATCGGGAAACGGTACTCCAGGTTTGCCTCCAGCTTCAAATCACCGGTCTGGTCAATATATCCGTATTTGTTGTTTGTATCCGGAATGAAACGGCCCGGGCCAATACTTCTGATAGTGAAAGCACGGATACTGTTAGCTCCGCCAATATAGAACTGCTCGTTGTATGGAGTAGAATGGTTTTCCGCATTACCATAACCATAAAGCACGCCCGCCATAATTCTTCCCACCAGATTATGCCCTTTTGCAATCTGTCGGTTATATCTTATTTCACTAGTCAGCTTTACAAACTGTGCAAAAGGATTGCCAAGCAACTGTTTGTTTGCGTCCATGAATTTGTTGCCTGCAATCATATATACAGCTCCCAGAACATTACCTGCCTGAGTAAATGAAGTCTGCCACCACAAATGATGTTTTTTTGCCTTAACTGTCGCATCATCATAGGTATATGTATAGCTCATCGACGGCACAAACTGGTTCTGCAAACTGAGTCCCAAAGCCTGATTCTCACCAACAATAGAATCGAAATTTGCCGTAGTGTGCTGCAATTTGTTGAATGCCAGTTTGAACGGCACTATAGAGTGATGGCTCGTTGGCGACGACTGGAAATCAAACGTAGCTCCACCGCCGAATGACAGCATCTTGAAGAACTTAGCCCTGTTCATCTGGTCCGCATATATCCTGAATGTAGTGCTTGACGGATAAACCGTTTCCCTGTTCAGATACCCCGGGAAAATAAGCTGAGGGATAGTAAGGGTGCTGCTTAACCCGAACTCATAACTGTTCATCAGCGAAGACGAACCATCCACGCGGTTACCAGTCTGCCACTCATACGAACCTTTCAGCTGTACACCGAATGTTTCGCCACCTCCGAAAATATTATGCTTCGTAACACTGAAAATAGCACCCGGACCAGTCTGGTTGTTACTCTTAGTCGTAACATTCAATTCCAGCTCACCATCCAAAGGCAAATCATAAGCCGTATTGATTTTCAGGTCCAGAGTACGGCAATCCTTACTGCTGTCCCTTGGCGAGAATTGCATTTCCGCATATTTAAAAATACCCAGTCTGGCCAAAGCTGTATGAGTTGCTTCTTGCTTCTTGGCAGAATAAACCATTTCCGGTGAAAGCTTCATCCTTCTGTAAATAGCTGCCGGTCTTACACGCAGTTTCCCCTCATAATGGAAGGTGATATTATTATAACTAACCGTATCTGTAGGCATTTCATTATTATATCCGTTCAGGTAAACATCAATGTTCCCTATTTTCCACTGCCTCAAAGCTTCAGACGGAATCCCCGGAGTACGGATAATTTTTAAATCCACCTTCTCCGGCACACGGTTGGTATCTGCCTGATAAGTAATATATTCAGGGCGGAAATAATAGAAACCATTATCCCTTAGAATGGAAGATAAACGCTGCCTTTCTGCCTCCAGCACTGTAACATTGAAATTATCTCCCTTTTTGAGTAAAGTCTCATACCTTCTTTCTCTAACAAGAGTATCTGTACGATGCTTCCTTCTCATCATAATAATACTATCATAGGTGTAAGGATTTCGCATGGAAATATTATATACAATTCCAGCCTGTTTTGGATCCTTAGGATTAGGAACTATCTCATAAGACGCGTTCCCTCTGAAATACCCATATTCTTTCAGCAGATTCTGAACAACCTTTACACGCACCTCCGGATTGACATTCGACATATAGACCGGTTTAGCCGCCAGTTTGTTGAAAAACCATTTCCCTATTTTTCCTTCTTTCTTCACCAGGGCATTATACATCCACAAACCGAATGGGAAAGGAATCCTTACGGACGAACTTCCGAGTAAAGCATTGTTTGGAGGATAGGCGAGTGCCGCCTCAATTTCTTCTATGGTTATCTCTCCAGCCTCTGTAGAGTCTTGTTCAGAGATATTGATTTTTTTGATACCGGTGTACAGTATCTCATCCTCCGGTAAATTCCTGGTTGTTGAACAGGCAGTAGCCAGAAGCAGTATAAATAGTATGTATATGTTTTTTGACATATTGTTTTAAGTTTCCCCTGTTTCAACGGATTTACAATCCGTTGTTTATTCTTATTGTGGATTTGTAATCCACGCTATTTTAATGGGATTTCAAATCCCAATATTACAACCATTGGATTATAAATCCAATGGAACGGTTAGCTATAGTTCAAAAGCTTTCAGCCTTTTAACTACTTCGCTTCTTCTCCTTCAACTTCCTCAACCTTCTCCTCAACTACCGTCCTCTTCTTCTTCCTGAAATCAAACAGCTCTCTGAGGAATTGCATTTTCTTTCTCAACACAATACCGGCGCCTGTTTCCGTAAGTTCGCCTTCAAGCAAGCTCTCGTAATCCTTGTTGTGGAAAAGCTTTACGTATCTTGTGCCGGTGCGGTCCAACCTGTATTCAACCGATACATTGTCGATGAAAGGCTGAGCCTGTCCACGGTTGATATCTTCGCCTGTAGAAATACGTCCGCCCAGGATAACACTGATACGGTCGTTATAGAAACGCTTCGCGAAGCGGAAAGAATAATCCGTGCGCTTCGTGCCGTCACCGTTATTGTCATAACTTTCCATACCCAGATTGATATCTATGGCATTTTGCGAACCAATAATATTGTTGATTTCACTCTGCAGGAAGCTGTTCAGAGCCGAACCCATGTTCATACCGCCTTTAGCCGTAGAACTGCCGGCAAGATACATACCCGTAACCAGCATACTCACTGCCTGCTTCGAACGTTCTTCGTCGCCCATCCTCGCCAGCTGCTCCTGCACCGAAGCATCTTCCGGAGCATCCAGGATAAACTTCAGCCCCAGATTCTCCAGCCTTTCTGTAAGGGAGATACCAACATCAAAATTAACCATTCTGGACGAATTGTCAGCCATCGCCACACTCGTTCTTATCCTTTCTGTAGCAGTCAGATTCAGAGCCGGGTCCATAATATCCCCCGTCCACTGCACATAACTGCCATCATGCACCTTGAATTCCTTCAGAGGAATCACCGGCAAACTATATTTTACCGTACCGCCCGAAAGCGTATATCTTCCGTTAAGCAGCATATCCCCCATAGGTGTATATTGGAACGACAAATCCCCGCCACCTTCCAGATTGATATGGCTCGACTGGTCCGGAGTAAGATCCACATTGATTTGCACCGCCTGGTCGATATGCACCGTCATCAGCATATCCAGACCGCCAAGCTTAAGCTCCGCCGGCTTCACCCTTCCACGGTTCAGAGAATCTTCGGCAAACGAAGTGAAAGTCACCAGACCCGACAGACGGTCCTGCACCGTAAGCGGAGAATCCGTAAGCACATAAGTAAAATTGCTTCCACCAAGCAAATTCAGGTTACCTCTCATCACAAGACTTTCCAACGGACCCTTTACTGTAGAGTTCATATCCACCATGATTTTGCCATACACCATGCTGTTCTTTGTCCTCTTGGCATTCAGCAGCTGCATATTGTTTGCCGAAAGCTTCAGGTCGGCAACCATAGATGCTGGATTTTCAAAGTTAATATTACCGTCAATCACAAACGGATTCTTTCCGGCAGAAAGAATACTGTATTTGTTGAATTTGATTTTGTAATCTTTTATATTAATATTCTTGTTGTCAAAAGTCAGAGTCGAATTAGCCGCAGCAATATACATCTTTGCCGTATCCATTTGTATAAATCCGCTGATATCAGGCTCGTTGGTATGACCGGCAATATTCAGCTCACCGTTCAGTAATCCGGACAACTTAGCCATACCGTCCGGAATGAAAGCATTCAGCATTTCAAGAGGCAAAGCCGATATAAGCAGATTACCATTGATATCGTCTTTCTCGTCATCCTCAGGAGTAGCATCATACGAAGCCGTAGCCGACATAATCTCGTTTCCATCCCTTAGCATGTGCATATCCACCTGATGCTCGTCCTTACCCATCGGAAGATAAACAAGGTTCATCAGCAAATCACCCACACGCCCTTTGTCGTAATGCAGGCTGTCCACACTCATACCCGAAACCACCATAAACGAACTGTCCGAAGGCACATACTGCATATCTGCATTCAGCAAACCCTGCAACGGCGGAACATAAGTAGGGAATGCCTTTGAGATAATATCAAGGTCAATCTGATTCAGCTCCGCGTGCAATTCCGTCATACCGCTATCCGGCATAACAGAATAAACCCTCAAAGCAACATTGTTCTCACCCTTCAGCTCAAAATCAGCCTCCACATTTTTCTCGTTGTGGTATGAAATATAATTATCCGGATTCAGCTTGAATTTCTTGTATGCAATAATAGGCTCTTCAGGGAAGAGATGGAGATTCATACCACCTTTCTCGTCCTTGCCGATACGGGCACCTAAGAGCACACCCGTACTGTCCCTGCCGTCGGCAAATCTCAGCAAAGCATCGGCAAATGTAGTCTGCAACTGCCCGTTAATATCAATTTTGAACGGCAATTGCTTGCGATGCTTATGCTTCACCACCTGAGCATTATAGAAAATACCCACAGTATCCTGGCGCACATCAAATCTCACTGTGTCAATTTCAAATGTATCCCTTGCAATGCGGAACACGCCACCGTTCAGGCTCAAACCATCCTTCGGAGAAGTACGTGCCACAAATCCCAGTTCATCAAACTCCACATAATACATCTGCAAATAATTGAACACCGGATTATCCCTTTTCGCTTCTATCTCCAGTTTCATATCAGGCAGCAGAGGACGCAGCGCATACAGCTTTATCACGGAATCCCTTTCCATCTGCATATTAGCATTGTCCATCACTTTCGAGAACTGGTCGGCAAGCCCCATAATATCCTTACCACCTGAAAGAGTAATACCCAGGTCGCCCGCATGGAAAGCCAGAGCCGTAGTATCCTTGTCGCTATGAGCCTTCAGCACAAGACTCTTCGGTCTGACAGTCTGCTTCGGAGTCTCAATCTCCCAGTTACCCAAAGTGAAATCCGCATCATATTTCTTATAAGTATCCGTCGAAGCCTCTGCAAAAATCTGGAAAGAAGTCGATAGCGGAGCATCGGTCAGATGCAACTTATGCAAATCAATATGCTGCATATCTGCTATAAGCATAGCGCTGATATCATTCTTCTTAAGAGTAGCGTTCAGGGTAATATCCATTTCGGCAAGAGGGAAACGGCTCACCAGATCCACTTGGGCAAAATTATTCTCAAGCGAAGCATTAACGTTCACATCAGACACCGAACGCTTGCCATAAACAATATCCTTAATCTTGCCCTCAGCCCTGATTCTTGTTGAAGACTTGAAAATATCCGTCCCTTTGCCATCCGCATTGAACTCGGCAGTAAGCCACATAAGAGAATCCTGAGGCATAAAGTGAACCGGCTCAAGGCTGTCAATCCTTGCATTCATGCTGTAACTTTCCGTTTCCGGAGTATATCGTGCGTCAACACTCACCACACCACGACCTTCGATAAACGAAAGCTCACCCTCATACGTACCGTTAGCCACCCTTGCATTCGCCCTCAGTTCCATATTACGCGGAATATTGAACATCTGCCTGTCTTTCGGCGACAACAGCATTTTCAGGAAATCCAGATTGTGAGAATTCAGAATCGCTTCCACTTCTCCGTTTCTCTTCTTATCGTCGGCAGCATTCTGCATTATACCCCTTGTCTGCAAGCTCAGGATATTATCCCATTCAGCATCAAAACTGTTCAGATAAAGCATATCCATATTACCCTCCACTTCACCTCTCATTTTAAGAGGCTGCTCAGGGAAAGCATGAACGAAAGGAGTTGACAGATTACCGCCAGCAATCAGCAAATCCTCTTTGCCGAAAGAAGAAGTAAACACAGCCTGCATATTACCCTTGGGCTTTTTGTCGAGCGACTTCCATGGCACAGTAGCCGTCAGGTCCATCTTTGAATGCGCAGTCCTGATTTTCAAATCCGGGATATGAATCTGGTGATTGTCCGAGTGCATCAGCCCCACGACAGAGTCCACCCTCAGACCCGAACGCTCGCTGAAAGAGAAAGTCCTCAAGTCCGCATCCATATTCTTTCCGGCATAAATCAGGTTACGCCAGTCAATTTCAATATCCGAAAGAGCGATATGCGAGAAATCCAGTCCTTCGGCAGGAGCCTCAAACGACGCGTCATATTGCGCCGTCGAACCGTTGACAGTAAATTTACCAACCTTATATATAGAATTACCAAGGTCAATCTCCCCGGCATTCAGCGCCGCCTTTTTTATAAACGAAGCAATTCGCAAAGTGTCCAACGGCATTTGCAAGGCAAACGAAACATTCTCCAGCCCCACATATTCCAGCCCGATATTCCAGTTCACCGGTTCCGAAGCCGTAGTATCCTCTTCAGCCGGTTCACCCATCAGGAGGGTAATTGCCGAATCCTCAAGCCGGGCATTGTTCACCACCGCCTTTTGTTCGCCAAGTTTCACCCTGTCGGCAACGAGATAGAAGCGGCCCACCATACCTTTCACCTCCAAACCGTCGATAAGATTACCGGTGTTGACCTTTGCGCTCTGCAAATCCACACTTTTCACCAGTACCTCCTGTTTCAGCAAAGGCAGAGGCTTGATGCTTATCCCCAGGTGTTTCATTGCCAGGATAGTATCAGTTCCGGCAAGATCGGAGAGAATTTCTACCCCGTCGATAGTGAAGTTAAGAGGAAAATCCAGCCTTATTTTCTTTATCCCTATTTTCATCCCTGTCGCTTCAGTAGCATATTCTGCCGCCTTTCGTACGGCAAAATCCTGGATAGGAGGGATGTATAACAGTATGGATACAAGAAGGATTAGCCCTATAGGGATAAGGAAAAACCAGCTTGCTATTTTAATCCATTTGTTCATGATTAACTTTATTCAACTTGATAAGGTCTTATATTATTGTGAAATATTATAATATAAACTTTGTTCATTTTATGTATTAACACAAATATAAATGGTTTTGTTGTAATGAAAAAGCAGGGTGAAGATTTTGTATGGGATAAAATAATTTGCATTCATTTATCATGATATTCTTTAGAAATTTGTTGAGGATGATAATTAATATTAAAAATATTCTAATGTTGATGTTTGATTTTTATCTTCTTTATATTAACATCAAGATGATATAGTTATTTACAAATAATGTATGCTCTATAATGAGTATTCTCATTAATTGGGCATAATGAGAAATATCCTTTGATAATTTTCCCATTATTAATAGAAAGAGGATAGGATTCACACATTTCTTTATGTTTTCTTAAAGCAGCTCCTTTTTCTTTTTCAAATGAAACTATGAATTTACCAGTAGTTTCATTATGTATAAAATTTCTTGACAGTTGTAAAGCGACCATTCCCATAGTATATCTCATATTAATTTCTACACATGGGTGAATGTAATATTGATTGTTTTCCTTATAAATGAGCATATCAACACCAAGAAAACCTTCATATTTATTTGAGAATATTGTTTGTAAGGCATTGATTAGTTTCTCTTTAGTTAATAGTATTTGATCTTTTGATACATATTTGATAAGTTCTTTCTCTAGTATATCTTCTTTTCCTAATAAATTACCGCTATATGCTCCGCGTTCTTCAGTAGAGAAAACAGATAGACCTTCGTATTTGATATTCCCTTTACCATCAGAATAGAATTCCATTGCAAAGTCAATATATTTATCTAATGCTGGCTCTATACTGACTTCTCCTTGTTTCTCAATTACACTTTTAGCCCACATTTCTTCTTTGTTTCCCCAACGCTCAGTATTCTGAATCCATAAGAGTCCTCTTCCTGATGAAGAAAAAGGGGATTTAAGTATCAACTTTTCTTTTCTGTGTAAATTAATGTAATCAGAAAGCATTTTTATATTACTACAGAAAAGAGGTACTGATGGAAGTTTGAGTGATGGATATTCATCAGACAATATTTCAAGACATAGTCGTGAAGATTGTCTTCCTGTTAGAATCTTATATTTCTCATTCCATTCTCTGACATTTATTTTATTGTTGTTTAGCGAAGAGAAAACATTTAGGGCTTGAGGTGATATTCCCCATGGAAAAGCTTCTATGTTTTCGTCAGAGATTAATCTCTCTTTAATATTATTACGATTAACAGGTTTGGCTAATTCCTTATTGAATATTTGTTCACAATGTTGATGAAAAGTTATAGAAAAATCTTGTTCTGTTAGTACAAAGTCGTTGGAATTACCATACCACATAGGCAATATGGATAAATCTTCAGTCATAATTCTTACATTTGTAGGAGCAGTATAATTCTTTTTCCCTTGCCAAACGGCTGTTTCGTGTCCTGGATTGAAATAGTGAATATTAGCCAATGTTTTTAGTTTTTTAGAATGATAAAAACTGCGGGCCGGCAAGAATAAATATAACACATGCCAACTCGCAGTCTGTAATATAGGAGAAATGTTATTAATCCAAATTTTCGTCGATTGTCTCAATTTTTTTGACAGTAAGAGCCATATCGTCTTTTAGTTTTTCAATCTTACGTTCCATTTCTTTGATAAGACCGTTTCCTCCTTTAGAAGAAATATTTAGGAATCCGATGTTATTTTCGTATGTTTGAAGTTCGTTTTTCATTCTGTCATACATACGCATCAATTTTTCCCTTTCGTTGTATAGTTTGTTTTTACTGCGCTCACCGCTCATTATGTCGTTTACATTGTTGCGGAACGACTGCATTTTTCTGTCATTAAGTTTATCGTATAATGAGTTTACAGCATCATGGTAAGCTTTGTAAATTTTGTCCTTTTCCTTGAAAGGAACATGACCAATAGAATTCCATTCAGCAATAAGTTCTTTCAGGCTATCAAAAGCGTTTTCAATATTTTCTGATTCTAACAGCTCTTTAACTTTTGCGATAACAGTCTTTTTCTTTGCAAGATTTTCCTTCTCTTCGTTTTTCTGGGAACTAGTGTTCTTTTCTTTTTGCTCGAAGAAATAGTCGCATGCAGTTATGAAACGTTTCCATATAGCATCTGAATGCTTACGGGAAACTGAACCTACAGTTTTCCATTCTTTTTGCAAAGCAATGAATTTCTCAGTTGTAGCTTTCCAGTCTGTGCTGTCCTTTAATGATTCAGCTTTCTCACAAAGTTCACGTTTCTTTGCGAGATTATTGTCCATTTCAGATTTTGCCTGTTTGTAGAATTCTGTTTTCTTGTTGAAATAGTTATCGCAGGCAGCACGGAAACGTTCGAAAATTTTGACATTATATTTCTTTGGAGCAAATCCAATAGTTTTCCATTTTTCTTGAAGTTCCAGAACAGTTTTACTTTTATCTTCCCAATCTTTATAAGATTTTAAAGAAGAAAAGTCAATAGCTTCAATTTCTTCGCAAATAGCTGTTTTTGCAGCCAGATTATCCTGCTCTTTAGCTTTGATTGATTCAAAATGCTGTTGATGGCGTTTATTTATGACTGTAGAAGCAGCTTTGAATCTGCTCCACAAACCATCTCTAAGCTCTTTTGCAACCGGACCGATTTCTCTCCACTGCTGGTGTAGTTTTTGCAACTGATAGAAAGCAGAAACAGCATCCTCTTCGTCTTTAAGTTTTTCAACAGTTTCACACAAAGCAGTTTTCATTTCAAGGTTTTTCTTGAAATCGTAGTCGCGGAACTGATTGTTTATTTTGATGATATCATAGAATTTTTCAGAGTAGGTCTGATAGCTTTTCCATAAATCATTAACATGTTCTTGAGGAATATTCTGTATTTCCTTCCATTTTTGTTGTATTTCTTTGAAATCGTTGTAAAGCTTGTTGAAATCTTCATGGCTTTCACATAAGGCTTTCAGTTGCTCTATTAACTGAAGTTTTATAGCATAGTTTTCGTTTTTGATACGTTCTTCTTCTGCTAAAATCACAGCTCTTTTTTCCTTATATTCTGCCAATAATGCTTTCAGAGCGGTTTCTTCTTTATTTTCGGGTACTGTAAAATCCTTTTCTTCGCCGCCGTTTTCAATAAATTCTTTTTTCAATTCGTCAACTTCGTTTCTTCGGATTTTATAGAAAGCTTGTTTTAAAGCTTCCACTTCGCTACGAGTTGTTTCTTCCGGATTACTTACTATCTGACTTAATTTTTCCAGAATTCCTTCTTTGGTCAGCTTGTTTGCAGCAACATTTGCTTCGACAGAATTATTTACTGTATCCATAGAGCTTTCTGCATATTCAGCAGAAGCTGTTTCATTTTCTAATTTGCCTGCGTCTTCAGCAGGCAAATTTGTCTCAAGAGTGTCCTTCATATTCATTGTGTTTAAATAAGAAAAGGATATAACATTCCCACTATTATTTTACAAATAAAGCTAAATAATTTGGTTTAACCTCATATTTATGCAAGTATTTGCAGATTTAAATTAAAAAATGCGAATATATCTAACCTAAGAAAGATATAAGAACGCCTGCAGCAACAGCTGAACCTATCACTCCGGAAATATTACTTGCCATACAGTATTGCAGAACATGGTTTTTAGGATCATATTTCAATGCAATTTCGTTGGCAACTCTCGAAGCCATTGGCACAGCACTCAGACCTGTCGCACCAATAAGCGGGTTTATCTTCTTTTTACTGAACAAATTGAATATCTTAACAAAGATAATACCTCCGGCGATTGACAGTGCAAAAGCTAAGAAACCTCCGATAACTATTCCTATAGTTGTAAGGTTCAGGAAAGCTTCGGTTGTCATTGTTGCGCCAACTGAAAGGCCTAAGAATATTGTAGCGGCATTCATTATGCTGTTTGAAGCAGCATCGAACAAACGTGATGTGCTGTTTCCGACTTCTTTGATAAGATTACCGAACATCAACATACCAATCAATGGTACAGCGCTGGGAACAAACAGTGCAACAACTGTTGTAACCGCAATAGGGAATATTATTTTCAGAACACGAAGATTCTTGATTTCAGTTGTAGAAGGGAATTTCTTTTCCTGCTCCTTCATATTAATGGATAATTCTTTTTTAGTACATAATAATTTTACTACTAAAGGAATTATCACCGGAACAAGAGCCATATAAGAATATGCAGCAATAGCAATAGGACCAAGTAAATGAGGTGCCAGTTTTATGGTTGTAAAAATGGCTGTTGGTCCGTCTGCTCCACCAATAATACCAAGTGAAGCTGCTTCTTTCGGAGTAAATCCCATTAGTATCGCAACTAATAGCACAGTGAAAATGCCAAGCTGTGCAGCTGCTCCAAAAATTGAAAGACGCAGATTGCGAAGCATCGGTCCGAAGTCTGTCAATGCTCCAACACCCATAAATATGATAGGAGGCAAGAATCCGGTTTTGATGAGCATATAATATATGAAGTTCATCAAACCTAATTCGTGGGCAATGTCGTGCAAAGGCATTTCCCATATATTCTTCATCACTCCGTTTATTTCTATCATTCCGTTTTCGTCAGCTTGGATAACGCCCATTTCTCCTCCGGGAAAATTGGCGAGCAATACGCCGAATGCTATCGGAATAAGCAGCAATGGCTCATATTGTTTTTTTATACCCAGGTAAAGCAATATGAAAGCAATTACATACATAATCAGAAACTGCGGTTCAGCAATAATATTGCTGAATGCAGTCATCTGATATAAGTTGTCGAATATATCGTTCATTATTGTATAGTCATTAGTACATCATCTTCCGAAACTGCGTCGCCTGGACCGAAACAGATGGAAGTAACCGTACCGCTGAATTCAGCGCGAACAGCATTGTATGTCTTCATTGCTTCAACATAACATAGAATATCGCCTTCATTTACTTTGTCACCTACGGCAACAGGCTTGTCTGAAGTGTTCTTTACAAGGAAGAATTTTCCTTCAAGAGGTGAAAGAACTTCTTTGCCTGGTTCATTTGCTTGTTTATTTTCCACTATAGGAGATGGATTTGCTGCAGGTTGTTTTGTTTGTTCGCTGTTTTGGCCAAAAGAAACTGTTACGCGATATGCCTGACCATTTACATCTACAGTCATGGTTTGCGGTCCATCTGGCAACGCAACCTTCACTTCAGAAGATGTAGCTTGTGTATTTGCCGGTTTAGCCTTTTCAGATCTGCGTTTTGCAACATCCGCTTTAAACTCAATTTTAGCTTTTCCTGAACGATAAGCTTCATATTGTGCAGGATGCATAGCATATTCAAACAATTCTTCTTCATCCTCGCCAACTTCCCATTGCTTTTCGTTCATCAGTTTGCGATATTTATCCAAAGAATTAGGATAATTGTCCTGAGGATTTCCTTCAAAGAATTTACGTCCTTCAGCATAAGCTTTGTCAATAAGTTCCTGTGCAAGCGGACCAGGAAGTCTGCCGGCTTTACCAAGAAGCATATCCCAAATATCATCAGCAATCATGCTCCAGCGTTCTTTGCCTTTTTCCATTTGCATAACATTCATAAGGGCAAGATTCTTTACATACTGGCTGAATGGAGTAACCAGTGGAGGATAACCTACACGTGGCCAAACATATGCAACTTCATCGAAAAGCTTAATGAGCAAGTCGTCCTGAGTGAGTGCCGGTTTTCCGCTTTTTGCACGGCTCTTGTTTATTGATTCAAGATTCTTTTCCAAATCAGACATCAGACTTCCCATCATTCCACCCGGAAGGCCAGGAGCAATAAGCAGAGAGTTCATCAATCTGTTTCGTGGACTTATATATAAACCTAAGAAGTCGTCCATGAATTCCTGAATCATAGAGCGGACTTTCATATATGCGCTCATGTTGATTTCCGGAACATCGAAACCTGCATCTTTAAGCATAGCCTGGACAGTAAGCAAATCAGCATGTCCGGTTCCCCATGACAGCGGTTCCATGCCTACATCTATGTAGTCGCATCCGGCTTTACATACTTCAAGGATTGAAGCAACATTGAATCCAGGACCAGCGTGGCTGTGATATTGTATCTTTATTTCCGGATATTCTTTTTTGATATTGGCAACAATCTGGCCAAGAGTGTAAGGACGGCCGATACCTGCCATGTCTTTGATACATATTTCGTCCGCGCCGGCTTTTATCAATTCGTATGCCATGTTTGTGTAATATCCGACAGTGTGAATAGGTGAATGGGTGATACACAAACAGCACTGTGAAATCATTCCGGCATCTTTAGCATATTTGATAGAAGGAATAATATTTCTAACATCATTCAAACCGCAGAATGTGCGGGCAATATCTGTACCTTGTGCTTTTTTAACTTTATAGAATAATTGACGGACATCTGCCGGAACAGGGCTCATGCGCAGGCCATTCAGAGCGCGGTCCAGCATATGTGTCTGTATTCCTGCTTCATGAAAAGGCTTTGTCCATTCTCTTACGGAAATATTAGGATTTTCTCCAAACAGCAAATTAACTTGTTCAAAACCTCCGCCATTAGTTTCAACACGAGCAAAACATCCCATTTCTATAATGGCTGGAGCAATTTGAGTCAACTGATCTACTCTTGGTACATATTTCCCGGCTGATTGCCACATGTCACGAAATACCAAGCTGAATTTAATTTCTTTTTTCATGATATTATATTGTAAAAAGGTTATACATTTAAAGTGTTTATAAGGATTGTTCTAAGCTTTTTCTATTTTTGTGATTTTCCCTCTGCCACGGGTAATAATGCTTACTGCAGAAATTATTGCGGCAACTTCTTCATTAGGAATATTTGAGGGAGAATTTGTTTGTATTGAATTTTTTGATGGTTGTATTTTTTCTTCTTCGGGAGCATACTTGTTTACAAGTATAATTAATCCTTTCCCTAAATAGATAACGATAAGCAGAATGACGAAAACGGTTGTCATCCCAACTGCCATAAGTAATAGACCTGTACCTAAGTTTTCCATAATATATTTAATTAAAAGCACTGTTTATTTGAGGTTTAACAATGAGTCTGCCAATCTTTAACAATGCAAATATATAAAAATATTTTATCTGATAGTTGATATTTGTGATATTTTGTAAGCGTAGTGGCTTTGTGAATTTATTAATGTTATATAAATATCTTATTTTGTTATAAACAGACAAGATGTAATTTGAACGTGTTTATATAATAATATCCGGTAAAGTGGAATATAAACTTTTTGTGTGGTTAAATATTTATTGACATAATGATAAAAATTACATAAAGATATTGTGTCTCTCTTGTTTATGTGATAACTTTTTGATAATTTTCCACCGTAAAATAAAGATATTTAAGTGTAATATTTTCTTTTATGAAATCTATGTATGCAGATATGTGTATATATTGTTTTTTTAAGAAATTATTACCTTTGTGAGAGATTTAAAGAGGTATTTGATTTTAATCATTTTTTGAAGAAAAGCTTAATTAGGGGTTCAAGTTTCTGGGTTTGTCCAGCATTGAAGTTGGAAAGGCTTTAGAATACAGGTTTACTAGAAAATGAAACATTCGTTTCCCGATATAAATATATGAAAATGTTTGTCGGTTAGTGAACATTGAGCTAGTGGAATTTGAAACAATAATCTAAGTTGGCTATTGTCTTTGAAATAAAATAGAAAACTATGTCACAGAAACTTTTGATTCGAGATTTAACGCTGAGAGACGGACAGCAATCATCATTTGCAACCAGAATGAATCAGTCTCAGATTGAACGTGTGTTACCATTCTATAAAGATGCAGGTTTCTTTGCAATGGAAGTATGGGGTGGAGCCGTTCCAGATTCAGTTATGCGTTATTTGAATGAAAATCCTTGGGATCGACTTGAGAAAATTAAAGCAGCAGTTGGGGATGTTTCTAAGTTGACAGCTTTATCCAGAGGACGAAATCTCTTCGGTTATAGTCCTTATACTGATGAGATTATTGAAGGGTTTTGCCGGAATTCAATCGAGTCCGGTTTGGGTATAATGCGTATATTCGACGCTTTGAATGACGTTAACAACGTAAAGTCTACAATCAAGTATGTACGTAAGTATGGCGGAATTGCCGACTGCGCTGTTTGTTATACTATAGATCCGCATTTTACTTTCGCAGAAAGAGTGAAAGCAGCTTTTAAAGGCAAGAAACTTCCAAAAGCAGTATTTACAGATGAATATTTCCTGAAGAAGGCAAAAGAAATGGAAGCTCTCGGAGCCGATATGATTACAATCAAAGACATGAGTGGTTTGATTCCTCCTCGTCGTGTTGGCGGTTTGATCAGATTGTTCAAAAAGAATTTGAGTATTCCGGTTGATTTCCATACACATTGTACTCCGGGATATGGATTAGCTTCAGTTCTTACAGCTATTGTGAATGGTGTTGATATTGTTGATACTAATATGTGGTATTTTGCCGGAGGTCCGGCAGCACCTGCAATCGAGCTTATCTATATCTTCTGTAAAAAGATGGGTATTGATTTGGGTATCAATATGGAAGCAGTAGCAAAAATCAATGTTGAGCTGAAAGAAATCAGAAAAGAACTGGAAGCCTTTGATGCAGTAAAACAATTCCCGAATCCTTTCAATCCGTTAACTGATACATTGCCTGCAGAAATAGATTCTTTGTTTGACAAGGCTATCGAACTTGCCCGTGCTGACAAAGAAGAAGAATTGCTGGACGTTTGCCACAAGATTGAAGCATATTTCAATTTCCCAAAACCAAACGAGTTGGTTAAGAATGCGGAAATTCCGGGAGGTATGTACACAAATATGGTTGCTCAGTTGAAGCAGTTGAAAGCTGAATCTATCCTTGAACAGGCAATGAAACTGATTCCTCATGTTCGTTTGGATGCAGGTTTGCCACCATTGGTTACTCCAACAAGCCAGATTGTCGGCGCTCAGGCTGTTAACTGTGCATTGGATATAAAGAATGGAAAACCGGCTTATTCAAACGTATCAAATCAGTTTGTTAATCTGGTAAAAGGTGAATATGGAAAGACTCCTATACCTGTTGATCCGGATTTCCGCCTGAAAATTGCCGGCGTACGTGAAGAAACTCCGTATGATACTTCAAAATATCAGATGCAGCCTAATCCTGAACTTGAGGATTGCGGCGGAGTGAAATTGGCGGAAAATGAAAAAGAAGTTTTGCTTCTTGAATTGTTCCCATTGGTTGCCAAATCATATCTGACTGGCGTTAAGAAGGCTAAATATCAAGCTCAGATGCAGAAAGAAGAAGTTGCAGCTCCTGTAAAAGAAGAAGTTGCTCCTAAGGCTGAAACTCATCGTCCTATTACCGGTCATGTAATTTCTGCCCCAATGCCTGGACGCGTAATTGCTATCAAGGTTAAGGAAGGCGATGTAGTAAAACGTAATCAGGAAATGCTTGTTCTTGAAGCCATGAAGATGGAAAACAGCATTTTGTCTGATTATCCAGGCACAATTAAGCAAATTCTTGTTTCAGAGGGTGATGCAGTTGCTGCTGATGCTCCTTTGTTTGAATTGGAATAAGAAGCTTTGTTATTTTACTAAAAAAGGTATGAACGGAATTTTGTTTTTGTTCGTATAAAATATTTCCGGGGCCGAACCTATTTGTCCGTAGGTTCGGCCCCATTTTTATTTATATATTGCCCCATGCAGACGTGGGTTCGGATATATTTGTGGGCAAATATGTATAGATTCATGCTTGAATTCCTTCCGTAAGTAATGTGTTTTTCTTTCGGAACAAAATCATTTTCCTTTCGGAAGTAATATGAATTACATTCGGATGTAAATTTAGGCAGATTCTAATAGGATATTACAGAAAAAAGGTCGGCATCTTTTTTCAGAAACACTACGATGTTTTTTTGGAAAGCTGCCGACCTTTTTTTTGAAACATTACGTCGTTATAATTTCTGTGCCCTTTTTTACCTGATTATATACAGAGAGTTGGTTCTTCGTCAATTTAGGTGAATGAAAAAGCTAAAAGTTTCAATTTTAATAAAGAAAAAGACGCTCTTCCAAACATCATCCTTTTCAAGGTTTTTATTTTATTTACAGTACCTTCCATTATCCCATTATTCCAAGGTA
>JAXDRC010000048.1:0-53302 GCA_034091205.1 Parabacteroides sp. | reverse complement strand
TACCTTGGAATAATGGGATAATGGAAGGTACTGTAAATAAAATAAAAACCTTGAAAAGGATGATGTTTGGAAGAGCGTCTTTTTCTTTATTAAAATTGAAACTTTTAGCTTTTTCATTCACCTAAATTGACGAAGAACCAAACCCTAGGTTCTTCGTCAATTTAGGTGGAAGCATTTTCTGATTGAGAGTGTGTAAAATTCTACACCACAATATTTAATGATTATTTGATTCGTTGTAATATCTTTGATAGAAACAACACTGAGAAAATTGTAGTGAATCTCTTTTTGTTTCAAAGAATTATGTCTTTAAAAAGCCGCGAAATCTCCACCTAAATTGACGAAGATCCACTTCCTGTATATAGAGTGTGTCACAATAAATAAAACTGAGAAAATATCTGAAATTGAGACACAAAAACACATTCGGAAGCAGTTCCAATTATATATAGAAGTATTTCGCTGTAAGTCCGAACATGTAATTCGGGTATTTACACAAATAGATGCTCACTATTATTTTTATGGCTATTATAAACGGCCTATATTTAGGTTATACAAATAATAAAGAACTATTACTTATGAAAAGTTTTTCCATATATTATGAAATTAGCAATAATTACATCTTTATATATATTAACAAACAGACAACGTAAAAAACAAGTTTTTATTTTGTTTTGCACTTACCTTTGACTATATTCACAAATAGAATTGATATTATGTTAAAAATATAGATAAAGTTCTAAATCTATATTACATTAGAACTGGACAAACAAAAACCTCGGAAACATTATGGAATCAAGAATCTTATTGGGTCTGTCCGCAGCATTGTGCGGAGGACTTATTTCCTGCTCGGAAAGCGAAAAGAAAAATATTCCGGTAAATGTCATTTACATTCTTGCCGACGACTTGGGTTATGGTGATTTGGGCTGCTACGGACAGCAGCTGATAAAAACTCCAAATATTGACCGCATGGCAAGCGAAGGTTTGCTGTTTACACAGAATTATGCCGGATGCTCGGTGAGCGCTCCATCCAGATGCTCGCTGATGACGGGACTTCACACGGGGCATACACAAATTCGAGGCAACAAGGAAATAGCTCCGGAAGGACAGCATCCGATGACTGCCGGAACTTTCACTCTCGGACGGCTGATGAAATCTGCCGGCTACACGACAGGTATGTTCGGGAAATGGGGATTGGGAAATCCCGGCTCGGCTTCGGTTCCTAATGATATGGGATTCGATGAGTTCTATGGCTACAATTGCCAGCGACAGTCTCATTCGTTCTATCCAGACCATTTGTGGCATAACAGAGATACAATATATTTCCCGGAAAATGTCAACAATGCAAAGAAAACTTATTCGCAGGATTTGATTCACAAACAGGCTCTGAAGTTTATCAATGACAATAAGGACAAGCCTTTCTTCGCTATGCTTACGTACACGCTTCCGCACGCTGAGCTGAACCTGCCACATGATTCCATATATAATATGTATGAAAACAGTTTCAAGGAAACTCCATATATCGGAAAGTTCGACCATACTTGGGGCGGATACAATACTTCGGAAAAACCTTGTGCTTCGTTTGCCGCTATGGTTTCACGTTTGGATATGTATGTTGGAGAAGTAATGGCCGAACTTAAGAAACTTGGTTTGGAGAAGAACACTTTGGTTATATTCACCAGTGACAATGGTCCTCATGCCGAAGGTGGTGCAAAACCGGATTTCTTCAAGAGTTCCGGACCGCTTAAAGGTATAAAAAGGGATGCCTATGAAGGAGGAATAAGAGTTCCTATGATTGCCTGGTGGCCAAAGACTATAAAGGAAGGAAAAACAACAAATCATGTAACTGCTTTCTGGGATGTGATGCCGACATTGGCAGAGCTGACCGGAACACCCATAACTGCCGAAACTGATGGTATTTCATTCCTTCCTCTTCTGAAAAACAATAAGCAGAAGGAAGAACACGATTATCTGTATTGGGAATTCCACGAAAGCAAAGGTTGGCAGGCTATACGAGAAGGAAACTTCAAACTTATTCGCAAGCCGATAAATGGTAACTCAAGATATGAGCTTTATGACTTAAGTTGCGATGTTCATGAAGATAATAATCTTGCCAACCAATTTCCGGATAAGGTGAAGGCGATGGCGGCAAAAATGGATAGTGTCAGAACGGCTTCGGAGTATTTTGATTTTGGGAGATAAATAAAACACAGAGACACAAAGACACAGAGTTTATATTCAACATATTTCCGCTGTGTCTTTGTGTCTCTGTATTTAAAAAAACCTCTGTATCTCCTTACTGCGCCAACGAGAATCTCAAGCTAATACCATAATTACTGTTTGATGTCGGATAAGACGCACTTGAAACCAAAGGTTGGTTAATCTGCAAATCATAGAAAGCACGAACTGTGAGGGCACGGCTCAAACCGTAATCAGCAGAGAACTGAATTGTCTTGGCTACATTTCCACTAGTTGCCTGAGTAAGTCGGTCTTCAATCTTACGGATAAGCGACTGCATCTTGCGATAAGAGAAGTCTAGACGAACTGTAAGGTCGTTGCTGAAATTAGCCGTTTTCTTCATTCCAAGCACTTTGTTGAACTCAGTATATTTATATCCGATACCAACAACAAACTCGTTTGAAAGAGACTCAACAATCTGGTATGAAGATATGTTGAGATTCAAGTTTCTTGTCTTACGATATTCCACTTTACCTGTAATATTGTTGAGCATAGTTGCATCAACACCAAACAACGGACTGAATCCTTCTGTTATGCTCACGGCAGAAATGTCGTAAGGAGAAGAAGGAGTAGGATTTCCAGTAAGTACATCACGTATATATCCCAAGCCATCCTGTCCTGCATCAACCCAGTTAAGGAAAGAAGAGAATGAACCGACACTGTATGTACATCTATACTGATGAAGAAGATTCATTGTCTTAAAGTATTTCTGTATAGCCGGAATCTTCATCAAACCGTTGTATGTAATATTCCAGTTCGGAAGCATACTCTTAACCGAAGGGAATGGTGTGAGTCCTACTTTTGACGGATTCTTTCCTGTATAAGCAGCAATGAAAGCCGGAATAAGGACATCAGCCGAGTTCAGACTTACTTTTCCGTTATTAGGATTATATGGCTGGCCGGCAAACGGACTTCCGGACATGAATCCTGTTCCAGGATATGACGTTCCGGCATATACTCCTTCAAGACGGGAAGCTATTACTTCGCGGTTTGCAAGAAATGTATCGAAAACTTTAGATGCATAGTTGTTTCCGGCATTTCCTGTGCTACCGAAAGCGCTACCCAATGCTATTGTAGTCATAGTGAAACTTCCACCAAGGACTTCCGGTGAACCTTCATACATGTATTGAATCTCAGTGTTACGAGTGTCAACTCTATTTGCTGTAAGGTCAATTTTAAGACCACTTATCGGCTCAAGATTAGCTCGGATATTAAGATTCTTTGTGCTGTTGATAATTGCAGGGTTGATATTAGTCTCGCTGTTCTTGATAAGCCATCCTTTCTCATCAGCCTCTTCAATATATCTTTTGCCAACACCACCGAAGGCAAAGCCCAAGCCGGGAGCCATTCCTATTGATGAATGTGTCTGTCCGAAAATATCTCCAACTTCAGGAAGGAAGCCAGGCAACATCATACCGTCAGTCAACGAATACTGAACATTGACACGGCGCAACATCATCAAGAAGCGAGAACCATGTTCAAGTACTTTATTCATTCGGTCTTCACTTTCAGAAGGTCCCGGATATATAGTAAGCTTAAGATGTGCTGTATCACGAGTTGTAATTTCCACCTGTGCATAGTTCAAAGGCTTATATTTAATCTTATAAGTCTTTCCGTTTGCACCTTTTGCCACGATATGCACTTTCTTGGTGAACATTCCGTGCTGAACAACCACATTGCTGTCCATACTCAAAGTGATTTCCTTTTCAAGCTTTACCTGCTTCTTTTTCTTCTCCTGTTCTTTCTTGTTTCTGTTGTTACGCGAATTTGTTCGCGACGAAGCGTTGAACTTCTGGTTAATCTTCTTCAGATACGGACTTTTGTTATAAAGCGTCTGAAGATTGAATGCACCTTGCCAGTTAAGCTGGCGCTGGTTCTTGATTGTATTACCAATCTGAACATCACCTTCAACCTGAGCTCCGCGATCCCAATTATATGAAGCATTATATGTAGCAGAACTATTAACCCAATCAAGTACCGGAATCTGCTGGAAAGGCATATTCCAGGTTACATTAAATTGCTGGTCGTATTTCATAGGTTTACCCAAATCACGGATACTTTGCTTCACTGAATCTTTCCATACCTGATACTGGTCCGGATTCAATTCTTTATTAACCTGCACATGAGGTTCCTCAATACGTGCATTTGTTCCCGAAGTAAATTGCATACTGAGGTTGTTGGTGAAATCCCAGCGTAAACTGAAAGCACGGTCCCAATAGAATTCCTGGCTGAATGAAACCGGAATCTTATTGTTTCCTCCGTTTGTCAGGTCTCTAAGCTGTATTTCATAATAATTCCTCAACATAGCAGTTTGGAAACTGATGTTAGAAGGTACATAATTCAGGGCAAGCTGTTTCAGATATTTGTTGGCACCTGTACTCTTTTTCATCTTACCAAACGGTTTGAATGGCTTAACATACGGAGTGTATGAATAAGCGAAATTACCGTTATAGTTTTTAGTTGTTTCGTATGACGTTTCCGGATTCTTGAAAGCATTCTCACTATAAGAATATCCCAAAGTAAAGTTTGCCGGGTCGTAAGGCATAGGATTCTTACTCTTCACATCTACTTTGACATTATTGAACGAAACGCTCTTGATTGTCGTACGTGTGATGGACTGCTCCTTGATTGAATCCTTCTCTGCCTTAGTCGAAGCATTATCCAAAGCATCTTTCAGCTCAATATCCTTATCCAACGGATTATACTTAGGAGTTGTTGTCTCGTTAGAATAAGCATAATAGAACGGAATACTTACTTTAGCCTTTTCCGGGAAGAACTTTCCAAGTTCCAATGAAGTCGAAACACTATATTGAGTATAATTGTCAAGACGGCGTTCGCTCACAGACTGGTCAAGCGCACCGAAACCGGCAGTTTCAATACGTCCTGCCATATTAACAGAGCCAAGGTCAGACAATACCATATTCAGATTGGCATTGGCTGCCCATCCGCCTTCTTCGTTGAAATCAGTCAAACGCAACTCGTTCACCCAAACTTCCGCACTCTTTATGTCTTTAGAGTTGTTGCGTACACCAATCATAATAATCTTTACTTCAGCCAAGGAAGGATTACCAATGATTGAGATAGTGTTACGAGTATTATTCGGGTCCGGTTCAGAATAAACAGTCTGGAATGTTATTCCTCCTTCGCCGGCACGTTTCTTCTTATTTCGGTTCAACTTCAAATCAGTAAGACGCTCAAATGCAACATTAATCATATTCTCTTCCGGCCAAACTGTTTCCTGGTCAGACGAATTATCTGATGAATATTTTCCATGAGGAGTTAGTCTCAATGGCACTGAATATTCATAATAGTTATTTGTATAGTCAGAGCCCAAACGGATAAACACAGACAAGTCGCCGGCAGAAAGTCCGGTAACATCATTTATGAAAGACTCAGCATGAGTAAAGAGTTGCAAACGGCGATACTGACGCATATCATAATTTGTACTCTTATATACAGCACGCGCATCTCTAGGAGCCAAGTTTGTCACTTTCAAAGAAAGAGCTTGCTCGTTTTGCTGACGAAGCTGCGGCTGACTAGGGTCGCGCATACGAGTTACGCCCGGAGGCAACACGTAGTTGACCGGTGTTTTATCTGCATTCTCTTCTATATTAACTGTTGATACTTCCAATGTAGCCTCAGCAGCAGGAGCTGCATCTGCCGGCATAAGAGTACGTTCATAAGAACGCCAGTCACCTCTTACAAGTTCAAACGAACCGAAACGTAAAACAGTTGAATCTTTAAATCCTGTCATATACATTCTGAGGAAACGCATAGATTTAAAGTCGTTGATTGAACCTATCTTGCGGTCGTATTGCTTGATAGGTATCTTGAACTGATACCAATTGACAGTCTCCTTTGTTCCATTCTCAAGTGGAACAGTCGCAGTCTGCTTGTTGATAATATAATTCATACCAACCTTCATATCAGAAGGACGGATAGAAACTCTATATTCATAATACTTCTCGTTTTCGTTAAGAGTATTATCCTGATTCAAGTCTTCAACATCCGGAACAGTTTTTGCAGCAGTGCTATATGCCTCAACAGATTCCTGAGAGTTGCCTTCAGTTCCATTGTAGCGTTTGTAGCGTTCCAATATACTCAACTGCTTTTCGTCATAATCCGAACCACGGAAATAGTGGAATTTATCACCTGACGGGTTGTTGATAACAGATAACGGGTCTGCTTCCATCTTCTGAATAATATCAGCAGACAACTTAGGTCTCAGTTTCTCAATGAACTCCTTATATGCAGGGAATTCCTTTTCTTCTGCAGAAGACAAACCATTCAGACCAACATCCTGAAGTTCGCGAGCTCCGGCTGTATTGTCAAATGCGTAAACAGTGCTCTGTTGTGTAGGGACTTTACCCCAAACTGTTGTATCAACACGACTCATATCGCCATCAACAGGCAAACCGTTTTCGAAGAATTTCTTTTCATCCTTCAATACATCTTCCGATACATCTCCAAGGTTGAAATACAAATCACCACCGGAAGAAGTTGTATTATAGATAAACGGATCCAAAAGCCAGAACTCAATATATTCGATATTTGCTGTCTCAAAATCCACCTGGTCCATCTTACGCATCATACCACCCCAACGTTTTTCCGGCTCCTGCAATGTACCGTCGGCATTAACACGATCGGCATCCAGGTTATACGGGCCACGTTCTGTCGGATAATATGCCACATTCAGGACAGACAAAAGGTTGTCCTCATTATACATCTGCTCTCTGTTAGGGAAAAGTTCTTCCATCTGTACGGCGCGTACATAATGGTTTGAAAGGTCATCCTTTGTAATATGAGATGGCAAAGAACGTGAATTTCGTCTTGTGAAGATACCGTCAATGGTGTACCAAGCCAACAAAGAGCGGTTGTGTCCGTATGTAACATCATTTACTCTTGAAGCTTCAGGGAAACGGGCGCCGGCTCCATCTTCATATGGAGTACTTGCAAGCATCCAGGCATACGGATTCAGCAAGTCAAAGCTGCTTTGAGTTGACTCAAAATCATCCAGATAAGAATATTCTCCGGTATATTTGTTTTCATAATGTCCTGCAATAAGCTGAGCAAATTCAGCATTGAAAGCAATCTGGCTTGGCTTGGTAAGAGTAAGTAAAGGCAGCTTATCCAACATATTTGTCAGCCACTGACTTTCACCTTTATATGAAGCATTCATACCCCAAAGAGTATTCTTTACAGATTCATCTCCCATCACAGTCTTTGTTGTCATAGGCATTTCAGACATATGCATTATGGTTGCACCCATGTTGAAGTTTGGATTGAACTGATAATTCAAATCCACCCCCATAACTGTCTTTCGCTGCATACTATACGTTGACTGATTCTCCAAAGATACACTGACCGGAGTTCCACTGGAAATGATACTCTCATTCAAAATTGTTACAATACCAGAAGCATAGTCAACCGTATAATCGACATTTTCGGTAAGAGTAGCACCTCCGGCTGTCACCTTAACCGAACCACGGGCTACATTAGTAGCACCAAGAACAATCTCCGCTCCTGATGAAGCCTTGTATTCACCACGAAGAAGGAATTTGTTCTTCTCTGCAATCTGACGGGCATAAGTCAATGTTGAATCATATAACTCCTGATACACATATTTATCAGCAATAGCATCATTACCGATTTTCTTTCTCAAATGTTCACCGAACGGTTCAACAACCGGGAAAATAATCTTACCATTTTCTGAGAGGATTGTATAACCGTCAACAAAGTCGAAGAATCCATCCGGATAAGCCTCATCTTTTGAGTCCAAACGGTCAAGGTTCATAACTCTCAAAAGAATTTCATCCTTTACTTTTCCTTCAGAAAGATAATTCACATAAGTACCTGTTGTATCACTCTGATACATAATATCCATACGGAACTTCTCCTTCTGTACGGAATAAGCACCAAGCGAATACACATTCTTCATCATCAAATCCCAGAAAGGCATTGTTGGAGACATATTCGTACCCTTAAGCAATTTCAAATACAAACATGAAGTTGTATTCTCTGAATTATCAGTCGAAAACTCTCCCACCTGGAATACTTGTCCGCCGGCAGTAAACTCAAAAGCTACAGCCAGGACTTCATCCGGTTGCAACTGCGTTTTCAAAGAGATATAACCCAATTTCTGGTTTAGAGTATATTCTGATTCATTCAATCGACGCGCACTTTCTATTTTCTCAAAATCGCGTCCGCCTTCAAGAATACCACTTAATGCCTGAGTAACTTTACTTACATCACGTGCATTCGGATAATCATTCACTATTGTCCTATACAAAGTATTAGCTTCATTGTTGGGATATTGAGATGCTCCTGAAGGAGAAAACATCGGATTTGAGATATGATCACGTTCTGCCAAATCCGAGAAAGCAACAATATTACGTGCCTGTTCATAATTTCCCTGTTTATTGGTAACCCAAACTTCCACCCTGTTAATAATAACAGCAGAATTCACCAACGGCAATGTCTGCATTGCTGCATCAAATTTGTCACGGAAATAATATGAAAGGAAAAAATGACGATTCTCATCATATTGGTCAACGGTAATTTCGAACGGTTGAGTTTGCACACCACCTTGAGAATTTACAGTCTTAGATTCTGATTCCTGCTGTGCAAAAAGAGTGTTCACACGCAATTTGCCAAACTGCAAATCTGCTTTCATACCGAACAACGCAGCACCTCCATTAATCAATGAGTTGCTAGTTGTCATACTCACATTACCGGCTTCGATATTCTTTATAATTTCATCTTCCTCACCGGTATATGCTAATTTCAACTGTTTCGAGTCAAAATCGAAAGAAGTTTCAGTATTATAGTTCATACCGAAATTAACCTTCGTACCAACCTGAGCCTGAACATTAAGCTGAACTGTTTCATCGAAATTGAAGAATGTTCGGCTGCGGGCACGTTCCGGCAACGAAGGATTATCAGTTGTAGTATTCTTAAGCCCAAGAGAGACCTCGGCTGTTCCTTGAGTTTTCACTCTTACGCCACCAGGGCCAAACACCTTTTCTGCCGCACCGATATTGAACTGCATATCGGTAAGATTGAATTTCTTGTTTACCTCTTTCTCATATTCCTCGGCATTCTTCTGTCTGAAATAACTATTTAGCGACTGGACCTGGCTATACTCCATATATTCTTCAGGAGTAAGCACCATAGGAGTTCCCAGGACCATATCGCCAAGCTTGGTTTTTACGATATATGCTCCGGAACGTAAGTCATATTCAATAGTTGTAGTAATATTTTCAGGAGATTTCAAATCCGCAGGATATTTGGAAATCAAATCCTCATAACCTTCAGGCAAAGTTTTAGCTACAGGGAAACGAGCCACCGTGTCCTGATCCTGCTCCAACGGAACATACAAAGCCTCAGGCAATGAAAAATCCAAAGCCTTGTCGCCCTGCAATGCAGCTACTGCACCGGCAAGAAGAAGAAATAATAAAATAAATGAATATCTCTTACGATAAATCATAGACATTTGAGAGCCTCCTTAATAACACCTTCAACTTTCATATCAGGCTGTTTTTTAAGTAAAGCAGAAACAGTCTTTTGTGCTGCCTGTTTCTGAAATCCAAGCATAACCAAAGCTGCGACAGCCTCTTCTGCCACAACAGAGCGTGACGTTCCGACTTCAACTGCTGCAGAACCACGGCTTTCAGCAACTTCCAAAGTAAGTTTATTCTTCAAGTCAACCAAAACACGCTGAGCAGTTTTAAGCCCGATTCCTTTTACTGCGGTAAGAGCCCTTACATCATCCTCGGCAAACACCTGCATCAATTGAGAAGGTGTCAATGCAGAAAGAATCATACGTGCTGTATTGGGTCCGACTCCCGAAACACCAATCAATGCTACAAAACATACTCTTTCATCCTTATCAGCAAACCCATAAAGGATATGTGTATCCTCACGTATAACTTCGTATATATATATTTTTGCTGACTTATCTCTTTGAAGCTTTGAATATGTATTCAGAGATATGAATATCTCATAACCAATCCCATTACACTCCAAGACCATTCTAGCCGGAGTGATTTCATCTATATCACCTTTTATATATTCAATCATAGTAATAATTAAGCAAAACCTGCTTATCTGATAACGCAAAGATTACACTTTACGTATATAGTATTAATATTAATTGGATTATATTAACATTATTGCTTCCAGAAGCCAGGCAGCAGTATTGTTAGAACAGTGAATAGTTCCAAACGTCCGGTCATCATAGCAAAACTCAATACCCACTTGGACAAATCTGGTAAACCAGAAAAATTATAAACCGGTCCGCAACTTCCCAAACCAGGACCTGTATTACTTACAGCCGAAACACTTGCTCCTAAAGCTTCCTCAAATCCGACACCGTCAGCAAGAAGAATAAAGCTGGTAAACATCATCAAACCGACATAAATAAAAGCAAATGCCAACACCCTATGAACAAGCTCGGAAGAAATCACTCGCCCATTCATTCGTACAGGTATTATTGCATGCGGATGTGTCTGCTTCTTGAACTCATTGAAGAGGTTTTTAACCAATATAGCAACTCGTCCTGTTTTCAAACCTCCGCTTGTTGAACCGGCACAACCGCATATCATCATCAATAACAATGCAAAGAGCCAGAAGAACGGCCCCCAAGGTATATAATCCGCCGTTGCAAAACCACAAGTAGATATTATAGATGTAACCTGGAAAAATGCCTGACGGAAAGCTAATTCAACATCTGTCACAATACCGTTAAAATATATCCATATAAATGTTACAGCAACAGCTAATACAACAATGGCATAAAACCATATTGTTTCTTCATCCTTCAAAAGCTTCATGACTTTACCATTCATAAAGAAGTAGATAAGAGTCATGTTTGTTGCCCCAATACACATGAATATCGAAATAATATATTCTATATATGGTGAATTCCAATGTGCAATACTGGCATTTTTTGTAGAATATCCCCCTGTTGACATACAAGTCATACTGTGATTCACAGCATCATAAACATCCATCGGTCCAAGCCACAAAAGGAATGCCAACAATATGGTAAGAAAAAGATATACACCCCACAATCGTTTTGCGACCTGAGCAATACGCGGACGAAAACGCTCATGTGTTATACCAGGAGTTTCTGCATCAAACATCTGAGAAGCACCACCTCCAAAAATAGGCATCAAAGCAACTGTAAAGACAATCATTCCAATACCGCCTTGCCACTGAGTAAGACTTCTCCAGAACAATATTCCTTCAGGCAAAGCTTCTATATTTGTAAGAATAGTAGAGCCAGTTGTCGTGAAACCTGACATCGTCTCAAAATATGCATCAGTAATATTATCGATATATCCACCTAAATAAAATGGTAACATTCCAAAAAACGAGAACAATACCCAAGTAAGTGTAACCGTAAGCATACCTTCGCGACGACCTGCAGTATGTTCGTTAGCCTTAAAACCTATAGCATAAAGCAATAAACCAACTATAAGCAATATTCCGGAAGACAATGCCAAAGGTCGGAAATCATCACCCTTATAAATAAAAGCTACAGCTGTTGCTGCCAGCATGAACAATGTTTCAAGAACAAACATTATTCCCAACATCTTGAATATGAAACGAACGTTCAGCATGACAGATTAATTAAAATAATTCTCCAGTTTACGCATAGCAGTGTCAAGACAGAACACAACAACATGGTCATATGCCTGTATCTGTGTATCACCGTCAATCATCATAGGAACTCCATTTCTAATCAATCCTCCCAATGTCATATCCTTCGGCAAACCAAGTTCACGTACAGGTTTACGCGTTATTCGTGAATTAGGACGTGCAACCAATTCTGCCACATCAGCATTGGCAAAAGTTAGGCATTTTACATTTGAAACGTCTGCATCAAGCAAGAACTGATAAATATGGCTTGCCGCTATCAATTTTTTGTTGATAACTGTACCTATATCCATACTCTCTGCAAGAGGTATGTAGTCTATATTCTCAATTTTTGCTATGGTTTTGAACACACCCATTCTTTTAGCAGCCAAGCAAGCCAAAATGTTTGTACTGGAGTTATCTGTAAGAGCTATAAATGCCTGCGCATCATGAATACTTTCCTGCTTAAGCAACTCAGTGTCACGTCCATCACCATTGATAATAAGTACATTTCCTGGAACTTTTTCCGCTATTCTGTAACTTTTCTCCTTATCCGTTTCTATAATTTTTATTCGGATATTATTGGGTAAATACTGACTTGTACGTATAGCAATACGGCTACCGCCCATTATTATTATTTTCTTTACCTCCGGATCTTCCTTTCCGGCAAGCAAACGTACTTCTTCAATATGTTCCTTAGTTGTAGTAAAGAAAAGTAAATCTCCAGATTCTACCTTGTCACTACCACCCGGAATTATAGTTTCATTTCTCCTCTTAATTGCCACAATATGGAAAAGCTTGTCTTCACTTAGCAATTCTGAGAGCTGCATATTTACAATACGTGCATTGTCGCGCACCTTCACTCCGATAAGAATCAATGCTCCATCGAACAATTCCCAATACTGGCGAGTCCACGGACGACGAATTGCCGTAACAATTTCCTTTGCCGCAAGCATTTCAGGGTAAATCATAAAATTGATTCCCATATTCTCGAACAGTTCTTTGTTCTTAGGCTTCAAATATTCGTAATTGTTTATACGTGCAAATGTCTTGTGTGCGCCAAGTTTATGAGCCAATATACAAGACGTTATATTTGTAGTTTCCTCCGGAGTTACGCTTATGAACAAATCAGCCTTCTTAATTCCGGCTTCTTCCAAATCCTGAAGACATGTAGGGTTTCCAACCATCGGTAATATTTCCATTCCGGCATGGGTGAAATTCAAACGCTCTTCGTTTGGATCCATCAGAACTATATCCTGATTCTCCTGCGATAACAATTTTGCTAAGTGGGTACCGACTTCTCCAGCACCTGCTATAATGACTTTCATAAGTTTATTCAAGTTTTTGAGTTAGTATGTCTTTTATCTGTGCTGAAATTCCTTCGGCATCCATACCACACAGACGATATAATTCTGGAATTGTTCCATGTTCGATGAAACGGTCCGGAATTCCTATTCTGCGAATCTGAGGCGTATAACCATTATCCGCCATAAATTCCAGGACAGCACTACCAAAACCACCGTTAATCACTCCATTCTCAACGGTAATAATCTTTCGGAACTTCTTGCCGACCTCGTGTAAAAGCACCTCATCCAAAGGCTTAAGATAAATCATATCATAATGGGCAACGGAGATATTTTCCGCTTCCAGCAAAGATATAGCCTTTGTAACTTCATTTCCAATAGGACCTAATGAAAGAACAGCAACATCTTCTCCATCCTTAAGTTTCTGACCTTTTCCTATAGGAAGAACTTCAAGAGGCGTACGCCAATTGCGTTTTTCGCCTTTGCCACGTGGATAACGAATAACAAAAGGACCATTCTGCGCAGAATATGCAGTAAACATCAAATTCCTCAAATCACATTCGTTTAGCGGAGAAGCTATTGTCAGGTTAGGTATCGGACGCATATACGCAAGGTCAAACACACCATGGTGAGTCGCTCCGTCTTCACCAACAAGACCTGCACGGTCCAGGCACATGATTACATGAAGATTCTGAAGCGCGACATCATGTATAACCATATCATATGCACGCTGCATAAATGAAGAATAAATATTGCAGAAAGGTATCATTCCCTCCTTAGCCAATCCAGCTGAAAATGTAACGGCATGTCCTTCAGCAATACCTACATCAAAGGCACGGTCCGGAAACTCTTTCATCATATACGTCATTGAGCACCCGGTTGGCATAGCCGGAGTTACACCAACAATACGTTCATCATTTTCAGCTAACTCCACAAGAGTATGCCCAAATACATCCTGATACAACTGAGGTTCATCTATGGAACGTGCTATTATTCTTTTTCCGGTTTCTTTATCGAATTTTCCCGGAGCATGCCATTCTGTAGCCGAGTCTTCGGCTGGTTTGAAACCTTTTCCTTTCTTTGTTTTTATATGCAACAACTTAGGACCTTTCAAATCCTTTATATCATTCAAAAGCTTTACAAGATATTCCACATCGTGTCCGTCAACCGGTCCGAAATATCTTATGCTGAAGCCTTCAAACAAATTATGCTGTTGCGTAAGCAACGCTTTCAGACTATTGTTGAAACGCAATATATTGTCACGTCGTCCGTCGTTTATAAGTTTTATTTTTTTCAAACCTTTATAAACGTCGTAGCGCATTTTATTATATGCCTGACTGGTTGTTATGTCAACAAGATACTGGCTGAGACCTCCAACATTATGGTCAATCGCCATATTGTTGTCGTTCAATATAATCAGAAGATTATTAGGATTCACCGAAGCATTGTTCAAACCTTCAAAAGCCAGACCACCCGTCATTGCGCCATCTCCAATCACTGCAATAACATGTCTGTTTTCCTCCTTTTTCAATGCTGAAGCAACAGAAATTCCCATAGCCGCAGAAATTGAATTGGAAGCATGTCCGGCAATAAAGGCATCATACTCACTTTCGAAAGGATTTGGGAAACCACTTATTCCGTGAAATTTCCTAAGAGTATGAAAAGCTTCGCGTCTTCCTGTCAAAATTTTATGTCCATATGCCTGATGTCCGACATCCCACACGATTCTGTCATAAGGCGTATTAAAAACATAATGCAGAGCCACTGTTAGTTCCACAGTGCCCAAGCTGGCACCAAGATGTCCGGGATTTTCGGACAAGACATCAATTATATATTGCCGCAATTCATTGCAGACTTCAGGCAATATATCCGTAGGAAGCTGTCTCAAGTCTCCCGGATTGTTGATGTTATCTAACAAATGTTCTTCTTTATATTCGGCCATATCGTGTTCTTTTTTACAAAAATAATGAATTAGTTTATTCCTCAACGGTTTTATGCAGAGGAATATTATAAGCATTTATTCATAAATGCCATCTTTGCTTCTCCAACAACAGAAAAACAAAGAAAAACGACAAAGTCAATTTGCAAAGATAACCAAATAAAAGTTTTTATTATATATTACATTGGAGTAATAGAAGGTTCCAACTTACATTTTGACAAAAAATTTTTCCAGGTATTCTTATTTTCTGGTGATTTTATACATTTTTGCTGTTTCCTTCGGAAGGAAAGCGTAATTTCTTTCGAAAGAAAAACTAATTACTTCCGAAAGAAAATTCAATTACATACGGATGCAATTCTGATTACTTCCGAAAGGAATTTGCGTAATGTTTTATATAAATTTTCAAGCGATAAGTTAGATATCAAAATGTCAAAAACAAAGAGATTTTTAATCAAAAAGTAAAATGTAATTTTTTGAAAAGGGGGGAATTCCCACAAAACAGATTATCTCAAAGCAATTTTCCTTACCGTGTCTGCTATACGGATTATATAATAGCCTTTTGCCAGATTAATGTAGTATTCGCCTGAAGGCTGCTTCATTTCTATTTCTTTTACTTTTATACCAACAACACTATATATTTCCAAAAAACTACCAACAGGGGCATTTGCAACCTTTACAGTGTTGTCGTAAACAATTATTTCAATAGCCGGTTTTTCTTCATGATAAGACAAATGAGAGTCTGTGCCTGACTTACTTCCAGACTGAGCCTGAAGGGTTAAGGCAGACAAAAACATAATCATAAATATGTTGAACAGTAAGCGCTTCATCAAGACATATTCTTATCGACTACAAATATACTAAAAGGCTAGTGCATACCAAAATAAAAATCTTGTTTTTGATTTTGATATGCAGAACCAAATAGCATATAACTTAAATCTTTGTCATATCAAATATCATTCCTTCATTTACAGCCTGCACAGAAGGGAACACTTCTGCTGCTTCTTTCAGCAATACATCTGTAGATTCATAACGGGCAGAATAATGTCCGATAATAAGTTTCTTCACACCCGCACGTTTTGCTATTTCTGCCGCCTGACGGGCTGTTGAATGATAAGTTTCTTTTGCTCGTGCAGCATCAGCCTCAACAAATGTAGCCTCATGATAAAGTAAATCTACATTTTTTATCCATTGTACTATTTCCGGCAAGAATGCAGTATCTGAACAATAAGCATACTTTTTAGGAGGCGCAGCCGGTTTGGTTAAACGTGAATTGGGAATCACTTCTCCGTCTGGTGTTATAAAATCCGCTCCTTGTTTTATATACTGAATTTCCCTTACCGGAACATTATAGAAGTCAATCATGTCTTTTATAATATGTGCTTCCTTGGGCTTTTCAACAAATAAATATCCACAACAATTTACACGATGCTTCAACGGAATAGAATAAACTGACACTGAACGGTCTTCCATCACCAATGAATATTTAGAAGTATCTATCGGATTAAACACCACATTGAAGGGCAGTCCTTGACAGAAAAACTCCATAAAAGAATTAATATAGGATTCAAGTTCTGCAGGTCCGTGTATAAACAAATCACCATTACGTCCAAGCATTCCCAATGTTGAAACTAATCCAGGCAATCCAAAACAATGATCGCCATGAGCATGGGATATGAAAATATGCATCAACCGGCTGAACTTAACTCTCATTCTACGCATTTGCAATTGAGTTCCTTCACCACAGTCTATCATATACAACTTATCCCTGAGATCAACGACCTGAGATGTCGGCAAATGCCTCGTTGTTGGCAAAGCCGAACCGCAACCTAAAATATTTATACTAAAATCTGCCATAAAAATACTTCCAGTCTTCTTCCAAATACAAAAAGCCAAACAGACAAAATGCTATTTACTAAAAAATACTAAAAAGAAAACAATTCACTTATTCTTTAAGAAGGAAATGTTTAATTTTGTTCGCTATCACATCACAAGTGAAGCATAAAATTAAGTTGAATACGACCTTAACTTACTTTTTCTTTTTGTTTAAAACGGTTAAATGTAGAAACGGCCAAGCGCGAGCTTCGCCGTTTCCTTTTTTTATACATGTCGTTAATAAAACCAGGTTTTCAACTGAGTTTTCAACAAGTTTTTCAACAATTGTCATTAAAACTCCAATGAAACAATTTGAGGATTATGATCGCTCAAATATCCTGTCGGACCTTCTGCTTCCTGAGCAATTTCAGAACTAATCACATGAATCTGAGGAGTGACGAAAATGAAATCAATCTTCTCACGTTTGTCTGTAGCCAAACGACCAAAATCATGGAAAGTATAAGCCGGACCAGAAACTTTATCAGCAATCTTATGAGCATCCTTCAACACAAATTCGTTTGTTGTCAAAGTCTGATATGCATCTGAAGAATCTGAAACATTAAAATCACCTGTAAGAACAGCTGGCTGGTCACCAACGATTTCTTTTATACGCTGTATGATAAGTAATGCTCCGTTTTTACGAGCTTCAACACCGACATGGTCAAAATGAGTGTTCACTCCCATAAATATTTTTCCAGTCTTTTTATCCTTGAACTTTCCCCAAGTTGCGATTCTAGTACAAGCTCCATCCCAACCGATGAAACCTACACTGTCCGGATATTGTGAAAGCCAGAATGTGTTGCTATCCAAAACCTCGAATTTATCTGTTCTGTAGAATATAGCAGAATATTCACCTTTAGTTTTTCCGTCTTCACGAGCAACACCGATTGCAGCATAACCTGGTAAACCGGCTTTAAGATCATCCATCTGATTCTGCAAAACTTCCTGCATACCGACAATATCCATCTTTTTGTCCAAGATGTATTTACATACATTGTCTTTTCTGTACTTCCAGCTGTTCAAACTGTCTGCATCTGTATTAAGACGGATATTAAATGTAGCCCACTCTATATGAGCCTTTTCATCTGCAACTTCCGGAGTTGCCTGTTTTTTGTTACCTGAACAGCTGCAGAATGCAACTGTCAAAGCCATTAAAAGAAACTTTTTCATAAATATAATTTGAGTTTGTTAGTTTTTGAGTTTGTTAGTTTTTGAGTTGACAAGTTGACAAGGCTACAGAGAACAAGCATTAGCAAATTAACTACTTGACTACTTAACTACTTGACTACTAAAAAAAATCCCCACCATCAATATTCAAATAATCAACTCCCCTTTTCCCTGACGCACAATCTCGAAATCGTCAGTCGTGCAGTCAACTACAGTTGACGGTTCAATTCCACCATAACCTCCGTCAATAACCAGATCTACAGAATTACCATATTTCTCATAAATCAATTCCGGGTCAGTTGAATATTCCAACACGTCATCATCTTCATCATGAATAGACATAGTAAGAATAGGATTTCCCAACTCTGCAACAATTGTTCTGGCGATATTATTATCCGGAACTCTTATACCAACTTCTTTTCTGTTTTTATAAATCTTAGGTAACTCTGAGCTTGTAGGCAGAATAAATGTAAATGCACCAGGCAAATTCTTCTTCATCAGTTTGAATGCAGAATTGCTTACTTTGGCATATTCACTCAGATTGGACAAATCATAACAAATAATTGACAAGTTGCTCTTCTGAGGATTCACACCCTTCATGCGGCAAATACGTTCAACTGCACGAACATTCAGAGCATCACAACCTATGGCATAAACTGTATCAGTAGGATAAACAATCAGTCCTCCGTCTCTCAAAGTATCAATCACCTTGGATATTTCACGGGGATTCGGATTTTCCGGATAAATCTTAAGAAACATTGCAGTGTATTTTTATTGTTGCGGCAAAGTTATAAAGAAGCGGACATCTATTAAACATTAATTACATAAAAAAGAAAGAGCTTCGGAAAGAATTTTACAATTCTTATCAAAGCTCTTTCTGTTATTTCTTGTCAACTTGCCTTCAAGTCAACTGATTTTCCAAAAGTTTAGCCATAAATAATATGACCGTTCTCGTCAGTATATTCTTCCATTCCTTTGCTGTACTGGTTCATAGCACGCAAACTCATACCCATGCTTGAGAAACCTCCATCGTGATAAAGATTCTGCATAGTCACCTTGCGAGTGAAGTCTGAGAACATCATTACGCAATAATCAGCACATTCGTCAGCTGTAGCGTTGCCTAGCGGACTCATCTTGTTTGCAAAATCCATCAAGTGTTCCATACCTTTCACACCGTTACCGGCTGTAGTTGGAGTTGGAGACTGAGAGATTGTGTTGATACGAACATTCTTTTCACGTCCATATATATAACCAAAGCTGCGGGCAATTGATTCCAACAAACTCTTAGCATCAGCCATATCGTTATAACCAAAGAATGTACGCTGAGCAGCAACATAACTCAAAGCTACAACAGAACCATATTCAGCAATAGCATCCTGTTTCTTAGCTACCTGCAACATCTTATGGAATGAAATAGCTGAAATATCTAATGTCTTCTCAAGGAAGTTATAGTCCAAATCATCATATGTGCGTTTCTTGCGAACATTTGGACTCATACCGATTGAGTGGAGCACGAAATCCACCGGACCGCCCAATATTTCCACAGACTTTGAGAATACAGTCTGAAGATCTTCAACACTTGTTGCATCTGCAGGAATAACTTCAGCGTTAAGTTTCTTGCCAAGTTCATCAACTTGACCCATTCTGACAGCCATTGGTGTATTACTCAAAGTGATAACCGCACCTTCTTCAACTGCCTTTTCTGCCACTTTCCAGGCAATAGACATATCATTCAAAGCACCGAAGATAATACCTTTTTTGCCTTTCAATAAATTATGACCCATACTTATACCTTTATATTTTACGGCGCAAAAATACAATAAATCTGCTAGTTATGCAACTTTATTAAATTATTCCCTATAATATATCCGTTTTACCCTTGGAGAAACAGATGTCATTATCTCATAAGGAATTGTTTTCAGACGTTCCGAAAGTTCGCTGACCGACAACTCGTCACCAAAGACTACAACCTTGTCGCCTTCCTTTGCATCTACATCTGTAACATCAATCATACAAGCATCCATACATATGTTTCCGACAATCGGACAACGCTTTCCATTAACCAAAACCTCACCGTTACGGTTACTGAAATGTCTGTCCATTCCATCAGCATAACCGATAGGAATAATTGCAATCCTTGAATCTCTGTCGACAAATGTCCTGCGGCTATATCCTATAGAATCCCCTTTTGGAACTTCCTGTATCTGCAATATAGTCGTCTTAAGAGTACTTACGTTTCTCAATCCCTTGATTCCCGAAGCACTTACTCCATACAATCCGATTCCCAAACGCACCATATCCATCTGATATTGCGGGAAACGCTCAATACCTGCAGAGTTTAGAATATGTTTTATTACTTTATAATCCAAAAGAGATTCCAATTCAGCGGCAGCTTTCTGGAATTTCTCAATTTGTGAAAGTGTAAAATCATCAAACTCCGGAGAGTCACTTCCTGCAAGATGAGAGAATATTGAACGAACCTGAACTCCGGTCTGCAATGACAATCGCTTGCATATTTCCGGAACATCTTCCGGTCTGAAGCCCAGGCGATGCATTCCTGTATCAATCTTAATATGTATAGGATATGATGTTATGCCACGACGTTCGGTTTCCTTAATCATTGCGTCCAGCAAACGGAAACTGTAAACTTCCGGTTCAAGATTATTCGAAAACATTACGTTGAAACTGCTGAATTCCGGATTCATCACCATTATAGGAATAGTTATTCCTTCCTTACGCAAATCAGCACCTTCGTCAGCAACAGCAACGGCAAGATAATCACAACGATGTTCCTGCAATGTCTTTGCCAGCTCGAATGAGCCTGCGCCATAAGCCGAAGCCTTCACCATACAAACCATCTTGGTTTCCGGCTTAAGTTTTGACCTGTAGAAATTATAGTTATGAACAACAGCATCCAGATTAACCTCAAGGATAGTTTCATGCACTTTCTTTTCCAGGCATTCTGATATTTTCTCAAAACAGAAATGACGTGAACCTTTTATAAGAATTATCTCATCCCTGAAATTATCTTCCGAAAAAGATGCAAGGAATTCATCTGTTGTCTTATAAAATTCCTTCTCCAAAGTAAAGATGGATTCATATTCTTTCAAATCTCTTCCAATACCAATAAGACGGTCCACCTTTTTCCTCTCTATCAAATCAGCGACTTTCTTATAAAGAGATTTAGGCAATGTTCCCGACTGAAGAATGTCAGAAAGAATCAAAGTAGATTTCATATTCTTTCCAACTTTACGGCTTTGCAGGAAGTCCAATGCTATATCCAAAGAATTGATATCTGAATTATATGTATCATTTATAAGAGAGCAGTTGTTTATTCCATCTTTGACTTCGAGACGCATTGCAACCGGTTCCAGATGACGGAATTTCTCTGTGTCATTGACGCTTGTCGGCTTGAGATAAAGCATTATGGCGATACAATGTATTACGTTCTCAATCGAAGCATCATCTGTAAACGGAATAACATAAACCCGGTCAAATCCCAACTGAGTGCATCTGATTACGGTTTCTGTCTTATGCTTTTCTATAGATTCAATATATAAAGGAGCGTCAGTGTCGGTTCTGCTCCATATTATAGCCTTATGAGAAAGACAAGATGCTTCGATGGCGTTTGCAATCAACATATTGTCGCCGTCATAAATAATAGCTTCACATTCGGAAAACAAAGACAACTTCTCGAGGCATTTCTGGTTCATTGAGACGAAATTCTCCTGGTGTGCTTCGCCAATGCTTGTGATAACACCAATAGTCGGAGCGATTATCGGCTGCAAATTATCCATTTCGTCCGGTTGGGAAATTCCTGCCTCAAATATTCCTAATGTATGTTTCTCGTTCATCGCCCATACCGAAAGAGGAACACCAAGCTGCGAGTTGTAGCTTCGTGGCGAACGGACTATATTAAACTCATTTCTCAACAACTGATAAAGAAATTCCTTAACTATTGTTTTGCCGTTACTACCGGTAATTCCTATAACAGGAATAGAGAATTGCTTGCGATGGAAAGTCACCAGCTTCTGCAATGCCCGAAGTGTATCTTTCACATAAAGGAAATTAGCATCAGGCATTGTTGAAAACTCCGGAAGATTTTCACTCACCACAAAGTTTCTGACTCTCAGATTATATAATTCTTTTATATATCTATGACCATCATTGGTCTTAGTTTTCAATGCAAAAAACAAGCTGGATTCCGGCGAAGACAACCGGCGACTATCAGTAAGCAAAATACTTATATTATCATCATGCCACTCACTTGGTCTCGCATTTATAATTTCTGCCACCTGTTTTATCGAATACTCCATCTTTATTACAGTTTAGATTCTACAAACATTTTCTCTTCTGTGAAATCAAAGTAAGGAAATTTCTCTCTAATTCCATCAATCTTTAACAAAGTTTGAAACATAAATTGGCGATAAGCTTCGCTTTCCGGCCGGAAAGGACGGTGGGCAATGGCTTTCCGTATTTCTTCGATTTCTTTCATTACCTCTTTTGACTGGGGCGTGATATAATACTCACAGAACTTTTCCCAAATATAATTTACAGCCAGTGGTGACGGATGAATCATGTCATCGGCATAAAACCTGTAATCACGAAGTTCGTCCATCACTATTTCGTAAGATGGGAAATAATCTATTTTACCAACAAATTTCCTTTTCAATTCATCAACGGCTAAAAGCAAGGTTGCCTTACTCAGCTGGTTTTCGTGAGCCCCGTCTTTCCAATGGCGTATCGGGCTGACCGTAAACAAAACATTCATTCCCGGATTTACAGAAAACAAATCATTCAGCAATAAGGACCAATCCTCAACAATTTCGTCCACATTCAAGCGTTCACGGACAAACATCTTTTCCGGCATTTTGTGGCAATTTGATACTATTTCTCCCGTACTCTTCAGTTTATAAACCCATGCTGTTCCTAATGTAACCACCAGAACGGACGCAGTTCTGATTCTTTCTGCCGCTTTCACAAAACGTGAGTTTATAAGCTCAAGACATCCGTTTTCCGTATCTGCCGAGAAACTTCCATGATGCATAAAGCTATAATATATACCTTTTTCGCAGAACAAATCTGACGCAGAAAAAGGTTTTCCATTGAGAAGCAGCCTCAACGCACGGCTAATGGAAGAAGGATTATACTGTATACCAAACGGATTTATATCTATGGAGAACTTTGAATATGCAAGTTGCTTACCGATATTTTCTGCAAAGCAAGAACCTAACAACAGAAATCTGTCAGTATAATCATATTTCCGTTTTACTTCAGGGAAAGTTATTTTCGTAAAGAAATCCATTATAAATATTATTGCTATAAAAACACTGTGATGTTTCCCCTAAAACACTACTATGTTTCAAACGAAACACTGCGATGTTTTTTCGGAAACATCGCAGTGTTTTTTTATAGGGAATCAAATATGCAAATTCTATTATTTAACTATAGAATTATTATTACCTATTCTATAAAATCAGATATTTCAGCAAACAGACTGACGACGTTTCCAGGCAAAGAAAATAAATGCACTGACGACAACAGCCAAAAGACCTATAATCAATCCAACCTCATAATTGATGCCGAAACCTTCGGGAGCAACCAAAATATAAGTAGAACAAACAGCAGTCATAAACAATGCCGGGATGAGAGTCACCCAATAACAAAGCTTTTCCTTAGTCAGATAAACAGTCAAAGCCCACAATGTAAATACTGCCAAAGTCTGATTACACCATGCAAAATATCTCCAAATCATATCAAAGCCATTCTTGTCTTTCAGAGAATACATCAACAAAGCAATAGCTATAATAAACATTGGGATTGATATTAGCAATCTCTTGGATATACTTTTCTGTTCCAGATTAAGGAAATCGGCAACTATCAATCTTGCCGAACGGAAAGCTGTGTCACCGGAAGTGATAGGAGCAGCAATGACACCTAAGATTGCCAATATACCTCCGACAGTTCCCAACCAGTTCTTTGTTATGCTGTCAACAACAACTGCAGCATTACTTTCTTCCATTCCATTTTCTCCGAAGAAATATGTAGCAGCTGCTGCCCAAATCAAAGCAACAATACCTTCAGTAATCATTGCTCCGTAGAATACGGGATAAGCATGCTTCTCGTTAGTAAGACAACGAGCCATCAACGGACTTTGAGTGGCATGGAAACCGGAAATAGCTCCACAGGCAATGCTGACAAACATTATAGGGAAAATTGGTAATCCTTCAGGATGAGTATTTGTCAGTCCATCTGTTATCTCAGGCAAATCCGGATTATTAACAAAAAGCATCACCAAAATGCCGACTGCCATAAACAACAAGGCTATCGCAAACAAAGGATAAACTTTACCTATAATTTTATCAACAGGAAGAAGTGTTGCCAATATATAATAGAGGAAAACAACTATTATCCAAAAGAAAGTATCCAGATGTTCCGGAGTCAGACTTGCAAGCAAGCCGGCTGGTCCGGCAACAAATACGACACCGACCAGAACCATCAGCACAACAGTGAAACCACGCATAAACTGCTTGAAGTTATTTCCAAGGAAACGTCCTATAATTTCCGGCAAACTTTCACCGTCATGACGAAGAGACAAAACACCGGCTATGAAATCATGAACTGCTCCGGCAAATATACTTCCCAAAACAATCCATAAAAACGATGCAGTTCCGAATTTTGCACCCATTATCGCACCGAATATAGGACCAAGTCCGGCAATATTCAGAAACTGAATCATAAATATTTTCCACGTTGGCATTGGTATATAGTCAACGCCATCCTGTTTGAGGAATGCAGGAGTCTTGCGTGAAGGGTCAAGTTTCATCATTCTTTCCAGGAACTTTCCATAAAAGAAATATCCCAGGATTAGAGTAAGCAAACAAAGTGAGAATGTTATCATATTTCTACTATAAAAAAATTGCCATGCCAATATGCCTTTCAATTATTACTCTCAAGGGGCATAATGGCATGGCTTTATTGTTATATTATAATCATTTAAGCCAAAAGACGCTTTACTGTTTCTGAAATTGCACGACCTTCAGCACGACCAGCCAAAGCCTTTGAAGCTACACCCATAACTTTACCCATATCTTTAGGTCCGGCTGCGCCTACCTGTGCAATAATGTTCTTCAATTCGTTTTCAAGCTCCTCAGCACTCATCTGCTGTGGCAAATATTTTTCCAAAACAGCTACCTGAGCCAATTCGGCATCTGCCAAATCCTGACGTCCCTGACCAACATAAATAGAAGCAGAATCTTTTCCCTGTTTTACAAGTTTCTGAATCAACTTCAATGCATCAGCATCAGAAAGTGTATCATTTGCACCCGGAGCAGTTTTTGCTTCCAGAAAAACTTTTTTTACGTTTCTCAAAGTTTCCAAAGCAACTTTGTCTTTCGCTTTCATTGCGTTTTTAATGTCTTCACTGACCTTTTCAAACAAATCCATATTATAGAATTATATTATTAAAAACTAATCACTGCTTTATTTCCTGAGGAAGATGAACCTCCATTATTATCGTTGCCAGATGTAGGCACACGGCGGAACTGCATAACGTCTCTGCTGTTTCGTTTATAAGTCGGTGTATTCTCAAGGAAATTTATAAATGTATCATCATCATCTTCCAGTTCCTTTGATGAAAGCACTACAACTTCGGCACGAGGGCGGAAAGACATATAACCTTTATAATAACGGCTGATAAGATTGTTTTCCTCTTCTTTCTGTTTCTGCAGAGCACGTTCACGCTCTGCGGCAGCACGACGTTCCTCTTCCGAGCCAATAGACTGCTGCTGGTCTGACAATACATCTTCCAAACCAAAACCGGTAACAAGAATAGTAATCTTTATCTTTGAACCAAGAGAATCATCAAATCCATGTCCCCATTTAACTTCATATTCAGTGTTGAATCTTGCCATGAAATTATGGATATCATCCATTTCATCAATTCTCAAAGCATCTTCATGACTATAATAAATAACGAAGGCAACTCGCTGGGCATTGAATATATTATCTATATCGTTTACTAACGTACTTCTCAAGGCTTCATCGATAGCACGCTGCAAACGTCTTTCACCTTCAGCATAACCAACACTTATCAAAGCTACACCACTATTGCGCATTGTAAAGTCAACATCGGCAAAGTCGACATTCTGCTCTAAATCTGTAGTAATGATTTCTGCAATACTTTTAGCCGCAACTGTCAATGTTTCGTCAGCCTTCTTATAAGCCTGAGGAACACTCATTCTTTCTTCAGAATAAAGCTCGCGCAAACGCTCATTGTTTATTACCAACAGAGCATCTACATTCTGCGCCATTTCTTTTACACCCTTAACTGCCTTTACAATCTTAGGACGGCCTTCGAAAAGGAACGGGATAGTAACAATACCCACAGTCAATATTCCCATTTCCTTAGAAATCTTAGCTACGATAGGTCCGGCACCTGTACCTGTACCTCCGCCCATACCGGCAGTGATAAATGCCATCTTAGTTCCATCGTTAAGCATAGAACGAATGTCGCCTTCACTTTCCATAGCGGCTTTCATACCTCTTTCAGGAACGTTTCCCGAACCAAGTCCGCTAGTTGTGTTACGGCCGATAAGCAATTTATTTGGTACTTCAGATTTATGCAATGCTTGATTATCAGTATTACATAAAACAAAAGAAACATTATCAATACCTTCTTTATACATATTAGTAACGGCATTACCACCACCGCCACCAACTCCAATAACTTTAATCAAAGTCTGCGAGTATGAAGGAACTCCAAAATTTAGTATTTCATTATCCATGATACTAGTATTTTATGTATTATACTGATTAATAATCTTTATCATCAACATTCGTCATTTTGTCGAACATATCCTTAAAACCTGAGAAGAGTCCACCGAAATGGCTTTTCTTTTGAGCCTTTTTATTATTATTGCTCTCTGTTGAATTATTTTGCTTCTCAGTCTCAGTTACTGTTTGTTTCTGGACATTAGCATCCTCAACAGAAACTCTAGGCTTTTCTTCCACTATAACTTCAGGCTTAGAGACTACAACCTGAGGTTCAGGTTTCTCCACTTCCTTAACTTCAGGAACTTTCTTTTCAACAGGTTTGCTTATAATTGTTGGAATAATCTTATGTTCCGGCTCGGCAGGCTTCTGCATACAGTTTTCTTTACCCTGCAACAACAAAGCTGCGGCAAGAGTATATTCTGTATTGTTGACAATCATATCCTTTGAGTCAACCAAGTCACGACGAGCTGAAGCATAACGCACTTCCATATTCAGACGATTGCTCAACGCTTCACGCATATTCTTCAAAGCAGAACCACCTCCGGCAATAACAACCTTATAATTTGATTCTTTTGTTATACCTGCATCAGACAAACGAGCATAAACATTCTCAATTATCTCTCTTGAACGAGCCTCAACGATTTCATTCAAGTCAATAAGTTTGATTTCACTCAAACCAACTTTGTCTGTTCTGCTTATCTCGATTACCTGTTGTTCTGAATCTTTTTCTATGATGGCACTACCATAAGCTCTCTTCAAACGCTCTGCTTCCTGTTCAGAAACATTCAAGCTCTTGATATCACGAGTTATCAGATTACTACCAAACGGCAAAACATAAAGCATTTGTAGTTTACCGTTCTTATATGCTGAAACAGAAGTAACTCCCGCACCGAAATCAATCAGGATGCAACCCTGTCTTTTCTCCTGCTCTGTCAAAACGAAATCACCCAAAGCCAATGGAGAAACGATTATTTCCGGAATTTCGCATTTTATTCTTGCAGCAAGATTCTTTTCAATAGAAGAACGCAACAAAGGACGTCCTACTATAAGCTTATATCTTGCCTCAATTCTTGAACAAGTAACACCTATAGGATTAATATCTTCCTTTCCATCCAAATAATACACAGGAGCAGCTATAGCAAAAACATCAATTTTTGAAGGTTTGTAAGTCAAACATTCCTCATCCAAACTCCTCAACACGTTTTCAGTTATTTCTGTTTCCGTACCAAGAACTTTTGATACGACGTGTTCAACAGAATGAAGAGAATAACCTCCAATACCAATATATACTTTTGATATTTTTGCCCCGCCTAGTTTATTTTCAAGCTTCCGAAGCAAGGCTGTTATTTTATATGCTGTATCCTCAACATTATATACACATCCTCTCCTCATACACATATCGGATTTCTCCAATTCGTATATAATGTTAGTCAATGCACCTGATTCGTTCTTAGTCCCGACCATTCCGACAATATGAGATGTCCCAAGGTCAATAGCTGCTATAAAGTCCGTGTATATCATATTATTATCTTTTTGTACAAACAATCTGGTTTTTATATTTTAAATTTATAATACTATACTTTTCCCATCCAACTTTAGGAATCGCCTGTTGATAAAACAACATTAAATTATCAAGTTTCTCCCTAAAGTCCGAGAAAGAGCCTAGTAAAATTCTATGCTTTCCAACTCTTGGTATTAGTTCAACATCGCCATCCGGATGAACAAATATCTGCTCTATTTGATTATTCCAGAATTCATCTTCTTGCAAAAATAATGCAAATTTGTATAAATCTGTCATTGCAAACTCTTTTTCAATAGCACCACTTGCTACCGGAACCAAAGCAACATATCTACGGCTTAATGCCATTGAACTACCTTTATTGTCTATATAATAAGATTTGGTTGGAGTTATCACTCTTAAAATAGGCATTTTCTGCTCCACTTCCATTTTAATCTTATTTGATGGGGTCTTATAAACCTGAACATCTGCTATCATATCATTCTTACGCAAGATATTTTCTATCTGTTCAGTATTTATTTCATCAATAGGCTCGTTAAGTATTTTCACACCTTCACGTCGCAATATTCCTCCCAAATCTGCTTCATTGATGAAATGTTTGTCCAAACTGTCACGTACAACAAACAGAACATCCTCACAAACAGCATCATGCGATTTATGAGTAAGCAATAAGGAAACAACTAATATATATCCACAAAGAATAGTTGCAAGCACTATAGATAATGTTCTAACCACGATTCTCCAAAATTTGTTTAACAGGCTCAATCAATCTGTCAATATTACCGGCACCAAGCATTACTACAACTTCAAATGTCGATAAATTAGACTTGATATAATCAAGTAATTCCTCTTTTTTTATCAAATGTTTATCAGATATTGTGACATCTTTGAATATAATTTCAGATGTTACTCCTGGAATAGGCTCTTCCCTTGCAGGATATATATCCAATAAAACAAGTTCGTCCAGCAAAGATAAGCTAGATGCAAAATCTGATGCAAAATCACGCGTTCTTGAATAAAGATGCGGCTGAAATATGCCTGTTACTCTTTTACCGGCATAAAGTTCTTTCACTGAGACAATACTAGCTTTCAATTCTGCCGGATGATGAGCATAATCATCAAGCAATACTATATCATCCTTTTTCAAATGAAAATCAAAACGACGTGCCGGACCTTCAAAAGAAGCCATACCTCTGCGGATTTCTTCCTCTGTGACACCATTAAGAAAAGCCAAAGCCATCGCTGCTACACCATTCTCTATGTTTATCTTAACTGGAACGCCTAAAGATACATCTTTAATTTCAACTTCCGGACCATAAAAGTCAAATATTATTTCGCCATTTCCAATCCTGATATTTTTTGCATGGAAATCGCCGCCATCAGAAGCCGAATATGTATACATCCGTACATTTTCGTTCAAACGTGGTTTGATGTTTACTCCTTTTTTCAAGAGCAAAACTCCACCCTGCCTTATAAGAGAAGTAAAATGTTCGAAACTTTCTCTATACGCATCTTCTGTTCCGTATATATCCAAATGGTCTGGGTCAACAGCCGTGATGACAGCCATATACGGACTCAGCCAATGAAAAGAACGGTCATATTCATCAGCTTCAACAACAGTCAAGTCGCTTTTATCCGAGAGCATCAGATTACTATTGTAATTCTTCAATATTCCACCAAGGAAGGCATTACAATCAACATGCGACTGTTTGAGCAAATGAGCCAACATCGAAGATGTTGTAGTCTTTCCGTGAGTTCCGGCAACACATAATCCTCTTGAGCTCTTGGTAATAATACCAAGAACTTGTGCTCTCTTCATAATTTCGAATCCATTGTTTCTGAAATATGAAAGTTCGCTATGAGTATCTGGAATTGCAGGAGTAAAAACGACAAGTGTAGATTCCTTGTCCTTGCAATAGTCCGGTATCAGACATATATTATCGTCATAATGTATGTCTGCTCCTTCTTTTATAAGAGTTTCGGTTAAATCAGAAGGAGTTTTATCATAACCGGCAACATTTTTACCTTTTGACAGGAAATAACGAACCAAGGCACTCATTCCGATACCACCAGCTCCAACGAAATATACTGATTTTATTGTTTCTATATTCATATTTGTTCTTTCTTATATAAGGCAAATAACAAAAGTTATTTTCGTTCTATAATACTTACAATTTCATCAACTATTCTATCGGCACTATTATGAAACGCCATTTTAGAGATATTATCGCTAAGCTTCTGCAATAACATATCATCATTCACAACCTCAAGTGCTTTTTCAACCAGTTGCGAACGTGAATCAGCATCTGAAATCATAATTGCAGCTTCCTTGTTCACCAATGCCTGGGCATTCTTTGTCTGATGGTCTTCTGCCACATTTGGTGAAGGAACAAGTATTACCGGCTTCTTCAAAACGCAAAGTTCGGAAATTGTTCCTGCCCCAGCTCTGGATATTACCAAATCTGCAGCAGAATAAGCATAATCCATTCTGGAAATAAAATCAGAACACCAAACCGGTATTCCCAAATATGCCTTTAGATGGCGGATTGCATCTTCGTGATAATAACGTCCGGTCTGCCATATTACCTGAACATCCGAAGCAAACAATTTATCCAAACCGCCTTGAATGCTATGATTAATAGTTCGTGCTCCCAAACTTCCTCCAACAACCAATATGGTTTTCTTTTCAGGTGAAAGTCCGAAGAACTTCAAAGCTTCTTCTCTTTTTCCTTCTCCAAATTCCAAGTCTTTCCTGACAGGGTTTCCTGTCAAAACAATCTTTTCCTTTGGGAAGAACTTTTCCATACCATCATATGCTACACATATTCTGTCTGCCTTTTTGGACAACAGCTTATTTGTAACTCCTGCGTATGAATTCTGTTCCTGTATCAATGTCGGTATGCCAAGAGAGGCAGCACTCCATAATGTTGGTCCGCTTGCATAACCTCCAACACCGATAACAATATCAGGCTTAAACTCATTTATAATATTCTTGGCTTGTCCCAAGCTGACAAAAAGCTGCTTTAAGACTCGGATATTCTTCAACAAAGATGAACGGTTGAATCCGCATACAGGCAAACCTTTTATTTCATAACCTGCTGCAGGTACTTTTTCCATCTCCATTCTATCTTCTGCTCCAACAAAAAGAATTTCACATTCAGGGAAACGGCTTCTCAATGTATTAGCTATTGATATTGCCGGGAAAATATGCCCTCCTGTTCCCCCGCCACTTATTATAAATCTATATTGTTTCATCTTAGTTCTATTTTATCAATATTAATTCCTCTGTTTTGCCAAATTATCGTCAGATACGTCAGGAACCCAATTAGCAACATCTTCTTCCGAAATTGTTATTGGCAATACATTCTCTTCGTCTTTCTTTTCCTCTTCAGGGAAATCATCCACCTCATTTCCCATATTTGCGGCAAATCGGCTTACACTAAGTATTATTCCTATATATACACAACTAATAACCGTTGATGTTCCTCCTCGGCTTATCAACGGAAGAGGTTGTCCTGTCACCGGTATAAGATGTACGGCAACTGCTAGATTAATAATAGCCTGAAGCCCCAATAATAATCCGCACCCTATTACAAGGAACTTAGGGAAAAGGCTCCTACATTTATTAGCAATCATTCCAACTCTAACCAAAAGGACCAGATACAAAAACAAAAGGAACACTCCTAATATAAGACCTCCTTCCTCAAGTATTATCGAATAAATAAAATCAGAAAATGCCTGAGGAAGAACATCTCTCTGATCGCCATATCCGGGACCTTTACCAAAAACACCGCCTTTTGCGATGGCAATTTGTGAATGCACTACCTGGAAATACTCATCCTTGATTTTTCCATTCTCTTCCACCATAGGTTCGTCTGAGGAGAATTTTTCTATTCGGGATTTCCAGGTCACAAATCTATCAGGGAAAAAACGACTGTTAACCAAGCTATCCGGAGCAAATTTCAAGAACATTACGAATAACAACAATGCTGCTCCCAATGATATACATAATTTGGATATACGTTTAAATGATACTTGTCCTATTGTCATCATTATTATTGTAAACCCAAATAACAACAATGCTGTAGATCCGTTTGTAGGGAAAATAGCTCCACAAATCAAACCGGCACCAGTCAGTATAGTCCAAAATATCTGTTTATCAGTCAATATATCCCGCTTACTTAAAAGTAAAGCAATGAAGCTGATCAACGAAAGTTTTGCTATTTCCGAAGGCTGAAACTGAATACCGAAAATTTCCAGCCAACGACGTTCTCCATTTATCTCAACTCCCCACTTCAATGTTATAAGAAGAAGTATAAATACAAAAGGTAAAGCTATGCCCAACCATTTAAATCTGCCATATGGTATATTATGAACCACTAATATACCGACAAGCCCCGCTCCTAAAAAAGCAGCATGACGAACGATTGGACTTATAATACTTGCGCTTTTATAGGCTATAGTACTTGTCGCACTATAAACAAAAACCAATGAATACAGACATAACAAACAGAAAACAATCCATATTACTCGGTCTCCTTTAAATAATCGTTTGAATAACTCTACCATATTATTGTTCTCCTTCCTTATTCAATAAAAACAATTACGTTTATCCATGAACCGGCAATACAACACTCATTTATATTGACCAATATGTCAGACAACACCATAGGCTAAACGCACAAACAAGGACAAAACCAAATGCGAAATTAAAGATTACGGACACATTCCTTAAACTGACGGCCACGATCCTCATAGCTGTTAAACAAGTCGAAACTTGCACAGCAAGGAGACAGCAGAACTGTATCACCTTTCTTAGCCATCTGATAAGCCAAATCAACTGCTTCTTTCATTGAACGGGCATCCGCAATATTCTTACCCATTGAATCAAAGAATTTATGCAGCTTGGCATTATCCACACCTAAAAATATCAGGCTATGAACTTTTGATTCTACCAATTGCTGTATTTCAGTATAATCATTACCCTTATCAGTTCCTCCCAAAATCAATACAACAGGAGTTGTCATACTTTGCAAAGCATACCAGCATGAATTTACATTTGTAGCCTTTGAATCGTTTATATAATCTACACCACGAACTCTTGCCACCTTTTCCAAACGATGTTCCACTCCGGCAAAATCACTCAGAGAAGCTCTTATCTGCTCGTTGTGTATATCCATAATTTTAGAAGCAATACTTGCTGCCAAAGAATTATACAGATTGTGTGTTCCTGTCAACGCTAAAAGTTCTTGATCCATGGTAAATTCCCCGTTCATTGTTTCTATTTTTATTTGCTTATTGTCAACATATCCTTTTACACCTTCGCTGTACGATTCGTCAAAAGGATAAAGTGTAGCTTTCGAATTATGCTTTTCAATTTCTTTCCGGATAATCGGATCGCTGTTCCAATATATAAATGCATCCTTTTCTGTCTGGTTCTGAATTATGCGGAACTTAGCATCAATATAATTCTGCATTTCATAATTATATCTGTCCAGATGATCAGGAGTGATATTCAACAATATTGCTATATCAGCCTTGAAATCATACATATTGTCCAACTGGAAGCTGCTCAATTCAATAACATATACTGAATGAGGATCTTCGGCAACCTGCAATGCCAGGCTGTTTCCAACATTTCCGGCCAATCCTACATCTACTCCAGCTTGTTTCAGAATATGATATGTAAGCATTGTTGTTGTTGTCTTTCCATTGCTTCCAGTGATACATATCATCTTTGAACCAGAATAACGACCGGCAAATTCGATTTCAGAAATAATATGTATGTTCTGTTCCTTTATTTTCTTTATTATAGGAGCTTTATCCGGTATTCCAGGGCTTTTGATTATCTCATCAGCATTCAAGATTTTTTCCTCAGTGTGCAAACCTTCTTCCCATTCAATTTTATGGGAATCCAGCATTTCCTTATATTTAGGTTTAATTGAAGAACTGTCTGATACAAACACCTCAAATCCTTTAGCCTTAGCCAAAACAGCAGCTCCACAACCGCTTTCACCAGCTCCTAAAATAACTATACGTTTCATCTTTATTATATATTTATGTTCCGCAAACCTGAAAGATTTATTAATACAGAACTAACATTATACTCTGTTTCTATCTCATCTTTAATGTAACAATAGTAATAACAGCCAGAATTATACCTATCAACCAGAATCGGACAACTATCTTTGATTCCGGAACCACATTCAACGGTTTTTGTATAATTGCCTGTATTCCCATATTACCAGCCTTCTGGAAATGATGGTGCAAAGGAGTCATCTTGAATATTCTCCTTCCTTCGCCATATTTCTTTTTGGTATATTTAAAGTAAAATACCTGCATCATTACTGAAAGACTCTCTGCAAGGAATATTCCACATAATATAGGTATCAGCAATTCTTTACGGATGATTATCGCAAAAACTGCAATTATACCGCCCAATGTCAAGCTTCCGGTATCGCCCATGAATACCTGTGCAGGATATGCATTATACCAAAGGAATCCTACAGTAGCACCGATGAATGCAGAAGCAAACACCACAAGTTCTTCAGCTCCCGGTATAAACATTATATTCAGGAAGGAAGCAAACTCAACGTGCGACGACATATATGCCAATATACCCAAGGCTATACCAATTATCGCCGAAGAACCGGCAGCCAATCCGTCAAGACCATCAGTAAGATTTGCTCCGTTAGAAACCGCAGTCACTACAAATATCACCATCAAAACAAAAACCACCCATGCAGCTTCTTCCTTATAATCACCGGCAAACTCAACTAATTTCGCATAATCGAAATTGTTGTTTTTCATAAAAGGTATGGTTGTTTTCGTTGATTTGGTTTCTTGCGGATGAAATTTTACTTCTTGCAACGTCTCACCCTTTCGGACTTCTATATTTTCTCGAATCACAACATCAGGACTCAAGAACAAAACCAAGCCGACAATCAGTCCAAGACCAACCTGACCTATAATCTTGAAACGGCCATGCATTCCTTCTTTGTTTTTGCGGAACACTTTTATATAGTCGTCGGCAAAGCCCAATGCTCCAAGCCAAACAGTTGTTATTATCATCAACAGCAGATAAATATTAGTCAGCTTGGCGAAAAGTATTGTCGGGACCAATATTGCTATGATGATAATTATTCCACCCATAGTAGGAGTGCCTTTCTTGCTCATCTGTCCTTCAAGACCAAGATTTCTTACAGTTTCGCCAATCTGCAAATATTGCAGTTTGTCGATTATCCTCCTGCCAATAGCTGTTGCAATAAACAAGGACAAAATCAATGCCAAACCTGATCTGAACGAAACATATTTGAACATTCCGGCACCCGGAAAATCCAATTGATCCAAATAATTAAATAAGTAGTATAACATTTCTCACTTAAGCTTGCTGTGTTAAAAATATTTCTCTTAATTTTTCTCTGTCATCAAAATGATGCTTTACTCCTGCCACTTCCTGATAATCTTCGTGTCCTTTTCCTGCAACAAGAATTACGTCTCCTTTGTTTGCCAACATTGCAGCAGTCTTTATAGCTTGTGCTCTGTCAGTAATACAAACTGTTTTCTCTTTATCCTCCGCATTCAAGCCTTCAAGCATATCATTAATAATATCTTCAGGTTTCTCAAATCTTGGATTGTCTGACGTCAATATAACCTGGTCACTAAGTTTCACAGCTTCTTTCGCCATTATCGGACGTTTGCCTTTATCTCTGTTTCCGCCACATCCAACAACGGTGATTATTCTGCCGGAACCTTCCAGTACTTCGTGAATACTGTTCAACACATTAGTCAAAGCATCCGGAGTATGAGCATAATCAACTATTGCCGTATAACCTTTCGGAGAGCGAATTGTTTCAAATCGTCCTGATACCGGATGAAGCGAACTCAACACCAACAGAATTTCGTCCGGCGACTTGCCCAATGATACTGCAGCACCATAAACTGCCAATAAATTATATGCATTGAAACGACCTACGAAATTCACAAACACCTCTTTATTGTCAATCAACAACTCTGTTCCTTCGAAATGAGCTTCAATGATTTTTGCTTTGAAGTCTGCCATCGACCTCAGAGAATAAGACAATTTACGAGCAACAGTGTTCTGAAGCATAACCATTCCGGATTTGTCATCTGCATTTGTAAGGGCAAATGCAGTTGATGGAAGGTCGTCAAAGAATTTCTTCTTAGCCTTTAAATAGTTATCAACAGTCTTATGATAGTCCAAATGGTCTCTTGTCAAATTGGTAAAAATACCGCCATTGAAATCCAGTCCGCTTATTCGCTTCTGGTCAATAGAGTGTGAACTGACTTCCATAAATGCATACTCACATCCGGCTTCAACCATTTGCGCCATCAATGAATGCAATGTTATGGCATCAGGTGTAGTATGTTCAGTCGGTATTGGCTTGTCATCAATATAGTTGCACACTGTTGATATAAGTCCAACCTTATGCCCCATTACGCGGAACATATTGTAAAGCACCGTAGCAATTGTTGTCTTTCCATTTGTTCCGGTAACTCCAACAAGTTTAAGCTTGCGTGAAGGATTATCATACCACTGCGATATAAGCAAACCCAAAGCTTCTGCCGAATCAGGGACTACAACAAAATTACATTTAGACTCCATACCGTCAGGTATTTCCTCACAAACAACAACTGAAGCGCCCTGGTTTACGGCTTTCTCTATATATGCATGTCCGTCAGAAACTGTTCCGCGAACTGCTACGAACATTTCACCTTCAGCAACTTTCCTTGAATCAGACTGAACACCTGCTACTTCAACTTCTGCATTTCCATGCAGAACATATATTTTTAATGCCTTAACTAAATCTTCAAGTTTCATAATTTATCTCAGTATTAAAGAAATTGTTTGTCCTTTCACTATTCGTCTTCCTGGCAAAATACTTTGTGACGCAACTCTGCCCATACCATTTATATGTACGCGCAAACCTTTTGATTCCATCAGATAAACAGCGTCTTTGGCTCCCATTCCAACAACATTAGGGACCAATTCTTCTTTTATGTTTATATCTTCAGCTACCAAAGTGTTAGCGTCTGGATTACTATTTACTTTTACCCATTGCTGCTGAGTCAGACTGTCTGTATTCAATTCTATATCCAACTCATCCAGGACTGCCGACAGCGCATTCAAATCTCCGGATTTAACCGAAGGATACAACACAGCCATTGAATCCCGCGCAATTTCCTCTATATTATTGATAGTATGGCTTGCATAAATCTTCTCGGCAATTGCCCTCACAACACCACCGGACATTACACCACCGGAAGGATAACCGATTCTTGGCTGTCGGATAACTACAATACAACTGTATTGAGGATTCTCTGCCGGGAAATATCCGCAAAACGAAATCTGGTGTCCTGCTCTGCGGTAAACACCGCCGGAAGCAATCTGTGCCGTACCTGTTTTTCCTGCAATATTAATAACCTCAGAGTCAACAGCTCGTCCTGTACCATGCTTAACAACTCCCAACAACATGCTCTTGATTATTTCCAATGTTCTTTCCGAGCATATAGATTCACGGACAACTTCTGTTGAAAAGCTTTTCACAATTTTTCCATTATTCACTATCCTTTTAGTGAATATAGGGCGAATCATCTTTCCTCCATTTGCTATGGCATTATAGAATGTCAGAGTATAAATAGGAGGAATCTGAGTTTCATAACCGAATGACATCCATGGCAAAGTAGTTTTTGACCAATAACGAATTGTATCATCCGGACGGCGGATTTTAGCTCTTCCGGCACCCGGAATCTCAAGATGCAAGTCCTCATTCAAACCAAGACGATACAGACCTTCGACAAACTTTGTCGGATTATTCTCATAACCTTTCAATATTATCTTGGCTACACCAATATTTGATGAATTCCATATAGCCTGTTCTGCCGTAATTTTCTTGTATCCGCCTTTGTTGTTGTTATGGTCTGTCATTCTAGAGCCATGATACATATAAATACCATTTCCTGTATCAACCGTATCACCCGGCTGGCAAACACCATCTTCCAACGCCACCATCATTGAAGCGACCTTGAACGTTGACCCCGGCTCTATCTCGTCCGCAACAGCATGGTTCTTTGTTTCGGCATAAACTCCTTCACGGATACGAGCCATATTGGTAATAGCCTTGATTTCTCCGGTTGCAACTTCCATTACGACTGCAGTTCCCGAAGCGGCATCAATCTTTTTCAACATATCAACCAACGACTTTTCAGTTATATCCTGGATATTGATATCGATAGTTGAAATAATATCCATACCGTCGATAGGTTCAACTTCCGTAACATTAGTCCACCGTCCGCCAATTCGACGAACCGAACTTATTCCAGGCACACCGCGGAGCAAAGAATCGTATTGCAACTCCAGGCCATTCTTTCCTTTTGAAACCCCAGATGTGTCAATCTCACCATAAATATCTCCAATAGTTCTTGAAGCCAAAGAACCGAAAGGTTTCTCGCGCTGAACCATTTCCCTATAATAAAAACCGCTCTGATACTTATTCTTTAATCGTAAAAAAGGATATTTCTTCATTTCCTTAAGTTCGTAGTAAGAAACTTTACGTTCAACCAAAAGGAACTGACGGCTTTTCGAAGCGAAACCTCTTCTTAGATATGCCTTATATCCTGCAGGTGTCTTATCCTTGAACTTACGAGAAAGATAAATAGCCAAAGAATCTATCCCATTATATTTGGAATGCAAGAAAGTATCTGTCAAAAAAGGACCGGAACGGAAATCGATATATGTATAATATCGTGGCACACTTGTTGCCATCAGCTTCCCGTCGCTAGAATAAATATTTCCACGTCCAGGCTTGATTGTATGGTTCGGACGCACCTGGTGCTTCGCAACTTCTTCCCATTGGCTTTTTTCAACGAACATAATTGTGCATGTTCGCCAAATAATAGCTACCAAAACAAGGCTCAGGACAAAAATCGCAATATTATAATATACCCAGATTCTCTTATTATTGTCCTTAGGTTTGTCCTTTATTTCGTTTTCTTCAGTTTTCATCATTTATACAGTTCATATGGAGGAGTTTTCGCTCCTTCCAAATCAATTCCTTGTTCTTCGATAAGTAACTCAACCTGAGACTGGCGGCTGTTGCCTGTCAATTCTGAAGAAATAGACAATGCTTCAAATCTGACATCTCGTAATTGCTGTTGCAAACGGTCTATCTCATTCAACTTCTGGTCGCAAGTATATCTGTTAGTTATTGCGAAGAAAATCAAACAAATCACCAACACAACCATACGTGTATGTTTGACTATAAAATCTTCTTTCAATATACCACCACCAAGTATATACCAAATTGATCTGTGTTTTGAATCCTTATCTTCCGGCATTATCTTATTCTTTTTATTGAGTAAAACACTTTTATGTTTTTACAATTTCTCCGCAATTCGTAGCTTTGCGCTTCGTGAACGCGGATTGCGCTGTATTTCATCCGCCGATGGCACGATAACTTTATTGTTCACTGTTTTTAAAGGAGAAGCTACATTTCCAAAAAAGTCCTGTTCAACTTTTCCTTCAAAATTACCGGTCTTGATGAAATTCTTGACCAAACGGTCTTCCAAGGAATGATATGTGATGACTACAAGTCGTCCACCGGGCTTAAGAATCTTCAACGTGCCCAGCAACATTTCGCGCAAAGCTCTCATCTCATCGTTGACCTCGATGCGAAGAGCCTGGAAAATTTGCGCAAGCACTTTCTTTTCCTTGTCTTTTCCAACGAAAGGTTTGGCTATTTCAAGCAAATCGGCAATCATCTCAATTTTCTTTTCCGAACGATATCTGACAACAGCCGAAGCAAGTTTACGTGCTGTTTTCAACTCTCCATAGAGATAGAACAAATCAGCCAAAGCTTCTTCGGTATATTCATTAAGCACATCGGCTGCAGTTGCGCCCGCACGTGTATTCATTCGCATATCCAAAGCTCCGTCGAATCTGAAAGAGAAGCCTCGGTCTTTATCGTCAAAATGATGAGAAGACACACCTAAATCTGCCAAAACAGCATCAACATTACCTACCTCACCATGATAGCGCATGAAATTATACAGGTATCTGAAGTTGCTACGGACAAAAATGAAATGTTCGTCATCCGGTATATTTTTCTCGGCATCCGCATCCTGGTCGAAACCGTAAAGGCAACCATCATCTCCAAGGCGTTTCAATATGGCACGCGAGTGACCGCCTCCGCCGAAAGTAACATCCACATAAGTGCCGTCCGGAACTATGTTCATGCCTTCCAGACTTTCCTCAAGCAACACAGGTATATGATAATTAAATTCGTTATTTTCCATTTCTTAGCGTTCAAATTAATACACGGATTATGCCACATAGCTACATCCCTATCAATTAGATTGTAAAGTTACATATTTCCATATACATGAACATATCAAAAATGGCGAAAAGTAAGAAAAAGTTTTCAACAGGTATTTATCCGCAAGTTATATGAACAGCTGAAAATCCAATCTATCACCAAGTCAAGCTTTTTAATATTGAAATGTTTCAGGCATATTGCCAGAAAAACCAATCTATAAGCCACTTCTCTAACAGAATCTCTTATCTCAAACTACAAATACTTTCGCTATAGTTTTACAAGTAGTTATTTAAGTTGAAAACTAAGTCTTAGTTTATATAAATTAAGTCTCAGTTTTTAGAAACTAAAGCTTAGTTTCTATAATCTAAGACTTAGTTTTAAGATTATAACGGTAATTATTGATTTTATAAGAAATATATCTGAATTTTAAACAAGGGTTTTATAATACAATATCATTATGTTTTAAAGTTTTAGCCATCAATATGGAGCACATCTGGTAGTATTAAATTAAAAAAAACATTCGGCAAAACATCTGACATACTATTTTTCAAGTAAAAGTACATTCTATTCAAAAAAAGGAACAATTGAACACTGCATTTGATTATTATATAATATATTTGCAAAAAATATATAACAAAACATGATAAACGAAAATGTTCCTCAAATAGATATTAAAGAAATTCTTCAGAAAAAGGCTCCATCTGCAGCCAGGAAAGTTCCGGAATTTCTGATAAACTATTTGAAGCGCACTATTCATCAAGATGAAATCAACTACATTCTGAGGGAATATAAAGACCTGGATGGTGTAGATTTTATGAAAGCGCTTATTAAATATTTCGGTATAACAATAAATCCTAACGGCTTGGAAAATATACCAACAGATAAACGCTACATCTTTGCTTCCAATCATCCATTGGGAGGACTGGATGGAATTTGCCTGTCGGCTTTGATTGGTGAGAAGTTCGACAATAATATTCTCTATCTTGTGAATGATTTGTTATTATTTATACCTAACTTACAGTCAATATTTATTCCGATAAACAAACATGGAGCGCAAAGCAAACGGAATGCGACACTGATTGATAATGCGTATTCGTCGGACAAACAAATACTGACATTTCCTGCCGGATTATGTTCCAGAAAAGAAAACGGCGTTATATCTGATTTGGAGTGGAAGAAGTCATTTATACAAAAATCCGTAGAATATAAAAGAGATATTGTTCCGGTTTTTTTCGAAGGAAAGAACTCTAATTTCTTCTATAATATTGATAAACTCAGGAAATTTGTAGGCATCAAATTCAATGTTGCCATGATTTATCTTCCTGACGAGATGTTCTGCAGTAAGCAGAAAGTGTTTAATGTTTACTTTGGCAAGCCGATTCCATGGCAAACTTTTGACAAAACAAGGAAAGCCGACGAATGGGCAAAGGAAGTAAGGAATATTGTGTATAATCTCAAAGCAAAATAATAAATTCGCATATGAAAGACATTATTTCACCTGTTGACAGAAATTTGCTTAAACAAGAGCTTACCAAGGAAAAAATGCTTCGGCGGACAAACAAGTCGAACAATGAAATCTATATCATTACAGCCCAAGACTCACCCAATGTCATGCAAGAGATTGGAAGACTGCGTGAAGCCGCTTTCAGATTCTATGGAGGAGGAACAGGAGAAGCTGTTGACATAGACGAATTTGACACGATGCCGGATGCTTACAGGCAGCTTATTGTATGGAATCCGGATGACGAACAAATACTTGGCGGTTATCGTTTCCTCTGTGGTTCCGACATCAGATTTGACAAAGACGGCAAACCTGTACTTGCTACATCACATCTTTTCAATTTCTCACAGAAATTCATAAAAGAGTATCTGCCTTATACAGTTGAGCTAGGCCGTTCATTTGTTGCATTGGAATATCAGGCTACACGCAACAGCAGTAAAGGCATCTTTGTCCTTGACAATTTATGGGACGGACTTGGAGCATTGCCGGTAGTAAATCCAACTTTGCAATATTTCTTTGGTAAAGTTACGATGTACAACACATATAATACCGAAGCTAGAAACATGATTCTCTATTTTCTGAAAAAACATTTTCCGGACGAGGAATCTCTTGTTTCACCAATATATCCATTGCAAACTGACACCAATGAAAAATTGATGAAAGATTTGTTCTGCAACAATGATTTCAAAGATGATTACAAAATACTGAATCAGGAAGTGAGAAAATTAGGTATAAATGTTCCGCCACTTGTAAATGCGTATATGAGTCTTTCTCCTAAAATGAAAGTGTTTGGCACGGCAATCAATCACGAGTTCGGAGAAGTGGAGGAAACAGGAATATTAATCAAGATTGACGAAATTCTGGAGGAAAAGAAAAAAAGACATATCGAAACATTCTTGAAAGAGGAATGCGGAAGTCCGGATATTCTGAAAAATGCATAAAGCAAAAATATATAAACAAAAAAATCCAACTAACTGATGTTAGTTGGATTTTTTATTAGCAGAATATTTAATATTATTCAGCACGCAAAGTCAAACGTTTGAAAGACAAGATCTGCAATTCAGGATCAGCTTCCTTCATTGTTTCTCTTACTGTTTTCTTACCGTCCATGATATCTTCCTGGTTCAACAAGCAAACTTCTTTCAAGAACTTGCTCAAGCGACCTTTAGCGATATTTTCAATCATAGCCTGTGGCAAGTTAGCTGCCTTTTCAGCAGAAACAGTAGCGATGATTTCTTTAGCTTTAGCAACGTCTTCAGCTGTAATCCAGCCTTTAGCCATGTTGCTTTCCATATGATCTTCGCTGTCAACGTGAGCAGGATTGATACCAGCTTTCTTCAAAGCAGCTTCAACAGCTTTCTGAACCTGTTCAGCTTTAGTCTTTTCGATAGCAACCTGGATTTCTGATTCTTTTACAGATTCAGGAACACCAGCTTCATCGATTGCGATTGGGTTCATAGCTGCAATCTGCATAGCTACGTTGTGAGCAACAGCAGATTCTTTGTTGAATGCAGCGATAGTACACAACTGGTTTTTGTTCATATGGTTGTAAGTAGTTACGTATGCACCTTCAACTACGCTATAACCATCCAATTCCATTTTTTCACCAGTGATACCGCTACGGTCAACAACTGCATCCTGAATAGTTCCGTTACCCATTGGCAAAGCCTTAACTTCGTCCAAAGTCTTACATTTGTTAGCAACAGCAGCATCAAGGATAGCCTGAGTCAAAGCAACGAAATCAGCGTTCTTAGCAACGAAGTCAGTTTCACATTTCAATGCGATAACAGCAGCGAAACCACCATCTTTCTTTGCCAATACGCAACCTTCAGAAGCATCGCGATCAGAACGTTTTGCAGCAATAGCCTGTCCTTTTTTACGGATAATTTCCATTGCTTTATCGATGTCACCGTCAGACTCTGTCAAAGCCTTCTTACAGTCCATCATACCAGCTCCACTCATTTTGCGAAGCTTGGTAATATCTGCCATAGTTACAGCCATAATATTATTCTTTTATTTATTAGTATTAAAGTCGGTTTAAAATGAAAATGGACAATTGACAATTGACAATTATAAAGACTGCCAATGCCAATTGTCCATTATATTTTGAATTTAATCTTCAATTGTCAATGTTCAACTGTCAATTGATTATTCTTCGTCTTTAGCGTACTTACCAGCAACGTTAGCGTTCAAAGCTTCTTCGTCTTCTTTCTTAGTACGTTCTTTCTTTACAGCTTTAGCTTTACGTTCTCTTTTTGGAGCTTCGCCTTCACCAGCTGCTTCAGCATCAACTTTTTCAGCTTTGCGTTCCTGCAAACCTTCGTTCATAGCTTCGCAGATAGCGCCCAAGATAACTTCTACTGATTTTGTAGCGTCATCGTTAGCTGGGATAACGTAATCAACGTTGCTAGGATCTGAGTTTGTATCAACCATACCGAATACAGGAATACCCAAACGGTTAGCTTCACGAACTGCGATATGTTCTTTCATTACGTCAACAACGAACAAAGCAGAAGGAAGACGAGTCAAATCAGCGATTGAACCCAAAGTCTTTTCCAACTTAGCGCGCTGGCGAGTAATCTGCAATTTTTCTCTCTTTGACAAATTATCAAATGTACCGTCTTTTGTCATCTTGTCGATAGTAGCCATCTTCTTGATAGCTTTACGGATAGTAGGGAAGTTTGTCAACATACCACCCGGCCAACGTTCGATTACGTATGGCATACCAACAGATGCAGCCTTATCAGCAACAACTTGTTTAGCCTGTTTTTTAGTAGCAACGAAAAGTACTTTCTTACCTTGTTTAGCCAAGTTTTTCATTACTTCTGCTGCTTCATCTACTTTAGCAACTGTTTTATAAAGGTCAATGATATGAATACCATTGCGCTCCATGAAGATATAAGGAGCCATAGCAGGGTTCCACTTTCTTTTTAAGTGTCCGAAGTGAACACCAGCTTCCAATAATTGATCAAAATTAACTCTTGACATTGTTTTTTCTTTCTTAAATCGTTTACATTCTTTGTTTATACAACCTTCAGGTAGTCATTCTGCACATCTGCATGTAAAATGAATCCTGTAAGTTTAGATACTAAACGCTTTTTCAGTTCTTTAGTTTTTGAGTTTTTAAGTCCTTGAGCCGGCAAACCGACAAACTTATAAACTAACAAACTTACAAACTCAAAATTAACGTTTACTGAACTGGAATCTCTTACGAGCTTTTGGACGACCCGGTTTCTTACGTTCAACAGCGCGAGGATCGCGAGTGATGAAGCCTTCTGCACGCAATGCAGCTTTGTCTTCCGGATTAATCTTAACCAATGCACGAGCGATAGCCAAACGAGCAGCTTCTGACTGACCCTTGAAACCACCACCGTCCAAGTTGATCTTAACATCATACTGTTCTGCAACGTTCAATTTAGCTAACGGCTGCTTTACAATAAACTGAAGAATTGATGAAGGAAAGTAATTTGCAAGATCGCGGTTGTTGATTGTAATCTTTCCTGTTCCTTCGCTGATGAATACGCGAGCAACTGCGGCTTTACGTCTTCCTATTGCATTTACTACTTCCATTGTTATTATTTATATGAGTTTATATCGATTGACTTAGGCTGCTGAGCTTCGTGCTTGTGTTCTGTACCTGCATAAACATACATATTGTTCAACAGTTTTGCACCAAGACGATTCTTTGGCAACATACCTTTTACTACTTTACGGAACAAATAGCTTGGACCCTTAGCCATCAAATCGGCTGGAGTGTATTCAATCTGTCCACCTGGATAGCCTGTGTATCTCAAATAAACACGGCTGTTCATTTTGTCACGAGACATAACTACTTTGTCTGCATTGATGATAATTACGTTATCACCACAATCAACGTGCGGAGTAAAATTTGGTTTGTACTTGCCGCGCAAAAGTTTTGCTACTTTTGCACAAAGACGACCCAAAGTCTGGCCTTCAGCGTCAACGATGACCCATTCTTTGTTTACAGTTGCTTTGTTTGCAGAAATGGTCTTAAAACTTAAAGTATCCACTGCTTAAAATTTTAATAATTAATAAATCAAAAAACTTTCTTATTCTATTGCCGCTACGGACACATGCAACGACAATATCCTAAGAACTAAACTTTTAGTACAATTTGATAATAATCGGCTTGCAAAATTACTACTTTTATTTGAAATACAAAAATTTTTATATGATATTCAGCAGAATATCTCATAATAAAGTATAAAACAAAAAAACAATAGTCTTTTTCGCTAAGCAATCCAAAAGCTTTACGAAAAAGACTATTACATATTTATAATATTCAGTATTTACTTCCTGAAAAAATATCCCAAAGAGAATGTCACATTATTCTGAAAAACTGGAGATTCTCCTTTTCTCTCAACAGAGCGCCTGTCCAAAGTTCCGCACAATGCATCTATTGAAAAAAAGAACTTACTATATTCCACTGCTATGCCAAGATTAACACCAAAATCAAAACGTTTCAGATTCCTTTCCTTTTCAACCCCAAAAATTATATCCGAATCTAATTCATTACTTTGAGTATTCGTTTTGCCAAACAGCGAAAAATCCAATGCCGGACCTGCAAATACCGAAAACAGTATATCTGACAAATTAAATGAAAAGGCTAAATTGACCGGCACCTGTATTGAATAATATCTATACTTGTTATATGCTGCCAACTCAGACTGCACTGGTTGTGAATAATAGCTTCCTCCCTGGTTCACAAATGCTATCTCCGGACGCAATGAAAGACGTTTATAAAGATGAATATCAGCAATACCGGCAACGCTGAATCCCATCTTTCCTCCCGACATATACGAATCTTCAAAACGCTGAGTCAATGAAGAGTAGGAACCTCCGGCACGAACGCCGAATTCCACCTGCCCCATTGCCGTCGTTATCACCGAAAGCATAACTATTATAAGCAACCCTAACCTTTTCATAGACTTCTTTTTTACATTATAATAATAAGGTAAGAAATAACAGGAATAAGTGACAAGCAACTCAACACCCTTAATTTCCCCACAACATAATCCACGATTATATCATCAAACTGTCTGGCCTACTGTCTGAAGATAATTCTTCAACGGATTAACATACATTTCTAATATTTTGGTTCGAAGGAACACTTCATCCTTATTAGGCAAAACTATTTTATCCAATTGACCTTGCAAATAAGATTCAAAGCTCTTCTTTTCCTTCACACTATAATGACTGCTAAACCTATGAGAACCTGTCAGTAAATCATATGCTACATAATTACCGGGATAGAATCTGTAATTCTTATATATTTCCTTATCAATTATAGCAGCCACAGAAGCAAAGAGTTCATTCCTATCCATATTTAGGTCAAGCGATTTTATTGCATCATTAATAGGACCTGCAATAGTAAAATGCACTCTTCCCTTATAAGACAATATACCTGTTTCCATATTCAGCAAATCATCTCTTTGAGTTTTATGATAGTTAGGATCATCTCTCTTCTGCTGAAATTCTTTTGCTTTCAGATAATCACAAGGGTCATACTCATAAGATATGGAAACCGGAACAATATTAAGAGAAACCAGAGTTGACAAAATATCATTTCCTCCAGCCATAGCAAGCATCTTAAGCAAACTTGGCTGCGTACGGTCGTTGGAATCTTTAGCACGGCCTTCACGCTGGGCAATCCATACAGATTCACCCGTTTCCTTTATAGTTTTATTTATATATGCAGACAGAGTTCCGCTAACTTCAAGCATCTGCCTGACTGAAACACCTCGTTTCACAATAAAACTATTGTTCAAACGAACCAAAGTTTCAATCCAAGGACGAATCAGCAGATTATCACCGATAGCTACTTGAGTCATGCCATATCCAACCTCATAAAGCAATACGTTAAGGAATGACGCATCCAAAACGATGTCACGATGATTTGACATAAACGTACATGCAGGCTTTCCTTCCGGCAATCGGCTTCTACCTGAAACTGTGAGCGAGAATGTGGTCTTTTTCGCAACAGTCATAACTGCATCATAGGACAGCGTTGACTTAAACTGCTCCTTTGTCTGACATGAACGCATTGCTGCTGCAAACTGTTCCCAGTCCATATTAGGTTTAATGTAACGAATTGCTCGTTTAAAGTCGTCATTAGCCAGCAGTTCTTCTATAGCACCCTTCATTTCACTTTGGTTCAGTGGTCGGATGTCCTCAAAATTTGGGGAAACTGTTTCTATATCCATAACTTTTATATTTTCCAACGAGTCTGAGACATATTTATAACAATATCCACACGTCTTTCAACTCATAATCCTTTAATATTCTCATTAAACTTTTTCAGTTATTCAAAATTCAAATAACTGTTTTATTCAACGAATCCTCAATAATGTCCGTCATAACATCTGTAATATTCAACCCTGCAGCACGGACTTGCTGTGGAATAAAGCTAGTAGCTGTCATTCCCGGTGTAGTATTTATTTCCAACAACATAGGCTCGCCATCTTCCGGAATAATATAATCTACACGTATCAAACCCTTTGCTCCCAGAATATCATATATTCTTGATGTTTCGCGCTGAATCTTCAAAGTAAGATCTTCAGATAATCTTGCAGGAGTTATTTCCTCAACCTGGCCGTTATATTTAGCGTCATAATCAAAGAACTCATTGCTCGTTACAACTTCCGAAATCGGGAAAACAACTTCTTTCCCTTTAATCTTATAACAACCGCAAGTCACCTCAGTACCTTTTATAAAGCTTTCCAGAACCACTTCTCTGCCTTCAGCAAAAGCCTTATCGACAGCTGCCTGCAAAGCTTCTTTCTCTTTGACTTTGGTTACGCCAAAACTGCTTCCGCCATCATTAGGCTTAACAAATATAGGAAGACCTAGTTGATTCACTGCCTCATCGGCTTCAACTGTCTGTCCGTTCATAAGACGAATAGAACGAGCTATCTTAACACCAAAAGCACTCAGATAATGATTACATACATATTTATTAAATGTAAGAGCACTAACCAAGGCACTGCATGAAGAATACGGGATTCCTATCATATCAAAATATCCCTGCAAGCGTCCGTCCTCTCCCGGAGTTCCATGTATTGCTATATAAGCAAAGTCAAATTTCTTAACTTCCTGATTTTCACAAAAACTGAAATCATTCTTATTAATCGGAGCTTCTGTTCCATCAGATAGTTTTACAACCCAATCTTCCTTTTTCAGGATTGCAATATATAAATTATATTTGTCTTTATCAATAAAAGAATAAATTCCTTCTGCACTTTTTAAGGAAACTACCACTTCTGAAGAATAGCCTCCAGCCACTATTGCTATATTCTTTTTCATAATCATAGTTCTTTAGTTGTTGAATATGTCCGCCATTTATCTATCAGCTGAGTCATATCATCTGCTATTTCGGAATCAAAGAACATTTCTTCTCCTGTACGCGGATGAACAAAGCCCAAAGTCTTTGCATGAAGAGCCTGACGAGGACAAATGGCAAAACAATTCTGTACAAACTGTTTATATTTTGAGAATGTTGTTCCTTTCAATATTTCGTTTCCTCCGTAACGCTCATCATTAAAAAGCACGTGACCAATATGTTTCATGTGCACACGTATCTGATGCGTACGGCCTGTTTCCAAACGACACTCAACCAATGTAACATAACCCAGGCGTTCAAGGACTGTGTAATGCGTAACAGCATATTTACCTTGAGAATTGTCCGGGAAACACATCATTTGCAAACGGTCCTTAGGATTGCGCCCGATACTACCGACCACTGTTCCCTCATCTTCCTGAACGATACCCCAAACCAAAGCTCTATATTTTCGCTTTGTAGTCTTGTTGAAGAACTGAAGACTCAAATGAGCTTTTGCCTCAGGATTCTTGGCAACAACAAGCAAGCCAGAAGTGTCTTTATCTATTCGATGCACCAATCCCATCCTCGGATTCTTGACATCAAAACGAGGGTCATCTTTAAGATGATATGCCAGAGCGTTCAACATAGTTCCGCTCCAGTTTCCCACGCCGGGATGCACAACCAACCCTGCCGGTTTATTTATAACCAGCAAATCATCATCCTCATATACTATATTTAATGGAATATCTTCAGGAACAATTTCATTTGAATATCGAGGCCTGTCAAGCACAAGTGTAACCACATCAAATGGCTTAACCCTGTAGTTGCTCTTGACCGGGACATCATTAACACGTATAGCTCCTGCCTCGGCAGCCTGCTGTATACGGTTTCGGGTAGTATTGGTCATACGGTCAACAAGGAACTTGTCAACACGCAAAAGCTTCTGTCCCTTATCTGCCACAAAACGGAAATGCTCGTATTCTTCCGGTTGAGTTTCCTCGTCTGAAAAATCCAAGAAATCTTCGTCTAACGAATCGTCGTCAATATCATTAATAAAATCACTCATTTTCAAAACCACTTTTCAAGATCACTATCCAACGATTCAACAGGAGCCATACCCAAACTATCTGTTGCCAATGAATCAACAACATCCTGACCATTGCTTACCACCAACGTTATAGTTGAAGACAATGGTATCTTCTCTCCTTTCGGTATCATAACCGCATTCCGCTCAACACCTATTGCCAAGTCTTTATATTCTCCCGGGACAAACTTAACTTCGATTTTCTTAAACCCAAGAGAACGCAACACTGCATAAGCCTGACGAAAAGACAAATCGGCAACCTCCGGCATTGAAGCCATCTGAGCCGTCAAGGCATTTATTGTAACGAACACTATCCTGCCTTGCTTTACTTTCGAACCAGCCTCCGGCACAACCTCAACAATATCGCCGGGATTTACATCTTTTGAGAACACCGAATCTATAACATTATAGCGAAGACCTGAATTAGCAAATAATTTCTCTGCATTTTCCAACGACAAACCTTTCACATCAGGAACAACAACAGCCTCGTTATGACGCGTATAACTGTCAAGCCAGCTTAAAGTTCCGTAAACCAAAGCACAGCCAACAACTATCATCAACAAAAAATTCCATACAAAAGGATTCTTGATAAACCTTATTCCCCAATTGCCCATTTTCTATTGTTCTTGTTTTTGAGTTAAAAGACTTGAGTTGCGGACTACAAACACAACTCATAACCAATAACAAAGATACGTATAAAAACAAAGAAAGTAAAGGCTTTCATATAAAACCTTTACTTTCACTAAATCTTTTACGTTCCGCAAACAGAATTATCCGTTGTATTCGTCAGATACTGTCAATTTTGCTCTACCTTTTGCGCGACGAGCAGCCAATACGCGACGGCCATTAGCTGTAGCCATTCTTGAACGGAAACCGTGTTTGTTCTTTCTTTTTCTGTTAGATGGTTGGAATGTTCTTTTCATCGTTTCTATTTTTATTTAATTATTTGCATACCAATTCGAGCCGCAAAGATAGAGCCTTTTTTTTAATAAACAAAGAATTAGCAGAATAATTTTTGTCAAGTTTATTTTCCCGACCCACTACAACCCTCTATATTTACCGGATAACCGGCAATTTTAATATTCAGGTTACTAGTTGACAATATAACAAGCTGACAAAAATTTTCAGACAATTACATTAATATATTTAAAGACAATCAGAATATTCCACCTTTATACATATTTCCAAAATTGGAATGCTGGCCGTTACACATTTGAGCAACCTCTCCGTTTGGATTGAGTTCCACAGATTTTTTCACATCCTCAAATGCACCCTTTTTATCTCCGAGGATATTTCTGATACGGCCTCTCTCTGCATACAAGGCTCCAGACTCGGTATTGACTTCAATCGCTTCATCAATAAAAGCCAAAGCATCTTCATTTTTACCCAAAGCCGTCATCAGACTACTTTTAAGCAAATAGGCATCTATTTGGAAAGGATTCAATTCCAACACATAAGAAAAATCCGCCTCTGCTTTTTCCGCATCATTCATAAGAGCATGAACTCTTCCTCGCAGCAAATATGCAGTTTCTTCCTCCGGTGTCAGTTCTATAACTTTCGAAATATCTTCCAATGCTTCATTTCCCTGACGCATTAGCAAAAACACTTCAGCCCTCAACTGATATGCTCCTGCAAAATCATCTTTCAAAGCTATAGCTTTTGTTAGATCGGCAATAGCACCAAAAACATCTCCAGTAGCTTTCTTTGCCTTTGCCATTTGGTAATATGCCATATAATTATCCGGGTCAGCAGATATTATTGCCTGGCAATCTGCCGGAACTTCAGAATCACGGTCCAGCAAAAACAATATATGTATTCTGATAAGGCGAGCCTCAACATTTTCAGGCTCAACTTCCACCATCCTATTCGCCTGAAGCAATGCCTCTTCCGGTTTTCCAAATGAAAGATATGCCGATGCAAGCAAAGTACGTGTTTCCATATCTTCCTTTATATTTAAGGCTTCAGTAAAACACTTTATCGCATAAGGCAATTTTCCACACATTTTTGTCGCACGTATTCCATCATATTTCAATATATCGAAATTCTTCTCTTCATTACGTGCTTTCAAATCTTCTTCTGTTTCTTCTTTACCGGAAAATATCGACTTAAAAAAATTCACCATACTAATTACTGATTTCTTGTTTTTAAACTTAACCTTTTCTGTTTTCAGACAAGATGATAGGACTCAAAAACATATAGGCTTGGCAAAGGTAAAAAAAATCAATATCAATACGAAAATTATATAATCCAAGTTTTGCCTGGCTAAACTTTCATTAGACAGGTTTACAATATAAAAATAAGCCTTATGTTAAAAAATATTCAAACTTCACAACAATCACCTATATATCAACAAAGTAAAGAAATTGTGAAACTAACAGCGGCAAACTCTCTGGTTCTTCGTCAATTTAGGTGGAGATTCTTTTAGTTCGTAACAAAATAAAAGTATGATATAATGTTGTATATCAGTTAATTATTTCTTAAAAAAATTGCAAGTGTGGAATTTTATTAGTATCTTAATATGGTGAAAAACAAAAGATTACCAACATAATTACCACACTTGCATGAGCAAAGATATAAAAGAAAAATCATACATCAA